>JAOPZJ010000424.1 GCA_025964155.1 Solirubrobacterales bacterium
GAGCAGCCCTTGAAGGACGCCGGCGTGGCCGCCGTCTACACGCCGAAGGACTTCGACATGCGCCGCATCATGCGCGACATCGTTGAGCTCGTCGCGCAGACCAACGGCGTCGCGGCCACCGGCGCGGCGTAGGCCGCACCCGCCGTGCCCGCTCCCGCCGGTCCGCCCGACGGCGCACGGCTCGCCGAGCGCCTGCGCGAGGGTGACCTGACGGCGGCCCCCGCGGTCCTCAACCTCGTCGAGAACCGCGCCCCGGTCGCCCGCGAGGCGATCGCGGATCTGCTTCGCGGCGTCTCCCCCGGCCGGCTCGGCGGCGAGGCCCGCGGGCACGTCGTCGGCATCACCGGCCCCCCCGGTGCCGGCAAGTCGACCCTGCTGAGCCAGCTCGTGCGCGAGTGGCGCGCGCGCGGGCGCAGCGTCGCGGTGCTTGCCGTGGACCCGTCCTCGCGCCGCAGCGGAGGCTCGCTGCTCGGCGACCGCGCGCGCATCGCCTTCGACCCGCACGATCACGCCACCTTTATCCGCTCGACCGCCGCGGGTGAGCGCCTCGGTGGCCTGGCACCTGCCACCCGCGCCGCCGCCCACGCGCTGGCCGCCGCCTTCGACGTCGTCGTCATCGAGACGGTCGGCGTCGGCCAGTCCGAGACGGAGATCGCCGAGGTCGCGGACACCGTCGCCGTGATCGTGCAGCCCGGGTCCGGCGACGCGTTGCAGTTCCTGAAATCCGGGATCATGGAGATCCCCGACGTCCTCGTCGTGACGAAGGCCGACCTCGGGGACATCGCCATCCGCGCCCGGCGCGACGTGAACGCGGCACTGCGCTCGGCCGGCTCCCGGGACACGAAGGTCGTGGCCGTCAGCGCCGTCGCCTCGCCACCGATCGGGATGGGCGACCTCGTCGGAGCGCTGGACGCGCACCGCGAAACGCTCGACCTCCCCGGGCGGCGCCTGGCGTCGCGCCGCGCCAGCGCCCTGGCGGAATTCACGGCCGAGCACGGCGAGCGCGGGATCCGGGCGCTGGGCGGGCGCCGTGCCGCCCGGCGCTTCCTCGACGCAATGGCGCCCGGAGACGACATCCCCTCGATCGTGCACGCCCTGGAGCACCGCGCCGCCGACGCGGGCGCCGGTCCGCCAGACTCCACGTCATGAGCAGCCACATCCGGACCGACCTGCTGATCATGGTCGTCGCGTTCGTCGCGGCGACGCTCGTCGCACTCGCCGCGGGTGCGGCCAACCTGGGCACCGCGCTCACCTTCGGCCAGCTCGCCTTCGCGGGTGCGCTGGTCTACGTGCTCGTCAAGCGGTAGCAGCTCTCAGCCGGGCTTCTTGGCCGTCGGCTTCTGGGCCGTCGGCGTCTTGGCGCCCGGGTCGTTGCCGGCGCTCAGCGAGACGATCCTCCAGGCCTGGCCGACCTTGACGAGCTTCAGCGTGTCATCCGACGGCGGCTGGCCGATGGCAGTGGTGTGCACCTGCGCGAACGCGGTCACGCCCGTGACGCGCACCGAGTCGATCCGCAGCTTCGCGCCGCGGACGGCGTCCAGCCCCTGCTTGAACGCCTGCTCGCACGGCAGCCCGAGCTGCTCGACATTGTCCGACAGGGCCTGGGCGATGAGCTTGTCGCAGATCAGCTGGTAATCCTTGCGTGCCGACGCCGCGCCAAAGCGCTGGACCGCCGCCTTCACTTGCGTCTGCGGGGCACCGGCGTCCTGCTTGCCGGCGCCGCAGCCGGCGACGATCATCACCACCGCCAGCGCCGGCGGCGCGAGCAGCGAGGGCAGCAGAGAGTTGCGTTTCGCGGGCATCGGGCCGCAGGGTAGCCTTTGGGGGTGGACTCAGCGCGCACACCCCTCGTCGACGGACACGGCCGGCGGATCCAGGATGTCCGCGTCTCGGTGACCGACCGGTGCAACTTCCGCTGTCAATACTGCATGCCCGCCGAGGGGCTGCCGTGGCTGGAGCGCTCGGACGTGCTGAGCTTCGAGGAGATCGAGCGCGTCGTCGGCCTGCTCGTGTCGATGGGCGTGCACGACGTGCGCCTCACCGGCGGCGAGCCGCTGGTGCGCCGCGACTTCCCGCTGCTCGCCGGGCGCCTGGCGCGGATCCCCGGCCTTCAGGACCTGAGCGTCACGACGAACGGCTTCCTGCTGGAGCGCGACGCCGACGCGCTCGTGGCCTCCGGCGTGCACCGGTTCAACATCTCGATCGACTCACTGCAGCGCGACCGGTTCTTCGAGCTGACGCGGCGGGACGCCCTGCCCCGGGTCCTCGCTGGGCTACACGCGCTGGCGAAGCATCCGGAGGCGCACCCGATCAAGATCAACGCGGTCGCCATCCGCGGGTTCACCGAGACGGAGGCGCTACCCTTCGCCGCCTTCGCGCGCGAACACCCTTACGAGGTCCGCTTCATCGAGTTCATGCCGCTGGACGCGGACCGCAACTGGACGCCGGACAGCGTCCTCACCGGCGCGGAGATCCGCGAGGCGATCGGCAAGGTGCACCCGCTGGAGCCGATGCCGCGCGAGCCGTCGGCGACCGCCCGTGTGTACCGCTTCGCCGACGGCAAGGGCAAGATCGGCTTCATCGACCCGGTCAGCGACCCGTTCTGCGGGGACTGCAACCGCATTCGCCTGACCGCCGACGGCAAGCTGCGCACCTGCCTCTTCAGCCTCCACGAGACAGATCTGCGGACGCCCCTGCGCGACGGGTCCACCGACGACGAGCTCGACGCCATCATCCGCGCCGCGGTGTGGAAGAAGGAGCTCAAGCACCACGTGAACGAGGAAGGCTTTATTCAGCCGCTCCGGACGATGAGCGCCATCGGCGGCTGATCGGGTTTCGCCGACGTCTCGCCGCGCCCACGCGGCGCCGCTGGTTGGGGGATGGGCTAGCGCCCGATCCCCCAACACCG
>JAOPZJ010000432.1 GCA_025964155.1 Solirubrobacterales bacterium
TGCGCGTGCTCAGTCCCGGCGACGGTCCGACGAGCGCGCAGACCGGTGATGACCCGAACCTGCGGGCGATCGTCCTCGAGGCCACGATCGGGCGGGCCCGGGTGCTGCTGACCGCCGACGCCGAATCCGACGTCCTCTCCCGCCTGGACCTGGAGCGGGTCGACGTCCTGAAGGTGCCACACCACGGCAGCGCCGACCCCGGCCTGCCGGCCCTGCTGGAGCGGCTGGATCCGCTTGTGGCGGGGATCGAGGTGGGCGCACGCAACACCTACGGCCATCCGGCGCCGGCGACGCTGCGAGCGCTGCGCGTCGTCCCGCGCGTCGTGCGGACCGACCGCGACGGCAGCGTCCGCGCGGACCTCGGACGACGGGGCTGGATCGTGCGGGCCGCCGGGTAGCGTCGTGTCCCACGACTATCCTCGCTCGCAGATGCCCGCATGGAAGCCCGCGTTCCTCATCCACGGCGACGACCACGGTCGCGTCGCCGAGCGCCGCGCCCGGCTACGGGAGATGGCCGAGGCGGAGTCCGGCAGCGGTGGCGTCGAGGTCTTCGAGGGTGATGCCTCCACGCCCGAGCTCATCGCGCTGGCCCTGAACGCGATGACGTTCGCGATGGGCCAGCGCTTCCTCGTGGTGGACGGCGTCGAGCGGTGGAAGGACGCCGACGTCAAGCAGCATCTGCAGCCGACGCTCGCGTCGATGCCGGTGGCCACGACGGTCGCGTTCTTCGCGCGGGAGGACGGCCGTGCCAAAGCGCCGGCCGCCCTCGTCGCCGCGGTGCAGGCCGCCGGAGGATCCGTGGCCACCGAGACGCTGCTGAAGGGCAAGGAGCTGCCGCGCTGGGCCATCGGGGAGGCCCGCAGGCTCGGCGTCGACCTGGAGTCGTCGGCCGCGCGCCTGCTCATCGACCTCGTGGGCGAACGCCAGCAGCGCCTCCTGCGTGAGCTCGAGAAGCTCGCGCTCGAGCACGGCCCGGGGACCGTGCTCGGGATGGACGAGGTCCGCGCCGCCGCCGCCCCGTCCGCCGAGCAGCAGGTGTGGGGCTTCGTCGACGCGCTCGTCGCACGCAACGGTGAGCGGGCGATCCGCGCGTACCTCGAGCTGCGCGCGCAGGGCGAATCCGTCGGGCGCCTGATCCCGCTCATGGCCCGGCGGATCCGGGAGCTGGAGGCCATCGCCGCCCGGCTGGACGCGGGGGAGTCCCCGGCTCAGGTCAAGGCCGCCATCAAGATGCCGCCGTGGATGGCCGATCGCCGCATCCGCGACGCCCGGGGCACCGACCTGGAGAGCCTGCGCACGGCCGTCATCGCCCTCGCGGACCTGGAGACGGCCAGCCGCGGCCTGTCGGAGCTCTCCGACGACACCGCGACGCTGCGCACGATCGTCGCGATCGCGGCGTAGCCGCCTAGGGGATCGGGCACACGAACGCCGCATGTCCTACCGACTGACGATGACCGAGACGCCCGGCGACGGCTTGCGGCGCTGCGCTGCCGAACAGCTGGAAGCCGCGCGCGACGGCCTGGCGACCGCGACCGACGAGACGCGCGCCGAGGCCGTCCACGAGGCGCGCAAGAGCCTGAAGAAGACGCGTTCGCTGCTGCGCCTCGCGCGCCCGGTGATCGGCGGCAAGCGCTTCAAGGCGGCCAACGCCGCGCTCCGAGACACGGGGCGAACCCTCTCGGGCACGCGCGACGCCGACGTGCTGATGGAGGTCGTCGACGACCTGGAGGAGCGCTACGGCGGCGACATCCCGCCGGCGGCCTTCAACACGTTGCGTGCCGGGGTGACCCGGGCGGCCCGCCCGCCGGCGTCCGGCCGCGCCGAGGACCCGATCGCGGCAGCGATCCGGCAGCTCGGCGCCGTTCATCAGGACATCGCCGACTGGCCCGTCGACGCAGCGACGTGGCCGATCGTGGTCGACGGGCTCGCGCGGACCTACGCGCGCGGCCGGGCCGACCTGACCGGCGTCGAAGAGGACCCGGCCGTCGACGCGCGCCACGAGTGGCGCAAACGCGTCAAGGACCTCTGGTATCAGGAGCGGCTCATCGTCGACGCCTGGGAGCCCGTGCTCACCGCGGACGCCGAGCAGGCGCACGTGCTCTCCGAGCTGCTCGGCGACGACCACGACCTGGCCGTGCTGCACGAGACGATCGCGACGGGGCGCGTGGACGCGGGCCCACAGACCGACTCGATCCTCGAGCGCATCGCCCACCGCCAGGATGAGCTGCTGCACGACGCGCTCGTGCTGGGACGCCGGATCTACGCCGAGTCACCCAGGGCGTTCGCCAAGCGCGTGCAGGCCTACGTCACCGTCTGGGCCGATACGCAGAAGACCATGTCCGCCGGGAGCTGACGCGTGGAGATCGAGCGCAAGTTCCGCGTCACGCAGCTGCCTGACCGGCTCGCCGGCGCACCGAGTCGGCCGATCCGCCAGGGCTACCTCGCGCTCGACGGGCCGGTCGAGGTGCGCGTCCGCGCCGATGGTCCCAGGCACGTGCTGACGATCAAGGGTGGCCGCGGGCGCACCCGCCTGGAGGAGGAGCTCGAGCTCGACGCCGCCGGCTTCGAGCGGCTCTGGCCGCTGACCGAGGGGCGGCGGGTCCACAAGCGCCGCCACCGCATCGACCTTCGGGACGGGTTCGTGCTCGAGCTGGACGTCTACGCGGGGGCGCTGGAAGGGCTGATGACCGCGGAGATCGAGTTCGTCTCCGAGGCGCAGAGCGAGGCATTCATACCGCCGGCCTGGGTCGGCGATGAGCTGACGGGTGATGCGCGCTACGCCAACCAGTCCCTCGCGATGCACGGCCTGCCCTGATGCGCGCCCGTCGGGGTCCCTCAGGCCCGTAGGCGGTATCCCGTCGCGAAGAGCCGCAGGTTCAGCGCGAAGAGCGCCGAGACTGCCAGCGTCAGCAGACCCAGGGACAGCGCGATGCCGGCCTCCGAGTAGTCCAGGAAGCCGTAGCGGACCAGGTTGATCATGTAGTAGACGGGGTTGAAGTGCGTGAGCGTCTGGTAGGGCTCGGGCAGCAGCGAGCCCGAGTAGAACACGCCGCCCAGGAAGATCAGCGGCTGCAGGACGAACGTCTGGGCGAAGGAGACGTCGTCGAACTGCTCCGCGCGGATCCCCACCAGGACGCCCAGCTGGGCGAAGAAGAACCCGACGAGGAACAGCGCGGGGACGAGCACGAACGGATGCTCGAGCGGCATGTCGACGAGCACCGAGGCCGCGCAGAAGGTCAGCGTCGCGATGAGCAGGCCGCGCAGGAATCCACCGAGCGAGAACGCGAGCAGCAGCTCCAGCGGTGAGGCGGGGGAGGAGAGCTGGTCGTCGATCGCCCGCTGGAACTTCTGCTGGAGGATCGACGAGGAGTTGTTCGAGAACGCGTTGATCGCCCAGGCCATCATGATGAGCCCGGGGACGATGAAGACGACGTAGTCGACCCCGTGCAGCTTGCTGATGCGCGAGCCGAGGGCGGCGCCGAAGACGGAGATGTAGAGGAACGTCTCCAGCAGCGGGGCGCCGAGCGTCTGGCGCTTGATCTTCAGGAAGCGGTTGACCTCGCGCCGCAGGAGCGAGGTGAAGCGGATCTGCGCCGGCGTCATGACGCGGCTTCGCTGACGTGCGCCCGTGAGAGCTCCTTGCGGCCCACGAGCTCCAGGTAGGCGTCCTCCAACCCGGCGACGCCGTACTGCGCGGCGAGCTCCTGGCTCGTGCCCTGCGCGACGATCTGCCCGTCGTTGATGAAGGCGATCTTGTCGCAGAGCTGCTCGGCCTCTTCGAGGTAGTGCGTCGTCAGCAGGATCGTCGTCCCCTCGGCGTTGATCTGCTGGACGTAGTGCCACAGCTCCAGGCGCAGCTCGACGTCGACCCCGGCGGTCGGCTCGTCGAGGATGAGGAAGCGGGGGCGGTGCATGAGCGCGCGGGCGAGGATCAGGCGCCGCTTCATGCCACCGGAGAGCGTCCGGGTGCGGTCGTTCTTCTTCGCCGACAGCGAGAAGGCCTCCAGCAGCTCGGCGATCCGCTCCTTGCGCTCGCGCTTGGGCATCCCGAAGTAGCCGCCGTGGTAGTCCAGCGTCTCCTCCAGCGTGAGAAACCAGTCGATGTTGAGGTCCTGCGGCGCGAGCCCGACGGCCTTGCGGGCCTCCTCGTAATGCTCCACGGCGTCATGGCCGAAGACCTTGATCGAGCCCGACGACGGCCTGGCCAGGCCGGTCGTGCAGTGGATCAGCGTCGACTTGCCCGCCCCGTTCGGTCCCAGCAGCCCGAAGAACTCACCGGCCTGGATCTCGAGCGACACTCCCCGGAGCGCCTCCGTCCCGGTGGGGTAGCGCTTCGTCAGCGCATCGATGTCCAGGGCCAGCGCACCGGGGACCTCGGTCGGCGGGGCGGCGTTGAACGCGGAACGGGAGAGGAAGGCCATGGCGGTGATGATGCTCCTTCAAGTGAACTTGAAGTCAAGGACGGGTGCGTGCGCGAAAGGGCAGGGTAGAGCCGCGCACAAAAACACCGCCCGGAGTGGGCGGTGTCGGATCCAGCGAAAGGGCGGCGCCTGGCGGCGCCGGTGCAGCGCGGTGCTAGACGGGCTGGCGGGTGCGCATGCGGGCGGCGCGGGACTTCTTGCGAGCGCCCGTGTTGCGGTGCAGCGCGCCGCGCTTGACGGCCTTGTCGATGAGCGAGACGAGCTCGCGGTGGTCGGCGTCGGCGGTCTCGGCGTCGCCTGCGGCGGCGGAGGCCTCGAGGCGCCGGAAGTACGTCCGGATCGAGGAGGTGTAGCGACGGTTCTCGAGGCGCTCGCGCTCTGCGCGGAGAATGCGCTTCTTCTGGGATGCGATGTTGGCCATAAGCGACGGCGAAGTGTAGCGCTGTGGAGGTGCCGGCGCCGTGCGGGGGGTGTGCCACCGCCGCAGTCCTCTAGCCTCCGGCCACTTGTCTGCTTCGCCCCCAACCACCGCGCCGGCCTCCGAAGACCCCCCCAAGCGCAGCGGCGTCGCCCGCAACACCGTCATCTTCTCGGTCGCGACCGGGCTCAGCCGCATCATGGGCCTGGTCCGTGAGGTCGTGGCGTCCAGCTACTTCGGGACGAGCGGCGCTGCGTCGGCGTTCACGCTCGCCTTCCAGTTCCCGAACCTCGTCCGCAGCCTGTTCGCGGACGCGGCGATCAGCGCCGCCTTCGTGCCCGTCTTCACCGAGTTGCTGGAGCAGAAGCGGCCCCGGGAGGCGGCACAGCTCGCAAGCACGCTGCTGTTCTGCATCATCGCCGCTCTGGGGGCGATCACCGCGCTGTTCATCGTCTTCGCCGGGACGATCATGCCGATCTTCCTGGGGCCGGAGTTCAGCGGGCCCCTCGTGGACCTGACCGTCGGCCTGAGCCAGGTGCTGTTCCCGATCGTCTTGCTGCTCGGCGTCAACGGCCTCGTCGTCGGCATCCTCAACGCCTACGGGCACTTCGCGATCCCGGCGATTGCGCCGCTCGTGTGGAACGTCGTGATCATCGGCTGCCTCGTCGTCCTGCGGCCGCTCTTCCACGGCGATGACCAGCTCTACGCCTACGCGATCGGTGTCCTGGTCGGCACGTTGGTGCAGCTCCTGATGGCCCTGCCGATGCTCGGGCGCCTGGGCTTCCGCTTCTCGCGGACCGTGAGCCTCCGCGACGAGCGCATCAAGCGGGTCTTCGTCCTCATGCTGCCGATCACGATCAGCCTCGGCGTCATCAACTTCGACCTCTACATCAACTCGAGCCTCGGGACGCTCGTGTCCAAGGAGGCGCCGCGGGCGATCGACGCGGCGTTCCGCATCTACATGCTGCCCCAGGGCATGTTCTCCGTGGCGCTGGCGACCGTGTTGTTCCCGACGCTGAGCCGCTTCGCCGCGCGCCGCGACCTGGACGGGCTGCGCGCGACGATGAGCACCGGATCACGGCAGATCTTCCTGCTGCTCGTGCCCGCGGCCGTCTTCTGCGCCGTGCTCGCCACGCCGATCGTCCGGCTCGTCTACCAGCGTGGCGAGTTCGGCCCCGGCTCGACCGAGCTCGTCTCAACGGCACTGTTCTGGTTCTCCTTCAGCCTGCCCTTCGCCGGCGTGAACCTGCTCCTGACGCGCACGTTCTTCAGCCTCCAGCGGCCGTGGATCCCCACGGCCCTGGCCGCCGGCAACCTCCTGGTGAACCTCGTCATCAGCCTGCTGCTCTACAAGCCGTTCGGCATCGCCGGCCTCGTCATCGGCACCGCGGTGGCCAGCGCGGGCATGACGATCGCGCAGGCGATCTACCTGCGGCGGCTGCTGAAGGGCAGCCTGGAGGGCGCGGCGATGCTCCACGCGCTGCTGCGCATCGTCAACGCCAGCGGGCTGCTGGGCGCCATCAGCTACGGCACATGGTGGGCGTTGGACCAGCTGCTGGGCCGCTCGCTGCCCGCCCAGATCCTGTCTGTTGGCGGCGCCGCGCTGACGGGCTTCGTCGCGTACGCGGCCGCTGTGCTCGTCATGAAGGTCCCCGAAGCCGACCAGATCCGCCGCTTCGTCACCGGCCGCCTGCACCGGTCCCGCGCATGATCGACTGGTCCATCGGCAGCTACGAGCGGACGGCGGCCGCACTCGACGGCGTCAGCACCGCCGTGGTGGCCCACGCCGGCATCCGCCGGAGCGATGTCGTCTTGGACGTGGCCTGCGGGACCGGCAACGCGGCGCTGAAGGCTGCCGCGCTCGGGGCGCGCGTCACGGGTGTGGACCTCGCCTCCCGGCTCGTGCTCGTCGCCGAGCAGCGCGCCCGCGCGGCCGGCCTGGTGGCGCGGTTCCTCACCGGCGACGCCCAGGACCTGCCGATCGACAGCGCCAGCGTGGACGTCGCCCTGTCGGTCTTCGGCCTCATCTTCGCGCCCGATCAGGCGCGGACGGCGGCAGAGCTCGTCCGCGTGCTGGTCCCGGGAGGTCGCGCGCTGGTGACCGGCTGGGTCCGCGACGGGGCGCTCGCGGACGTGGGCGCGGCGATCGCCCGACCTACGGCACGGGCGGTCCCCACGACCGACGCCGAGGAGCCGCCGCGGGCCGACTGGGGCGACCCCGCCGCCGTCCGTGAGCTGTTCGCCGTCCACCCGGTCACCATCGAGACCGCCGAGGCGACGGTGGCGTTCGTCGCCGCCTCACCCGAGGCGTGGGAGCGCGACCAGGTCGAGCATCACCCGGTGTGGATCGCGACGCGTGAGGTGGTCGGGGACGTGCGCTTCGCGGAGGTGGACGCGGAGATCCTGGGCATCCTGCACGCCGCCAACGAGGACCCGGCGGCCTTTCGCGTCACGAGCCGTTACACCGTCACGACGATCACGCGCTCGTAGCACCCACGCCGCCGCGGGGGCATGCGTGGGGTGGGGCAGGAACCGAAGCAACGTATCCTCAGCGGACTCCATGAGCGACCAGTCCCTCATCCGCAACTTTTCGATCATCGCCCACATCGACCACGGCAAGTCGACGCTGGCCGATCGCATCCTGGAGATGACCCACACCGTCGACGCGCGGGGCATGCGCGATCAGGTGCTGGATTCGATGGAGCTCGAGCGTGAGCGGGGCATCACGATCAAGGCGCAGGCCGTCCGCGTCGCGTACACCGCCAAGGACGGCGTGACCTACCAGCTGCACCTCATCGACACGCCCGGCCACGTCGACTTCACGTACGAGGTCAGCCGCAGCCTCGCCGCGTGCGAGGGCGCGCTGCTCGTCGTCGACGCCTCCCAGGGCGTCGAGGCCCAGACGCTGGCCAACACCTACCTCGCGGTCGAGGCGGGCCTGGAGATCATCCCCTGCCTGAACAAGCTCGACCTGCCGGGCGCCGAGCCCGAGCGCGTCGCCGGCGAGGTCGCAGAGCTGCTGGGCGAGGACCCGGACTCCATCAAGCGCATCTCGGGCAAGACCGGCATGGGGGTCGAGGACGTCCTCGAGGAGCTCGTACGACGCGTGCCGGCGCCCGACGGGGACCCCGACGACCCTCCGCGCGCCGTCATCTTCGACAGCGAGTTCGACCAGTACCGCGGCGTCGTCGCCTACATCCGCGTCGTCGACGGCACGTTCACCAAGGGTGACGCGATCCGCGCGATGGCCGCTCAGACGGAGGCCGACATCGACGAGATCGGCTTCTTCACGCCGGCGATGACCCCGATCGACAAGCTCACCGCCGGTGAAGTCGGGTACCTCATCACCGGCCTGAAGGACGTGACGCTGCTACGCGTCGGTGACACGCTCACGACGAAGCACCATGGCGCGACGGAGGCGCTGCCCGGCTACCAGGAGGTCCAGCCGATGGTCTTCTGCGGCCTGTTCCCGATCGACGGCGACGACTACCCGGACCTGCGCGACGCGCTGGAGAAGCTGACGCTCAACGACGCCGCGCTGGACTGGCAGCCCGAGACTTCGGACGCGCTGGGCTTCGGCTTCCGCGTCGGCTTCCTCGGACTGCTGCACATGGACATCGTGCGCGAGCGCTTGGAGCGCGAGTACAACCTCGAGCTCATCGGGACGATGCCGTCGGTAGGCTTCGAGGTCACGCTGACCAACGGAGAGGAGCTGAGCGTCCACAACCCCTCAGACTTCCCGGACCCCCAGCGCGTGGCCGAGGTGCGCGAGCCGTTCGTCCGCGCCTCGATGCTCATGCCCAAGGAGTACGTGGGGACCGTCATGGAGCTGTGCCAGGAGAAGCGCGGCGAGCACGCCGGCATGCACTACCTGTCGGCCGAGCGCGTCCAGCTGGAGTACGACCTGCCGCTGGCGGAGATCGTCATGGACTTCTTCGACCAGCTCAAGTCGCGCACCCGCGGCTACGCCTCGCTGGACTACGAGATCACCGGCATGCGTGCCTCCAACCTCGTGCGCCTGGACGTCTTGCTGGCCGGCGACGCCGTCGACGCGCTCTCGATGCTCGTGCACAAGGACAAGGCGTACGCGTTCGGGCGCACCCTCGCCGAGAAGCTGCAGAAGAAGATCCCGCGCCAGCAGTACGACGTCCCGATCCAGGCCGCGATCGGCTCCAACGTCGTGGCCCGCGAGACCGTGAAGGCGTTCCGCAAGGACGTCACCGCCAAGTGCTACGGCGGTGACATCTCGCGCAAGCGCAAGCTGCTGGAGCGCCAGAAGGAGGGCAAGAAGCGGATGAAGCAGGTCGGTCGGGTCGAGGTGCCGCAGGAGGCGTTCCTCGCGGTGCTCGAGCTCGGCGACAGCAAGTAGCGGGACGCCCCCGGGCCGGGGGTGCAACGCCAGGGGGCGAGCCGGACATGTGCACCGCAGATGGCCCCGTTCAGACCCCGAGCCGGTCGGCGACACCGCGAGGCACCAGCGTGATCGCCGAGAACCCCACCGACCGCTTCCGGCAGCTCTTCGCCGCCGCCGAGCGCGACCTCCTCGCCTACGCGCTGCGGCGCGTCGACCGCGCGGAGGATGCCGCCGACATCGTCGCCGAGACGTTCCTCGTCGCCTGGCGGCGGCTGGACGACGTGCCGGCGGGCGACGAGGCGCGACTGTGGCTTACGGCGTCGCGCGCCGCCAGCTGGCCAACCAGCGCCGCGGGCAGCTGCGGCGCTCGCGGCTGGCCGGCCGGCTGCGCGACGAGCTGCCCGC
>JAOPZJ010000028.1 GCA_025964155.1 Solirubrobacterales bacterium
GAACACCGCGACGGGAAGCAGGAGCACGATCACCGCGATCGCCACGAGCAGCGACAGCAGGGGACTCAGCCGCTGGGCCTGTGCCCCGTCACCAAAATGGTCCACCCTCTGGGCCCCCGAGGCCTGCCCCGGCGGCCCCAAGCGGTCGCTCCCGCGATAGAAGGTGAGCTCCGCCGGGCCGCGCAGGCCTGCGTCACCGATGACGCCGACGACACGCGCGTCCAACCGCGCGCGCAACAGCGCGCCGCGATCGCTGTCGAGCAGGTCGCGGAGCTTCGGTGACACGAGCATCGTGCCGGGCGCCGGCAGGCCCCGCGTGCCGGGCGGCACGGGCGCGTCCGGCCCTTCGCGCTGCACATCGCGTCCGCGGATGTCGTCCCCGCGGAAGGTCGTGTCGGACACGCCGACGAGCGTGTCATGCCCCTGCTTGAGCTCGCCGCCGAGCGGTGGCGTCGCGCGGGCCGCTGAGCGTTCCTGCCCGCGCTTGATCATCGAAGGGACGGAGGCGGCCCCCAGCAGCAGGGCCACGCCGAGCCCCACGCCCAGCGCGGTCATCGCGGCGCGCATCCTGGAGCTGCGTCCGCCGGCGAGCGCCAGGCGCACGCCGAGGGCCAGGTCCGCCGACCGGCCACCGCGACGCCGCTGTCGGCGGGCGCTCATGCGGAGTCGCCGAGGTCACGCGTGCGGCCGTCCCGGACGACGACCTCACGGTCGGAGTACGCCGCGACGCGGGCTTCGTGGGTGACGAGCACCACGGCGGCGTCGGTGTCGCGCGCCGCCTGGACCAGCAGCTGCATGACCCGCTCGCCGTTCAGCGAATCCAGGGCACCGGTCGGCTCGTCGGCGAAGACGACCCGCGGGCCGGTCACCAGCGCGCGGGCGACCGCGACGCGCTGGCCCTGCCCGCCGGAGATCCGCCCGGGCGTCTTCCCGGCGACCTCCGCGACCTCCAGCCGGTCAAGCCACACCATCGCCTGCTTCTCGGCGTCGCGACGCTTGGAGCCCCCGAGGCGCAACGGCAGCGCGACGTTCTCGACGCAGCTGAGCTCGGGCACGAGCTGGCCGAACTGGAAGATGAAGCCGAAGTCGCCGCGCCGCAGCGCGCTGCGCTCGGCGTCGGGCATGCCCGAGAGCAGCTGCCCCTGGTAGACGACACGCCCGCTGTCGGGCTGGACGATGCCCGCAAGGCAGTGCAGCAGCGTGGACTTCCCCGATCCGGAGGACCCCATCACGGCGACGACCTCGCCAGCGTCGACGCTGAGCGACGCCCCGGCCAGGGCTGCCGTCGGCCCGAAGGCCTTGTGCAGATCGGTCGCTTCGAGCACGGTCGTCTGTAGGTTGGCCGCCTGGGCGGCTCCCGAGCCCCGCCCGGCGCCCGCGGACTGCTGCGTCCCTGCCACGGAGCTCATGCCGTGATCTCCATCCGCAGCGCTTCCAGCCGAGCGGCGGTCAACTCCAGCCAGCGCAGGTCGGCCTCCAGGTGAAAGAGGGCGTGGTCGCAGATCAGCTGATCGGCGAGGTCGCCGTCGAGCTTGCGGCGCGTCAGCTCGCGCATCAGGCGCAGGTGCTCGGCCCGCTGCGTGTCCAGGACCTCGGCGGCGGGCCGGTCGGTGAGCAGCGCGAGGACGACCTTGGTGTACAGCGTGCTCTGCAGGTAAAGGTCGGGCTTCTCGGCCTGCGACAGCCAGCGCCCTACGTCGGCCACCCCGGCGTCGGTGATCGCGTAGCGCTTGCGCTCGGGCCCCTCCCCCGGCTCGATGCCTTCGACCTCCACGAAGCCGTGCTTGAGCAGGCGCGACAGCGTCGCGTACACCTGCCCGTAGGCCAGCGGCCGGTCCTGTCCGAAGCGCTCGTCGTACGTGCGTTTGAGGTCGTATCCATGGCACGGGCCGGTCTCGAGCAGCCCCAGGAAGGTCTTGGCGATCGACATGCGGCGGCAGTATACACCTGGTGTATACCCGTGGTGAATAGTGTCCCCTGCGCCGGCGGTTGGCTACGCTGGACGCCAGATGACCGACCGCCGCGACCACCCCAAACCGGACTGCGGCAGCGGCATCTGCGCCGGCGATGTCCCGCCGCTCATCGGCCGCATCCTCACGGGGACGGGCCTGACGCTCGACCAGGCGGCGGCCCGCGTGCTGGCCAACGAGGCGCTGCCCGCGGAGCTCACCGAGATCCAGCGGCGCCTGGTCCACGAGCATGCCCTCCACCTGTAGCGACCACGACGGCCGGCACGGCCCGTCGCTGAACCCCGCGCTCGATGACGTCTCGTACTGCCCGCGGTGCGCGTCGGCGGTGACGCTCGACGCCCCGCGGTCGATGCGCTGCGCGGCGTGCGGCTACGAGGCCTTCTACAACCCCAAGCCCGTGGCCTGCGCGATCCCGCGGGACGCCGACGGCCGCATCATCCTGCTGCGCCGCGGGACCCATCCGGGGCACGGCCTGTGGACGTTCCCCGGCGGCTTCGTCGACCTCGGCGAGTCGGTCGAGCAGGCGGCGGTCCGCGAGGCGCAGGAGGAGCTGCGCATCGCGATCACGATCGACGACCTGCTGGGTGTCTACTCCCGCGCGGACGAGCGCGTGGTGCTGATCGTCTTCACCGCGCACACGACCGAGGAGGCCCGCACCACCGAGGAGGCGATGGAGGTCGGCGCGTTCACGCCCGCCGAGCTGCCGTGGGACGCACTGGCCTTCTGGTCCACCGAGCTCGCGCTGCGCCGGCTCATCGCGACCTGAGAACGACCCGGCGGCGGGGCCACCCGCTATTCGAGCAGGCCGCGGCGCATCGCCTCGGCCACCGCGGCGGCACGGTCGTTCACGGCGAGCTTCTCGTACAACGACTTCAGGTGGGTCTTGACCGTCGACTGGCTCAGGTGCAGCTGCTTGCCGATGTCGGGTGCGCTGTGGCCGTTGGCGGTGAGCACGAGGACCTGGTGCTCCCGCGGCGTCAGCGCCGGGCGCCCGTCCCGCTCACGGAGCTGGATCTCGGACGCCAGCCCCGCCTGCACCTCGGCGGACAGGACGACCTCACCGCGGGCCACGGCGGCGATTGCGTCACAGATGCGGTCGCGCGAGGACTCCTTCGAGAGGTACGCGCCGGCCCCGGAGGCGACCGCCCGGTAGACGGTCTCGCTGTCCAGGTGCGCGCTGAGGAGCACGACCCGCGTGGGCAGGCCGTCACGCTTGATGGCGTGCAGGACCTCGCTGCCCTGCAGACCAGGCATCTGGACGTCGAGCACCGCGACGTCGGGGCTGAGCTCCTTGACCATCTCGAGGGCTTGGCGCCCGTCCTCGGCCTCCCCGATCAGCTCGAATTCGGGACGTGCCTTGATGGCACGCGAGACGCCTTCCCGATAGACGGGGTGATCGTCGGCGACGAGTACGCGGACGCGGGGGGCGTTGGCTTCGCTCATGTGGTGTGGGGCCACGCGGATCGCGCGGATGGTCCTCCGGCGCCTGCCCCACACGTCAGTCTATGCCGCGGCCCACCCGGATGGCCTCGCTGCAGATCTCCCGGCGCGACGCCGCCTTCGAGAGGTAGGCGTCCGCGCCGACCTCGCGGGCCCGCGCGACGACCGTCGCGTCCATCGACGCGCTGATCAGAACGACCCTCGTGGCCGCCGGTGGCAGGAGCGCCCGGACGCGCTCGCAGACCTCCAGGCCGTCGAGCCCCGGCATGCGGACATCGAGCAGCGCGATGTCCGGCGCGAGTTGCGTGATCGCCGCCAGCGCGGCGGCACCGCCGTCGACCTCACCCACGAGCTCGAGGTCGGCGTGCGCCCGGACCGCGCGGACGATGCCCGAGCGATAGGCGTCGCTGTCGTCGGCGATGAGAACGGTGAGGGGACGGTCGATCACGTGCACCGCGCATGATCGACGATCGGCTCGCGGGGCTAGGTCATGCGTCCGTCCTGATCCATCGGCCGACTGTCCTCGTCCGATCGGATGAGGACAGTCCCGTTCGGGACGGCGCTTGCGGACGCCGCTACGCCTTGATGAGGTCGATCACGAACACGAGCGTCTCGTTCGGGCCGATCGCCGGCGGCGAGCCCTGGGCGCCGTAGGCCTTGTCGGCGGGAATGACGAGCTCGCGGCGCCCGCCCTCCTTCATGCCGACCACGCCCTCGTCCCAGCCCGGGATGACGCCCCCGGTGCCGAGCGCGAACGGGAACTCCGCGCCGCCATCCCACGACGAGTCGAACTGCTTACCGGTCGAGTAGCTCACGCCGACGTACTTGACGCTGACCTGGCTGCCGCTCTTGGCGGTCTTGCCCTTGCCGACGACGATGTCCTTGATGACGAGCTGGGACGGCGGGTCACCCTTGGGCTTGGGGATCGCGGGCTTCTTCTTCAGGTCGGTGCTGATCGGCAGCACGGCGCCGCCACCCTTGCCGGTGGCCGCCGGCGTGGTCGCTGCCGCGTTCGTCGTCGCCGCGGTGGTCGTCGTCGACGACGCGGTGTCCGGCGTCGAGGCGGAGATCGCCTGGTCGGCGGCTCCGGGCTGGGTGGACTGGCCGCATCCGGCGGCGGTCAGGGCGAGCAGCGCGGCAGCCAGCGCCGCCGCAGTCGTTCGAGTCGGCTTCATGACGCCGCAGTGTGGCAGAGGTTCTGCGCCCGGCGCGGCATCATGGACCCGGTGACCGGGCGGACCTCCCAGCTATTGGACACGGCGGCCCAGCGCTCGCGGGTCACCGTGCGGGCGCGATTCGCGCGGCTGTGGACCGTCCTGCCGGCGATCCTGCAGACCGCGCTTGCCGCCGCCGCGGCCTTCACGGTTGCCCGGGACGTCGTCGGCCACAGCGTCCCCTTCGTCGCCCCCGTGAGCGCGATCATCGCGCTCGGCATCACGTACGGCCAGCGTACGGCGCGCGCCGTGGAGATCGTCATCGGCGTGGCCGTGGGTGTGCTCGTCGCGGACCTCATCACGCTCGAGCTGGGGACAGGGCCGGCACAGATCGCGCTCGTCATCGGCCTGGCGATGGCCGCCGCCGTCGTCGTCGGCGGCTCACGCCTCGTCGTCTCGCAGGCCGCGACGTCCGCCGCGCTCGTGGCGAGCGTGGCCGTCCCGGACCACGTGACCTTCACGCGTTCGCTCGACGCCCTCATCGGCGGGGCGATCGCGCTGCTCGTCAATCTTGTCATCTCGCCCGTGAATCCCGCGCGCCTGGCGCAGCGCGCCGCAACCCCACTGCTGGACGAGCTCGGCGCGGTCCTGCGTGACGTCGCCGAGGCGCTCGAGCTGCGCGACCATGACGCCGCCGTCGACACGCTGGCGCGGGCGCGCGCGCTGGATCCGCTGATGGCGCGCTTCTCCGAGGCCGCGCAGGTCGGTGACGAGGTCGCATCCCTGTCGCCGCTGCGGCGCAGCTATCGCGCGGACCTGGCGATGTACGTGCGCGAGGCCGAGCAACTGGACCTCGCGGTGCGCAACGTGCGGGTGCTCGTCCGGGGCGCCGTGCGCGCGATCGACCTGGACGCGCACGTCCCCCCCGAGACGATCCTGGCGCTTCGGGACCTGTGCTCCGCCGTCACCGCGCTCGCCCCGGATCCGCTGGATGCCGGACGCGCAGCACGTGCCCGCCAGCACGCAGTGAGCGCCGCGGGAGGCGCGACGCTGGGGTTGGAGCGCACTGCGAACCTGTCGGCGTCGGTCATCGTCGGGCAGGTGCGTTCGATGGCGACGGACCTGCTCAAGGGCCTGGGCGCCACGGATGCCGAGGCGGTGCAGGAGGTGCGCCATGCGGCACACGACCTCGCCGAGCAGGAGCTGCGCGGGGAGGAGTGAGCCACGGGGGCGATGCGACCGGTCCGGTAGCGTACTTTCATGGCCACGATCCACCGCGCGAGTCCCGACGTCGCCGACCCGGACGCCTACGGCTCCGGGCCGCATCCCGCGTGGCTGGACATCGACTGGGCGCCGTACCTCAGCTGGCACCACGTCCAGGGCGCCGACGTCAACGTCCTCGACACCGGTGAGGTGGGCGACGAGGCGCCGCTCGTGTTCATCCACGGCCACTCGGCGTGCTGGCAGCACTGGGTCGAGCAGCTGCCGCAGTTCATGCAGACGCACCGCTGCATCGCGCTGGACCTGCCTGGCTTCGGCCGCTCGGAGCTGCCGACGGACGGCATCTCGATGAGCGGCTACGCCCGCATCGTCGGCGAGATTCTGCAGCGGCTCGGCGTCGACGCGGCGTGCGTCGTGGGCAACTCGATGGGCGGTTTCGTCGCCGCCGAGCTGGCGATCCGCATCCCGCAGCGCGTCGAGCGCCTGGTGCTCGTGGCCGCCGCCGGCATGTCCGGCAGGTACATCGGCCTGCCGACCGAGTTCATCGCCCATCCCGGCGGTGCCGCCGCCGGACGCGTGCTCTTCGGCCTGGGTGGCGTCCCGGACGGGCTCGCGCGTACGCTGGCGCGGCGTCGCAACGGGCGACGGCTGGCGTTCGGCTTCGTCACAACCCACCCGCGCCGCCTGCACCCGGCGCTCGTCGTCGAGCTCCTCGGCGGCACCGGCAAGCCGGGCGCCGCGCGTGCCGCCGTCGAGCTGGCCACCTACGACTTCAAGGACCGCGTCCCGGAGATCGCCTGCCCGACGCTCATCGTCTGGGGTGACAGGGACCACCTCGTGCCCGTCTCGTGCGCGGACGGGTACGAGGCCGCCATCCCTGACGCCCGCAAGGTCATCTACGCCGACACCGGGCACCTGCCGATGCTCGAGCGTCCCGTGCGCTTCAACGCGGACCTGGCGGCGTTTCTGGCGGAGTAGGGCCTGGAAGGTCGGCGGGGCGCGGGGGCGAGCGAGCGGGGCGAGCGGGGGCGAGCGAGCGAGGCGACGTCGATCATGCGCCCCCCTGAGGGCACAGGAATGACGTCGCCCGCCCGCGCCGCGCCAAACCCGCGGCCTAAGTCGATCATGCGCCCCCCCGATGCGGAGCAGACGGTGACGAACACCGCGCCCAGCGCGGTCTTCGTCAGACATCAGCCCGGGGCCCCGTCGGCGCACTCCGAAAACACACGCTCGCGCCGCCTGAAGGCGGACGACCGGCGCCCGGTCCGCCGCGACGCCATGCGGGGATCTCCGAAGCCCCCCGCGAGCAGCAGCGGGGGACCCGTGCCGCTGATCCGCAGGGCACGGGCCCTCAGGCCGCCGGGATGATGTGGCGCTCTCCGGCCGGAGATGCACCCACCACCGAGGCTTGGGCTGCCAGACGATGTTACCACGAACCCATCAATCGAATGATAAGTTTGGTCGGGCGGCTGACCTGGACTACGATGGCCGGCGTGACCGACACCGGGACGCCCACCCGTCGCACGCAGGCCGAGCGCCGCGCGACGACGCGTGCCGCGCTCCTGGATGCCGCGATCGCCTGCCTCGTCGAGGACGGCTACGCCAGCCTCACGACTCGCCGCGTCGCCGACCGCGCCGGTGTGTCGCAGGGCACGCAGATGCACTACTTCCCGACGCGGGCGCTGTTCGTCGCCGACGCCATCCGGCACGTGACCCTCGAGCTGACGCGCGAGCTGCAGTCAAGACTCGGCGAGGGCCCGATCGTGGCCGAAGACGAGCACATCGAGCAGCTGCTGGACGAGCTGTGGCGCGTCCACACCGGCCCGATCTTCCAGGCGACGATGGAGCTCTGGGTCGCCGCGCGCACCGACGCGGAGATCCGCGCGGCGATGGGCGACGTCAGCCGTGACGTCACCCGCCTCATCGCCAAGAGCGCGGTGACGTACTTCCCGCAGACGATGGCCAAGCCGGGGGCGGGCGAGGCCCTCGATCACGCCCTGGCGACGATGCGGGGCCTCGCGCTGCTGTGCTTCACGAACGACGCGGAGGACGTGGCGCGGCGGTGGAAGAGCGCGCGCAAGGGCCTCCTGGCGCTGTATGGCGCACTGGGGAAGTAGCGCAACGACCGACGCCGCCCTCTCGGGCGGCGTCGATTCGGGCAGTGGCGGGAGAAGGATTCGAACCTTCGAAGGCAGAGCCACACGGTTTACAGCCGCGCCCCTTTGACCGCTCAGGAATCCCGCCGCGGGTCGCGCAGTGTAGCGATCCTGTGGGCGTGACGGCGTGCCGCGAACACCCCCGCGGTCGCGGCTCGCACGGTCGCTCTAGCAGTTGTCCTGCACGCTGAAGAGGCGTCCGACGGCAAGCCGGCGCGTGCCCCGGTAGACGGCGATCGTGGTGGACGCGGACGCATCCTCCGGCGAGCCGCCGCAGCCGAAGTCCTCGACGGTCTCGGAACCCTGCGTCTGGACGGCAAAACGGCCTGACCCCAGCCTGAGGATGCCCACCGGAGCCTCGGCGGCCTGCGCTCCCGGAGGCGACCACGTCCTCACGCGCCCCCTGCGGACCTCGCCGATTCGCGTCCCGGAGTCGGAGCGCATGAGCACCGATGTCGTCGCCGTGAGGTGGTCGACAGCGAGGCCCACCGGCGTCCGCACCCGATGGGCGTTCCGGGTGAGGTTCACGGGACGCCCGGGAGCTCCTGCCTCCGGGACACGACGGACGAAGACGTCAAGCCCGCGTCCGGCCTGATACGCCAGCACGGCGCTGTTGCCGTCGACCGTGAAGACCGGATGCTTGGCGGTGGCGGGCAGCGGCGTGCGGCGGACGGTCCCGCGCGCGTCCACGTGCACGAGCGCGCCGCCGGCCGTGTCGAGGAGCACCCACCGGCCGCGCGCACCGTCGTCCTTGGACATCGTGGCCGCGGCGCCGCCCAGATCGATCGGTGCCGCTGGTCCGTCCTGGCCGACGACGAGCCGACGGGCGTGCACGCGGCCCATGCCGGTGGACACGACCCAAGCCTCGGTCTCGCCGACCGCGACGACGCCGCCGGGCTCGAGCACGTCATCGCCGAGGGCGCCGATCGGTAGGAGCGCCGTGCCGGTGCTCTGCCGGCGGGGCACGAGCACCGCGTGCGGGCCGTCCGCCTGCGTCCACGAGACGACCCTCGTCCCGTTGATCGCCAGCGTCACGTCCGGGTCGCCGGCCGCGCCCGCCGCGACGCTGACGACGTCGACGAGCGCGCCCTCCGGGCTGACGCTCGCGGTGTGCACCCGGCCACCGCTCACACCGTCGCGCCAGGCGACCGCCATCCGCCCACCGGACGCTGCGACCGCCATCGGGCCCATGCTGTTGGAGGCCACGGCGGCGGGTGCGTCGACGCGCGTGAAGTGCAGGGCCCGGCCACGGCCGCCGACGCGCGCGAGGCTCAGGCTGCTCGTGTGATCGTCGGCCGGATCGATGATCGTGCCCGGGTTGAAGTAGCTGCCGGTCTGCGGCACGGCAATCCACGGTGAGGCGGCGGCCAGCGTTCCGACGACCGTCGTGCTCTGCGACCCGACGTAGGTGGCGCGGGCCACGCCGGGCACCGCGGCGGCGATCAGCGCGCCGGCAAGCGCCACGCAGCGCGCGGTGGACGACGGACGTGGACGTGGACGGGCCATCGCGGCAGTGTGCCCGCGGCACGCCGCCGCGTCAGTAGCACGCCGGTCTCAGATCGGGCGCACCCAGAACGGACGAGAGCCCCGCACGAGTGCGGGGCTCTGGAACGTCTCCTCCCTCAAGAAGACCGTCTGCTGCAGACGCTACCTGACTACGACGCGTCCCGCAGCCGCTGCGCCTCGGGCAGCGACTCGAGCTTCTTGAGCGTGTGGTTCTCGATCTGACGGATGCGCTCGCGCGTCACGTTGAACGCACGACCGACCTCCTCCAGCGTGCGGGGACGCCCGCCGGTCAGACCAAAGCGCATCTCGATGACCTCGCGCTCACGCTGCGGCAACGTCGCCAGGGCGCGGTGCACGTTCTCCTTGCGCAGCGTGTCCGACGCCAGCTCGAACGGCGAGACCGCGTTCTGGTCCTCGACGAAGTCGCCCAGCTCGGACTCCTCCTCCTCACCGATCGGCTTCTCGAGCGAGATCGGCTGCTGGCTCATGCGCATGATGTCGCGCACCTCGCGCACCGTGCACTCGAGCTCCGTCGCGATCTCCTCGGGCGTGGGCTCGCGGCCGAGCGACTGCACGAGCTGACGCTCGACATGCACGACCTTGTTGAGCTTCTCGACCATGTGGACCGGGATGCGGATGGTCCGCCCCTTGTCCGCGATCGCGCGGGTCACCGCCTGACGGATCCACCAAGTGGCGTACGTGGAGAACTTGTACCCGCGGCGGTAGTCGAACTTCTCGACGGCACGGATGAGACCGAGCGATCCCTCCTGAATCAGGTCCAGGAACGTCAGTCCACGGCCGAGGTAGCCCTTGGCGATGGAGACGACGAGCCGCAGGTTGGCCTCGACCATCTGCTGCTTGGCGTCCATGTCGCCGCGTTCGATGCGCTTGGCGAGCGACACCTCCAGCTCGGCCGTCAGCAGGTTGACCTTGCCGATCGACCGCAGGTACAGCCGCAACGAGTCCAGCGACGGCTCGACCGTGAGGTCGATCTGCGGCTTCTTCGGTGCGGGTTGCTGGGAGGCACGCGCCTCGGCGGCCGCCTCCATCTTGCCGTTCTCGCTCGTGGCGAGCTTGCCGTCTGCGGTCACCACCTCGATGCCCTGGTCGACCAGGTACGCATGCAGCTCCGTGACCTGTTCCTTAGAGACCTCCACCTCTTCCAGAGCGGTCGTGATCTGACCGATGGTCAGGGCTCCCTTCTCCTGACCGTCCGCGATGAGCTGCCGAAGTTCGTCCATCTCGAAGATGGGCGCCTCGTCGGCCAGCAGTGCAGTGCTTTTGTTACTCAAGCCCGTCCCTCACTCAAGCAGTTACGAACGATCCGCAACTCGAATCGCCCCTCATTCCTCTATGCCTTCGACCTGCTGTGAGTGCCCGTCTGCGACGTGCGATGCCGCGGGAGATCCCGCGAGGTGCTGAGCCTGTTAGACCTCTCGGACATAGCCGGAGGGGGCTTGCAGCTCTTCCGGAGTGATAGCACAAGTCACAACGGTCACGATCCCCCGCAACGTCACCTCGCTACCCTCACAGTCCACGCTCATGAACCCTTCCGTTTCCGCGCTCTCCGGCCCCGACGTGCAGGCGTCACTCCCGGGCCTTCAGGTCTCGCTCTCCCGGGTCGGCGTCACCGGGGTGGAGAAGGTCATCCGCATCCTCGATGACCGTGGGACCGAGCAGCTCTTCTACGCCACGCTCACCTGCTTCGTCGACCTCGGGCCCCAGCAGAAGGGCGCCCACATGAGCCGCTTCGAAGAGGTGGTCAACGACGCCATCGGCGAGGTGATCCTCGGGCAGTCCGCGTTCCGGGCCGAGACGCTCGCCGAGCGCATCGCCGTGATCATCCGCGACCGTCAGGGCGCGCTCCGGGCCGAGGTGACGATCGAGGCGCGCTACCCCGAGCACAAGCCCGCCCCGGAGTCCGGGATCCCGACGCAGGAGATCTACACGCTCTACGGCTCCGCCGTGGCCTCGGCCGCCGGGACGCGCCGCATGGTCGGCGTCGCCGCGCAGGGCATGACCGCCTGCCCGTGCGCGCAGGGCATCTTGACCGGGCGCGCCCGCGAGCGCCTGACTGCCGACGGCTTCTCCGAGGACGAGATCACGCGCATCTTCGACGCCGTCCCCGTCGCGACGCACAACCAGCGCGGGCTGGGCACGCTGCACATCGGCCTGCCCGAAGGTCTGGATGCCGGCATCGACGCGATGGACCTCGTGGCGATCGTCGAGGAGTCGATGAGCTCGGAGATCTACGAGCTCATGAAGCGCAGCGACGAGGGCACGGTCGTGGAGAAGGCGCACCGCCGTCCGCGGTTCGTCGAGGACTGCGTGCGCGAGGCCATTCGCGGCGCGCTGGACCGTTACGCCGACCTGCCCGACACCATCTTCGTCTCCGCCCGCCAGGAGAACCTGGAGACGATCCACCAGCACAACGTCACCGCCGAGCGCACCGGCCTGTTCGGCGAGCTGCGCGGCGAACTGGCCACCGGCGAGCACCTGCCGCATCACACCTCGATGCGTGAGTGGCTGGACGGGGCGCCCGCCGCGTAACTCGCCGCCGCGGCATCGCCGACACCGTGATCCTGGGCCCCCGGTGTCTTCCGTCTCACGGGCGAAGGCCTGAACGGCCTATTCGGCGGCGATGCTCGAGCAGCCGTAGAGGATGCCCTTGACCGGGTCCCGCTCCAGGGCCACGAGCGGGTACTCGTCGGCACGCTCGTAGAGGCGGCGCGCCAGGTCCCCGGCCAGCGTCGGGGACGACGCGTTGGCCAGCACGAGCAGCCGGAAGCGTTGCCCGGACAGCACGATGACCGTGTCGTCGCCCTTGCGCAGATGCCGATCGCGCCTGAGCGTGCCGGCGTCGATCTCCGCGCGGGCGACGCCGAGGTTCGCGGGGCCGTGCACGACACCGGCGCCTCCGCGCTTGACGCAGTCGCGGATGTCCCCGGGCAGATCGTCCTTGGAGCCGCTGACCGCGACGATGAACACGATGACGGTGACGAGCGACGCAAGCGCCATGAGCGCTCCGGCAAGCTTCACGGTTCGGTCCTGACGGTGGGGTGGCGACGCTCCTCGGCTTCGCGCAGCAGCCGGCGCAGGCCGAAGAAGTAGTCGATGCCCGAGACGATCGTGATCACGACTGTGCCGTAGACGAGCGCGTCGAGCCAGATGGGTGACCCGTCGATCGCGATGAGGAAGAAGACGCACGCGACCTGCACCACCGTCTTGACCTTGCCCCACCAGTTGGCGGCGATGACGACGCCCTGTTGCGTGGCGGCCATGCGCGTGGCGGTGACGGCGAACTCGCGGGCGATGATGACCGTCGCGACCCATGCGTCCACGCGCTTAAGGCTGACGAGCGCCATGAGCGCGGCGAGGATGAGCAGCTTGTCGGCGATCGGGTCCATGAGCTTGCCGAAGGTCGTGATCGCGTTGCGCGAGCGTGCGATGTAGCCGTCCACCGCATCGGTCATCGACGCCAGTGCGAAGACGAACGCCGCCACGAGGTCACCGTTGGGCGTCTGGTCCAGCAGCGCGACGACGAGCACCGGCACGAGCAGGATGCGAAAGACCGTCAGCGCGTTGGGCAGGTTGAGGGTGAACACGGGGGTCGGAGTATGAAGCCCCCACCCCGTGTCGGGGATCACAGCGTCAGCCGATTTGGATGCTGGCCTCGTCCAGCAGGCCCTGGAAGAACTCCGAACCGGGACGGGCACCGATCGGTACCGCGACGGTGTTGGCGATCGCACCGATCGCGGCCGACTTCGAGAACGACTTCCCGTCGATGACCACCGTGATCGCTGTGGGGGTCTTGGCGCACTGCACGGTGTGCCAGACGCCGTCGTTCACACGCGGTCCGGCTGTCAGCTCGCTGTAGCCGCCCGAGCCCTTGAATCCGCACGAGGCCTGTCCGGAGGGCTGGTACTCCATCTTGTACTCGCCGCCGGGCGTCGTGTAGAGGCCCTTACGGATGAGATCCCAGTCCGGCGTGGCGGGCGCGCTTGTCGTCTTCACGCGGATCGTCAACGTCATGTTGGCGCCGCCTGGACTGAGGTCGTCTGCGGTCGGCACCGACACGTAGGCCTGGCCCGCGAAGCCATACGCGAAGCCCGCGAACCCCGGCTGTCCCAGCAGGACGGAGTGCAGGGTTCCGTTATGGCTTCGAGCCGAGTCGAACATGACGGAACCGCTGGTCTCGTCCATGTGCCACAGCGCCACGAGACCCGCTTGCCCGGAGCCCGCCTGCACGACCGCAGTGGCGCTGGAGGTCGCGGTGGCAGCGCCGGCGGAGTTCGTGGCGGTGACGGCGACGCGGATGGTGCGTCCGACGTCGGCGCCCGTCAGCGTGTAGGTCGCACTCGCGGCACCCGCGATCGCGACACAGGCGCCACCGGCGCTGTCGCAGCGCCGCCATGCGTACGTATAGGCGATCGGCTGGGTCCCGGTCCAGACGCCGGGGTTCGCGGTCAGCGTCTGGCCGCCACTGGCGCTGCCCGAGATCGTCGGCAGCGCCGTGTTCTGCGGCGCCGTCGACGTCCCGGCCACCACCGTCGTCGCGCCGGATGTCTTGGTGGCCGCGCCGACGGAGTTGGTAGCGGTGACGGCGACGCGCAGGGTACTTCCGATGTCGGTGGACGTGACCGTGTAGGTCGACGCGGTGGCGCCCGCGATCGCGACGCAGCTGCCGCCGGTGTCGTTGCAGCGCTGCCATTCGTACGCGTAGGCGATCGGTTGCGCGCCTGTCCAGACGCCGGGGCTCGCGGTCAGCGTCTGGCCGTTCTGCGGCGTCCCCGAGACGCTCGGCGGCGACGTGTTGATCGGCGGCGAGGGCGAGGGGGCGGCCGCGTTCTCCACCCCGACCGTGTCGACGATGATGCTGAAAGGCTGGGCCGCCGTGTCGTTCCCGACCTGGACCGTCGAGACGCCTGCGGTGCCTAGGTTGGCGTTGGTCGCCGCGTAGATCTGGGCGCCGTTGAGGCGGACGTCGACGGTGCTGCTCGCGCCGTTGGGGATCACGTGCAGCGAAATCCGGGCAAATGTGTTCAGTGCCAGCGAACCGGTCGTGCTGAAGCGCGCGCCGCCGTAGGTGATCTCGATCGGTCCCGTCGTCCCGTTCTGTCGGTAGAGACTCACGAGCCGGACCGAGGTCGGGTCGAGGAAGCGGAAGAACGGCACGTTCTGGTTGCTGGCACCCTGCGCGATGACCTGGAAGTCGGCGCTGGCGGTGAGATCCTGCTGCTCCGAGGCGAAGGTCTTCCGCAGGTAGGCCTTCGACCCGGCGCTCGAGGTCGCCGACAGCTGTGCGGCGAGCACACCGCTGCTGACCCTTGCGCTCTGGACGGCGGCCATCCCGTTCCCTCCCGTCTGCACCTGGGTCCAGGCCGAGAAGTCGCCGGACTCGAAGCCGTCGCTGAAGATGGTGTCCGCGCGGGCGATCCCGGTGATCGCCAGGAACGCGATGCTCGTGACGGTGCATGCCACACGGGCACGGCTCCTGCGCGGTCGTTGCCACCTGCTGGCCATCCGGTCGTCCTCTCGCGCGGTCACGTGGCAGGGCGGCGTACCGCGTCCTCCCACGCCTGGCCCTATGACTCCTATGGAATGAACGGCCGAGCGGCCGAGGAACTCACGTCGGCCGGTGGGACCGCCTATCCGTCGATCGGCGGTGGTGCATCCGCCTGGCTGCCCCGGGTGACGCCGATGCTCGCCGCGACGACGCAGGCGATCGCCACGCACTCTCGCAGCCCGAGCCCCTGCCCGAGGATCGCGAACCCCGCGAGCGCGGCGATCGCCGGCTCCAGCGACATGAGCACCCCGAAGACGCTCGCCGGAATGCGCCGCAGCGATTCGGTCTCCAGCGAGTACGGGATGACCGAGCTCATGAGCGCGACCGCCAGACCCGCCAGGAGGTAGCCGGGATGCACGAGGTCGCTCCCGCCTTGCGCGATGCCGGGCCCGAGCGGGACGAGCACGGCGACGGCGGACGCCAGCGCCAGCCCGCGCCCGCCCGTGAAGCGCTGCCCGGCGCGCTGGGCGAGGAGGATGTAGGCGGCCCAGCAGGCGGCGGCGATGGCGATGTAGAAGAGCCCGAGGGGATCCAGCGGACCCTTGCCCCCCGCATCTGCGGACGCCAGCAGGACGATGCCCAGCGCCGCCAGCGCGGCGAACCCCAGATCGGCCCGCCGACGGGAACCGAACACGGCGACGGCGAGCGGTCCGGCGAACTCGATCGTCACCGCGATCCCGAGCGGGATGCGGTCCAGCGCCAGGTAGAAGAACAGGTTCATGGCGCCCAGGACGAGGCCGAAGACGGCGGCGAGTTGCAGGTCGCCCTTGCTGTGGGCGCGCGGGTCCGGCCGCCAGACGAGCAGCAGGATCGGCGCCGCAAGCCCCAGGCGCAACAGGCTGACCCCAGCGGGACCGAGCTCGTCGAACAGCGTGGCGCCGACCGCCGCCCCGAACTGGATCGACACGGCGGCCGTGAGCACGAGCGACCATGGGGGCAGGCGGTGGAACATCCGCGGGCCATCATTGCGTGTGCGTGTCCGACGCAACGGTGCGCATGTCGGAGCCCGTATGTCGGAGCCGCGCACGACAGCGCACCCGTCCGTCCGTCCATTCGTGTGCCACCAGAACCGGGTAGGCCGGCTCGTCTGTTGGATGAATGCGCACACCCACCTCTTGGGTTGGCATGCGGGCCGTCGATACCCACGTGCGATGGATCGGCGACGGCTCACGGACGATCAGGGGTTCACCCTGGTAGAGGTCCTGGTGGCGGCTTTGGTGCTGGTCACCGGGATGCTCGGCGTGTTGACGTGCATTACGCAGGCGCAGACGACGACGTGGTCGACGCAGGCGCGGACGAACGCGAACGCGATCGTGCGGGAGGTGGTGGAGGGCGTTCGCGGGGTGCCGTATGAGCAGTTGGTGACGTCGACGCTGGCGTCTTCGTTGCAGACGCAGGCGGGGTTGGGTGATGATCAGCTGGGGACGCCGGGGTGGCAGGTCAGGCGCGGGAACTTCACGTACACGCTGTCGGTGGGTGTGTGCGCGATGGATGATGCGCGCGATTACACCGGGACGCATGAGGCGGGCCAGTTCTGTGCCAGTGGCACGACGGGCACGGCGCCGGCCGTGTGCTCGCAGCTGTTGAGCGTCAGCGGCCTGGTCGGGCTGCCGGGGGCCGGCGCGTCGGCGGCCGCGGTCGCCGGGCTCGGGGACTGTGGTCTGGACGTGGATCTTGACGGGCAGGTGGACGGGCTGGTGGACCTGGCCGGTTCGGTCTGTGTGGGCGCTTGTGCTGCGGGCGGGGTCGATACGAGCCCGGCGGACGCCAAGCGTGTCGTCGTGCTGGTGCGCTGGGATCGCGGCGCCGGCTCGCGCTATGTGCTGCAGGCGACGACCGCGGCCAACCCGGGGCTGGCGGGCGCGCCGGCGATCACGGCGATCTCCAGCTCCACGAGCTCGCCGGTCACCAGCGCGTCGGTCACGTCGCTGCAGGTCAACGCGACAAGCTCCGCACAGGCCGCGACCGTCGCGGCGTACGTGGACGGCACGCAGCAGGGGACCGCGGTCGGCAGCGGGACGGCGTGGAGCTTCACGTGGTCGTTGGGCAGCGTGTCGGCGGGGTCTGCACCGGGGAGCGGTGAGGTCGTCGACGGCAGTTACCTGGTGGGGCTGAAGGCGTATGACGCCAACGGCCAGTTCGGTCAGACGCGGGCGCTGACGGTGCTCATCAACCGGCGTGTGCCGTACGCGCCGCAGGGCCTGCGCGCCGGACGCAACGGGACCGTAGCCGAGCTGGAGTGGCAACCCAGCCCCGAACGCGACGTGGAGCTGTATCGGGGCTACCGCGCCACCGCCGGCAGCTGGACGCTCGTCTGCGAGACGACCTCGACGCGCTGCCAGGATCCCTCACCACCGGCCACCGGCACGCCCGACTACACCGTCGTGGCGGTCGACCGCGACGCGTCGGGCACGCTGCGAGAGGGCGCCCTGGCGGCGACCGCGAGCGTGCCACTGCTGAACACCGCCCCGCACGCCCCCACCAACCTCCTGGCGACCTCGGCGTCCGGCACGACGGTGCTGACGTGGACGGCTCCGGCGCTCGGGGATCCCGACATCGGTGACGCCATCGACCACTACACGATCTATCGCGACGGGCTGCTGTACGACGACCGCTATGACCGCACGGCCGACGCCACACAGACCACATGGACCGACACACACGTCAACGGCCAGACCCACACCTACGCAATCACCGCGGTCGACACCCACCTAGCCGAGTCGGCCAAGCTGGGACCGGTCACCCGATGACGATCCGGCGACTTCGTGGTGAGCGTGGTGAGATCACCCTGCCGGGCCTGCTGGTGGCGTCCGTGCTGTCGCTCATTGTCCTGTCGGCGGTGCTCGACACGTTTGCCGGCGCGCAGACGCAAAGCACGCAGCTGACCGCGCGCAACGACAACCAGCAGACCGTCCGCGCCGCCTCTGACCAGATCGCCGGCAGACTGCGCAACCTCGCCAGCCCTACGACCGACCAGCCCCAGGCCATCGACGTCGCCGGCGCCTATGACCTCGTGTTCCAAAACGTCGACCCCGCAGGCCCCAACGCGGGCCAGAACGTCACGAACGTGCGGCGCGACCGGTGGTGCCTGAGCACCGGCGGGGTGCTCTACGCCCAGCGCCAGACATGGACGACGGCCGCGATCCCCGCCGCGCCGTCCACCGCCGCCTGCCCCGGCACCGGCTGGGCAAGCACAGCGGTCGTCGCCGCACACCTCACCAACCGCCAAGGCGGACTGTCGCGCGCGCTGTTCACCTACGACTCGGCCACGCTGACGGACATCGCCGCCGTGCACGTTGACATGTACGTCGACGAGGACCCCACGCGCGAGCCGGCGGAGGTCCGCCTGGCGACCGGCGTGTTCCTGCGCAACCAAAACCGGCGCCCGACCGCGGCGTTCACCGCGGCGCCGACCGCGCAGGGCATCGTGCTCAACGCCAGCGCCTCGGTCGATCCCGAGGGCCAGCCCCTGACGTACACGTGGCTGGACGGCGCGACGGTCGTCGCAAGCGGCGTGACCGCGACGTACAAGGTCACCACCGGCACGGCGCACGCGCTCAGCCTGCAGGTCCAAGATCCCGCCGGCCTGATCGGCACGTCCACCACCCAGACGATCACCGGATGACACACCGCGCCCCGAACCCCCACGACGACGGTGGCTGGGTGCTGCTGACGAGCATCGCGATGCTCAGCCTCATGGTCATGCTCGCCATGACGCTGCTGTCGATCGTCGACACGCAGACCAACCAATCCCGCCAGCAGCGGGTGCGCGAAACCGCGTTCAACCTCGCCGAGGCCGGCCTGAACGCCCAGCTCTTCAGCCTCTCGCGCGACTGGCCCGGCGGCGGATCCGCCCTGAACCCCTACCCCACCTGCAGCGGCCAGGTCAGCTCGACCCGCTGCCCCGCCGACACGCAGATCACCGGCCTGATCCCGACCGCCGACACGACCGGCGCTACCTGGCAAACCGTGGTCCGCGACAACGGCACCGCCGGAACGGCGAGCTTCTACTCCGACTCCCTCGTCCTCGCCCAACCCGCCTACGACGCCAACCGCGACGGACAGCTCTGGGTACGCGCCACCGCAACCGCCC
>JAOPZJ010000089.1 GCA_025964155.1 Solirubrobacterales bacterium
GCCGGTCGCCACCGCGTTCGCCGCCGGGCACGACATCTGCCGGCCGGTCAAGCCGGACACGATCGCCAAGTCCCTGGCCATCGGCAACCCCGCCGACGGGCCGTACGCCCTGGAGCTCGCGCGCAAGACCGGCGGCGGCATCGACTCGGTCACCGACGACGAGATCCGCGAAGGCATCAGCCTGCTGGCCCGCACCACCGGCGTCTTCACCGAGACCGCCGGCGGCGTCACGACCGCCGTGCTGAAGAAGCTCGCCGAGCGCGGCGAGATCGACCCCGACGAGCGCGTCGTCCTCGTCATCACCGGCGAGGGCCTCAAGACGCTGGACGCGGTCCGCGATACCTTCACCACCCACACGATCGAGCCGTCCTTCGACGCGTTCGAGGCCGAGTTCGCGACGGTCGGCGCGTTCTAGCGCCGCCCGCCGCCCCGACGATCCCACCCCGCAGGAGAGCACCCCGAATGAGCGTGAAGGTCAAGATCCCCACCCAGCTGCGCGCCAACTCCGGCGGCGATGGCGAGGTCACCGTCGACGGCGCGACCGTCACCGAGGTCCTCGAGGCACTGTTCGCCGTCCATGGCGAGCTGCGTGAACGGCTGTGCGACGAGGACGGAGGCCTACGCCGGTTCGTCAACGTCTACGTCGGCGGTGAGGACATCCGCTTCGAACAGGGTCTCGACACGCCGGTGCCCGACGGGGGCGAGGTCCAGATCCTCCCCGCCGTCGCCGGCGGCTGACACTCCACTAGCCTCCCGCGGGTGTCAGCCCGCCTCCTGCAGCTCGTCCGTGCTGCGCGCTTTCGCGCGTGGGCGCTGGTCGTGCGGGCACGGCTGCGGCGCCTCGGCGGCGACCTCGTGCTCGACGTCGCGGCGCCGCCGCGACTCCGCGGCCTGCCGCATGTCGACATCGACGGCCACCCCGGCACGCTCACGCTCCGGATCGGCCGTGGGGTGAGGATCGGCCGCGACCTCGTCATCGATCTGGCCGCCGGCGTCGACGGCGAGATCGTGCTCGCCGACGGCGTCACCCTCCAGGACGGGGTGCGCCTGCAGCCGTGGGGCGGTCGCATCCGGGTCGACGACTCGGCGCAGGTCCGCGATCGATGCGAGCTGAAGTCCACGGGTGACCTGCGCCTCGGTGCCCGGTGCGTGCTGTCACGCACCGCGACGCTGCATTGCCACGAGCGCATCGACATCGGTGCGCGCTGCGCGATCGCCGAGCGCACGACGATCATCGACTCCGACCACGGCTTCGACGGCTCGGACACCTTCGTCCTCGAGCAGCCGGTGCGCAGCACGCCGATCACGATCGGCGAGAACGTCTTCATCGGGACGAACGCCGTGATCCTGCGCGGCAGCGTGGTGGGGGACCGGGCGGTGATCGCCGCCGGGGCCGTGCTCAACGGTGGCGACTTCCCGGCCGGTCACATCGTCGCCGGCGTGCCCGCGCGTACATTGCGTGCCCTCGGGTAGGCGTCCGTCGTGCCTGAGAAGTCCCTGGATCAGTACGCCGCCAAACGCGATTTCGCGGCCACGCCGGAGCCCGGCGGCAAGGGCGGGCCCGCACCCGGGTCCGGCGGCGCGCCGCGCTTCGTCGTGCAGGAGCACCAGGCGACCCGCATGCACTGGGACCTGCGGCTGGAGCGCGATGGCGTCCTGGTGTCCTTCGCCCTGCCCAACGGGCTCCCCGTCGAGCCCGGTCAGAACCACTTGGCGGTGCACACCGAGGACCACCCGCTGCAGTACATCGACTTCGCCGGCGAGATCCCCGCCGGCCAGTACGGCGCCGGCACGATGACGATCTTCGACAGCGGCACCTACGACGTGCAGAAGTGGGAGGACGGCAAGAAGATCGAGGTGCATCTGCATGGCGCGCGGGACGACGCGCGCTACGCCCTCTTCCCGATCGGCAAGACGCCCGGGGCCAGCGAGTGGATGATCCACCGGATGGACCCGCCGGCCGACCCGGACGCCGAGCCCATGCCCGCGACGCTGGCGCCGATGCTGGCGCGGCTCACCAAGACGCTGCCGCCGAAGCAGCAGCAGGATCGCTGGGCCTTCGAGGTCAAATGGGACGGCGTGCGCGCGATCGTCCACTCGATACCGGGGCACCTGACGCTGCGCTCGCGCGCGGGCAACGACATCACCGCCCAGTATCCGGAGCTCGCCCGCCTGAACCGGGCGCTGCGCCACCACCGCGTGATCCTCGACGGGGAGATCGTCGTGCTGGACGCAGACGGCCGACCGTCCTTCAGCGCGCTGCAGCGCCGGATGCACGTCGGCAAGGACGCCGCGCGCAAGCGCCTGGCGCAGGAGCTGCCGGCGACCCTCATGGTGTTCGACCTGCTGTGGCAGGACGGGCGCTCGTTGCTGGACCTGCCGTACCTCGAGCGCCGCGAGGCCCTCGCCCAGCTCGGACTGCACGGTGAGCACTGGCGGACGCCGGAGCACGTCGTGGGGGAGGGCGACGCGCTGCTGGCCGCCGCCAAGGCCCAGCGGCTGGAGGGCATCATCTCCAAGCGTGTGGACGCCCCCTACGAACCGGGCCGCCGCAGCGGGGCCTGGCAGAAGCACAAGCTCCTGCAGCGAGAGTCGTTCGTCATCGGCGGCTGGGTGCCCGGCGAGGGGCGCCGGCGTGACCGGATCGGCGCGCTGCTGATCGGTGAGCCGGTGGATGAGGACGGGGATGGGGGCGACGGGCGACGGCTGCGCTCGGTCGGGCGCGTGGGGACCGGCTGGGACGATGCCGAGCTCGCGCGCCTGAGCACGCTGCTCGGCGCCCGGGAGCACGCGCAGTCCCCGTTCATCGACGACGCCGGCAGCGCGAAGATCCCGCGGGGCGCGATCTTCTGCCGGCCGGACCTGTGCTGCGAGGTCGAGTTCCTCGAGCGCACCCCGACCGGCCAGATCCGAGCGCCGTCCTACAAGGGGCTCGTGACGCCCGAGCCCCCAGCGACGAGTGGGATCCGGGTCCAGGACGTCCCGCTCTCGAACCCGACGAAGGTGCTGTATCCCGCGACGGGCTTCACGAAGCGCGATCTCGTGGAGTACTACGTGCGCATCTCCGACGTCCTGCTGCCGCACCTGCGTGACCGGCGCCTGACGCTCAAGCGCTATCCCAACGGCGTCGACGAGGCGTTCTTCTACGAGAAGAACGCTCCGTCGCATCGGCCGGACTGGATCACCACGGCCGGAGGGTTCGTCGTCGCGGACTCACCCCAGGCCCTGGCGTGGCTCGGCAACCTCGCCGACCTGGAGCTGCACACGCCGCTCGCACGCCTGGACGCGCCCCAGCGACCGACGATCCTGGCCTTCGACCTGGACCCCGGGCCCGGCACGGGACTGGCGGAGTGCAGCACGGTCGCCCTGTGGCTGCAGGCGATGCTCGAGGGCCTGGGGCTGCAGGCATTCCCCAAGACCTCGGGCTCGAAGGGCATGCAGGTGTACGTCCCGCTGAACCACCCGGACGCCACGTACGAGCAGACGAAGACGCTGTCGCGCACGATCGCGCAGCTCCTGGCCAAGGAGGCGCCGGAGCTCGTCGTCGCCACCCAGGCCAAGGCCGCCCGCAAGGGGCGCGTGCTCGTGGACTGGTCACAGAACGACGAGCACAAGACCACCGTCTGTGTGTATTCCCCGCGTGCCACGTCGCAGCCGCAGGTTTCCACGCCCCTGCACTGGGACGAGGTGCGCGCAGGGGACCCCGACGCGCTCATCTTCAGCCCGGCGCAGGTGCTCGAGCGCGTGGAGCGCGACGGCGACCTGTTCGCGCCGGTGGCAACGCTCGTGCAGAAGCTGCCGGCGAGCTAGGGACCGGCGCAGAGGACCTGCAGGATGCTCAGCGCGCGCTCCGGGTTCGTGCGCATGAGCGTGAAGGCCGTGCTGGCGTGCGCGACGTCCTCGACCGAGACCTGCTCGCGCTCCACGCAGAACCGCGCGATCCAGCGCACGGCCGCCCGCTCGTAGCGCTCGGGCTCGCGGTCGCGCAGCAGGACGCAGACCTCGAGGGCATCGTCCAGGCGCACCTGCGGCAGCTCGGCCGCGGCGGCGCGGATGAGCGTCAGGTTCTGCGTCGCCAGAGCGCGCTGGAAGCGCTGATAGGGGGATCCGGTGGACGACACGAACATATGTTCGCACAGTGGTCAGCGGGGCGGCAGGGGATCGTCCGCAAACAGCGGGAAACGGGACGATGGGGGCGCGGGACTGCAACATCTCTGGCAATGCTCCGTAAGCCTGCCTCGTGAGCATCAAGTCCCGGTGGCGCGGGTACTGCCGCCGCCATGACCCACCTCCGCCGGCATGTCCTCACGATCACCGTCCTGGTGCTTGCCATCGCCTCACCGGCACACGCAGCCGTCCACACCGTCGCACCGGGTGAGAGCCTGTCCTCGGTCGCCGCCGCCGACGGGCTGACCGTCGCGTCGCTGGCGGCCGCGAACGGGCTCGCGCCGACCGCGTCCCTGCTAGCCGGCGCGACGCTGCAGATCCCGGCCGCAGGAACGGCGGCCGCCACGCCCGCGCCACCACCCGGGACGACAACGGTCGCTCCCGCGCCCGCGGCCGCGGCCCCGCCCGCGATGGGGGGCTACACCGTGCGGCCCGGGGACACGCTCTCCGGCCTGGCGGCCGGCGCCCGCGTCCCTGTCGCGCAGATGGCGCAGATGAACGGCCTGGACCCGAACGGCGTGCTCATCGCCGGCACGGTCATCAAGCTGCCGACCGGTGCGCCGGCCCCTGCGCGCAGCGCCGAACCGGCGCCCGCGCCGCAGGTCCCCGTCGCCGCACCCCAGCCGTCTGGTCAGCGTGTGTCGGCGTCCGACATCGCGGCGGTGGCGCAGCGCAATGGCGTCGACGCGTCGCTGTCCTCCGCGATCGCGTGGCAGGAGAGCGGCTTCAACAACGCGATGGTCTCCTCGGCCAACGCCCGCGGCGTCATGCAGGTCATGCCCGGCACCTGGGACTGGGTGCAGTCCAACCTCGCCCGGCGCACGCTGGACCCCAGTTCCGCCATCGACAACGTCGGTGCCGGGGTGCTCTACCTCGGCTCGCTCCTGCGCGAGACGGGCGGCGACCATGCGACCGCGGCCGCGGCGTACTACCAGGGCCTGTCGTCCGTGCAGCGGATCGGCATGCTGCCCGAGACTCGGCGCTACGTCGCGAACGTCATGGCGCTCCGCGGCAGGTTCGGCGGCTGATGTTCGCGATACTGCGAGCGTGCGCGACGTCCCAATCCGTGATGAGGTCATCCGCCTCGGGCAACTGCTCAAGCATTCCGGGCTCGTGGATTCTGGGGCCGAGGCCAAGCACGTCCTCGCCGAGGGGCTCGTGACCGTCAACGGCGAGCCTGAGGTCCGGCGTGGGCGCCAGTTGCGCGCCGGAGACGTGGTCGTGCTCGACGGGGCCGACGACCCCGTCCGCGTGACCGCCTGCCCGGCGTAGAAGCCTTCTCAATACCTCGCGCGGCCTGAGGTAACGGCGTCAGACCACGTGCGGGTATTGAGACGACTTCCCGCCCGTCAGCGCTCGGCGACCGGCGTGGCCGGTGCCCCGGAGCGTGCGTCGGCCGTCCTGGCCTGGTCGCTGATGAGGCCGACGAACCGCGGCCAGAGCTCGTAGGGCAGATCGTGACCCATCCCGGGGATGAGCTCCAGGCGGGCGCCGGGGATCGCCTTCGCCGTCGCCCTGCCGCCGGAGGGCGCGATCATCTTGTCGTCGGTGCCGTGGATGACGAGCGTCGGCGCGGTGATGCAGGTCAGGGCCTTCGTGCGGTTGCCGGAGGCGAGGATCGCGCCGAGCTGCCGGCCGGCGCCGCGGCGGTCGGAGGACCGGTCGAAGCTCATACCCGCCAGCTCGCGCGTGCTCGCGACGTCGCGCTCGAACCCGGGGGACCCGATGACGTCCTGGAGCGCCTCGATCCGCGCGATCTCCGCCGCGCGCTCCGTCGCGGGGGGCTTCACGAGGAAGGGGAGGACCTTGAGCGCGGGCCGTCCGACGAGGCTCGCACCGGTCGTGGACATGATCGACACGAGGGAGCGCACCTTCGCCGGGTGCCGCGCCGCGACCATCTGGGCGATCATCCCGCCCATCGACACGCCGACGACGTGGGCGGATTGCACACCGAGCGCGTCGAGCAGCCCGGCGGCGTCGTCGGCCATGTCCTCGAGCGTGTACGCCGGGTTCCTCGGCCGCCGCAAGAGCATCTCGCCGAGGCTGGGCGGGGCGTGGTCAGAGAAGTGCGTCGAGCGTCCGACGTCGCGGTTGTCGTAGCGGATGACCCGGTACCCCTCGGCGGCGATGAGCTTGCAGAACTCCGGCCGCCAGCCCAGCATCTGCGTGCCGAGCCCCATGACGAGCAGCACGGTGGGATCGGCCGGATCGCCGAAGGACTCATAGCAGAGCTCGATGTCGCCGACGGTGATGAGCTGTTCGGTCATCCCGCCACTATATTCACACCCCAAACTCGGTGTATGACAGAGGCCGACCACAACGCTCTCGCCGCGCGGGTCCGTGCGGCACCGGGGGTCCTCGGCAAGCGCGACCTGGAGCTCGTCGCCGAACTGGGCGCGGGGATCGACGGGGACGACGCCGCGCTCATCCCGTACGGCGAGGGGTTCCTCGTCGTCTGTGGCGAGGCGATCGCGCCGAGCTTCCTCGCCGCCGACCCGTTCTCCGCCGGTGCCGCCGCGGTCGTGACGAACGTCTCGGACGTGCGGGCCATGGGGGGACGTCCGCTGGCGGTCGTCGACATGCTCGTCAGCCCGGACCACGAGCATGCGCGCACCGTCCTCAAGGGGGTGCGGTGGGCGTCAGAACGGCTCGGCGTCCCGGTCGTCGGCGGCCACCTGACCATCGGCCACGCACCGGCCCTCTCGGCGTCCTGCACCGGCGTCGTGCGCGTGCCGCTGCGGGCGTCGGCCGCACGGCCCGGCGACGTGCTGCTGGGAGCCTTCGCCACCGATGGGCGCTTCACGAGCGAGCGCGGCACGTTCTTCACGTCGCTGCACGACCGGCCCCCGGAGCTGCTGCGGACGGACGGGGAGGCGCTCGTGGAGGTCGCCGAGCGCGGGCTCTGCCATGCGGCACGCGACGTGTCGATGCCTGGGGCCGCGGGGGCACTCGCACAGATGATCGAGGGCG
>JAOPZJ010000090.1 GCA_025964155.1 Solirubrobacterales bacterium
GGCGAGCGCGAAGGTGCGGGCGACCCGGCGCGTGGTGGCCCGCGCCTCGCCCAGCGCCGGGTGTGGCGGGCTCGCGACGGGTTGCGCCAGGCCGAAGCCAGTGCGCGCCGCGAAGCTCATGCCGCCACCGCCATACGGCTCGCCGGTGCGTCGGCGACCACCATGGCGGCCGTCACGCCGGCGCCGAGCATGACGCCCGGAATCCCCGCGCCCGGATGCGTGCCGCCGCCCACGTGGTACATGCCGGTGACGCCGCGCACGCGGTTCGGTGGACGGAAGTACGCCGACTGCCGCAGCGTGGGCTCGACGGCGAAGGCGTTGCCGTCGACGGCCCCGAGGTCGCGCGCGAAGTCCTGCGGCGTCATCCGGTGCTCCAGGCGCACCGCGCTCGCGAGGCCGTCCAGGCCGAACGTGCGCTCCAGGTCGGCGATGAGGGCGTCACGCAGCGCATCGCCCTCGCGCTCCCAGTCCACGTCGGCGCGCAGGTTCGGAACGGGGAGCAGGACCGCGAGCGAGTCCCCGCCCGGCGTGGCCATCCCCGGCTCGGTCCGGGCGGGTGCGTGGACGTATGACGAGAAGGTGCGCGGGAGGTGCTGACCGCGCGTGACGGTCCGGATGAAGTCGCGGTACTCGCGACCGACGAGCAGCGTGTGATGCAGCAGCGCGTCGACGGGGCGGTCGAGGCCGAGGTACAGCAGGAAGCACGACATCGTCGGCCGCAGCGACCGGCCCTCGGGCGGGCGGCCGAGCAGGGCATCGGTGCGCATGACGTCGGCGTTGGACACGACCGCGTCGGCCCCCAGTCGCTCGCCGCCCACGAGCCGCACCCCCCGCACGCGACCGCCGGCCGTCTCCACCGCCTCCGCGCGCGCGCCGCAGCGCACGTCCAGCGGGCGCGACATCGCCTCGACGAGCGAGTACACGCCGCCGTCGGCGTACCAGCCGCCGTCCAGCACCTGCAGGTACACCAGCGCCGCGTAGATCGCCGGTACCCGGTACGGGTCACCGCCGATGAACAGCGAGTGGAAGGAGAAGGCCTCGCGTATGCGCGGGTGGCGGAAGTAGCGCGAGACGAAGCGGTGCAGGGGCATCACCGCGTCCAGGCGGAGCATCGTCGGGAGCAGGGCCGCGAACGAGCGGATGTCGTCGAACGGACGGCGGCCGGCGCCGAGAATGGCGTGCTCGTAGATCGGCTTGGTCGCGGCGAGGAAGTCGTCGACGCGCCGGGCGTCGGACGTCGAGAAGCTCGCCACCTCCTCCTGCAGCCGCTCCGGCGAGTCGGCAAAGTCGAACGTCCGCTCCTCGCCCGCCCAGCGGATCCGGTAGAGCGGGTCCAGCCGCCGCAGCCGGACCTCCCGGTGCAGGTCGAGCCCGCCCGCGGCGAACGTCTCCTCCAGCACCCACGGCATCGTGATCAGCGACGGCCCCGTGTCCCACGTGAAGCCGCCGTCGGTCAGGCGCGACGCGCGGCCGCCGGGCGCATCGCGCTGCTCGAGGACGGTCACGTCGCAGCCGAGCCCTTGCAGGCGCAGCGCGACGGCCAGGCCGCCGAGCCCCGCGCCGATCACGATCACCTTCACGCCCGCTGCTCCCGGTCGGGGACGGCGGCGCGCGCCAGCGTGCGGCGGGAGTCGGACACGAGCCCAGCTTCCGTCCGGGCGCGGGCCCACACCACTGTCCCGGCGGTGCGCATGGGCCGTCCTTAGGTCCGACGAGCGCCCTCGGGCAGGCTCCGTGCGGAACCTCCCGGTGCCCCGGCTTAGGTGCGTGACGGTGACCGCAGCCGCGCGTGTGAGCCGGGGATGGGGAGCGCGGCGGTGATCACCGTGCCGCCGCCCGGGGGGCTCTGCACGTGCAGCTCGCCGTCCAGGGCGGCGGCGCGGTCGTGCAGCCCGAGTAGCCCGGAGCTGCCGTCGGTCCGCGCGCCGCCGACGCCGTCGTCGCGCACTTCGACGTGCAGCACGCCATCGATGACGAGGGCGGTGATGCGGGCGCCGTCGGCGTGGGCGTGCTTGAGCGTGTTCGTCAGTGCCTCGGCCACGATGAAGTAGGCGGTCGCCTCCAGCGCCGGCGGCAGTCGCTCGGAGGTGACCTCGACGGTCACCGGCAGCCGCACGCGGGAGACCAGGGCGTTGATCGCCGCCCTCAGGCCGCCGTGGTGGAGCGCGGACGGCAGGATCCCGTGCGCGAGGTCGCGCAGCTCGTCTGCCGCGCGCTCCGCGTGCTCGAGCGCCTCGTCCACCAGATCGACGGCCGTCTCGGTCCCGTCGCGAAGGCTTTGGCTTGCGAGCCTGAGCGTCATCACCGTGTGGATCAGCCGTTGCTGAGCGCCGTCGTGCAGGTCACGCTGGAGACGGCGGCGGGTCTCGTCGGCGGTGGCGACGACGCGGGCGCGTGAGGCCATGAGCTCGGCTCGGCTTTCGGCGTTCGCGACCGCGGTCGCTACGAGCGCCGTGAACTCCGAGATCTGCGACTCCGTGTCCGCAGCGAATGGCTCCGCGCTCTTCGACGAGGCGGCGATCACGCCCCAGAGGCGGCCCCCGACGACGATCGGACAGCCCACCGACGAGCGGATTCCCAGCGCTTGAGCCTCTTGCGCGATCGGACCGGAGGCGTGCGCGAAGCTGTCCACGCGCACCGGACCGCCCGTCTGCCGCACCAGAGCGGCGATGCTCGTCCCCTCGAGTGCGAAGCGCGTGCCGACGGCCAGTTCGAGTTCGTGACCGCTGCTCCAAGCGGCGACGCCGGTCACCGTGCCGTCCGACTCGTAGCGCTCCATGCGGGCGAGGTCGGCACCGGAGAGCAGCCCGACCTCGCGGGTGACGGCCTCGAAGACCTCGGCGGGAGACGCGGTCCGTGCGACCAGCGTGGCGATGCGCCGCACCGAGGCCTGCTCCGCCGCCAGCCGCGCTGACTCCCGCGACCGCGCCGCGAGCTGGCTCACCACCACCGCCGCCGCCAGGAACCCTGCCAGTCGCAGCCAGTCCCGCGGGTCGTCAACCGTGAGCGAATGCCGCGGAGGCACGAACAGGAAGTCGTACGCCGCCGTGCTGGCCACGGACACCAGCACGCCGAACGCCGTGCCCCACACGACGGCGACCGGCAGCACCGCGAAGACATAGAGCACCGCGACGGTCGATGCCGAAGGGTCCCCCTCCAGCAGCTTGAGCACGCCACTCACCGCCGCGACCAGAGCCACGCTCACGAACCACCCGCTCAGCCGTCGGCGGATCGACGGTCTCATACGACCATGATGATCCATGGCCGTGGATCCGTCGGTTCAGCAGCCCGATCGCGCCGCACGTCGACGGCGAGTGGTCAGCGCGCGTAGGCGATGCCTGAAAGATTCCCCTGCGCGTAGGCGAGGGTTCGCCTGTCCGACCCGTCGAGCCTGGCGGAATAGACGGAGCCGGCGAGGTCGGTCACGAACATCCGATCCCCGTCGAGATCAAGTGCAATGCCAATCCCCTCCCTGAGGTGCGTGAGCAGGATCTCCGCAGTCTGAGGCTGCTCAGGTGGGGCATCCATCGCCGCTCGATTCACCGTGTTGCCACGCGGTGGGTCTCCGCGATCGGTCCAATAGAGCGCGCGGTTGGAGAGGTCGAGCTCCAGGTCGATCGGCTCCGGCAAGCCGTCGAACAGCACCTCGACGTCAGTCCGGTCAGCCGCGCTTCGGCCGTCCTGCATTTCGACATTTGAGCGAAAGATCCGGCCCTTCCCGGCATCGCTCGGGCCCTTCTGCGTCCAGTAGATCTGTCCGCGCTCCGCATCAACGGCGATCCCGACGCACCATCGTGTCTCGTCGCGGCGGTCGCCATCGCCCCGGCCCGTCTCGACGAGGGTCTCGATGTGCGAACCATCGAGGTTGGACCTCATGACCCGCATCCCTTCTCGATCGCACCAATACAGCTTGCTGCTCTGTTCCTCGATCAGGATCTGCTTCGGCGTGAACGTGCTCCCGCCGGGCACGATCGTGGTGCGATTCTGCCCGTCGAGGTCCGCGCGCTCGATCGAACCGTCGTTCGCAGAGGGAACACCCATGTTCGTCCAGTAGATGTGGCCCGTTGCTGCATCCACGGCGACGCCATCGGGGTGGGCGCATTCAGTGACGATGACCTGCTGGTCGGAGCCGTCGGGATTCAGAGAGAAGATGCGACCGCACAGGTCCAGGACGAACAGCCTGCCAGGTGCTGTGCGGTTGTCGGCCTGTCCGCCAGGCCTAGTGGTCGTGTAGCGCATTCCAGCCACGGTCTCTTCTTGTCGGCGCCCAGAAGAGATGGTCGCTGGACAGAGCGGTGACATCAACTGGTCCTTGGACCAGGTTGCGCCGAGCACCGTCGGCCTGATCGTCGGACTCGGCGATGCGAGAGGAGACGGCATGAGCAGCACCACCCGTCGAGTCCGGTCTGAGGATCCGAGCCGCGCGGGTCGCTACGGAAAGCGCGCGGACCTGATTGTCCACGAGGAGGAGCCGTTCAACGCCGAGACCGGGCTCGCCGCGCTGGCTGAGGGCCCGCTGACCGCGACGGACGCGTTCTACGTGCGCGGGCACGGTGCGGTGCCCCAGATCGACCCCGCCGCGTGGCGGCTGCATCTGCACGGGCTCGTCGAGCGGGAGCTGGACCTCTCGCTCGCGACGTTGCGTGAGGCGTTCCGCGAGCACACCGTGACGGCGACGCTGCAGTGCGCCGGCAATCGGCGCGCGGGCTTGATCGCCGTCCGCGACATCCCGGGCGAGGCGCCGTGGGGTCCCGGGGCGACCGGCACGGCGACGTGGACGGGTGTCGCGCTCGCGGACGTGCTCGCGCTCGCCGCCCCGCTGCGCGAGGCCGCGCACGTCGGCTTCGACGGTGCCGACACCTGCCCGGAGGCGGAGCCCGCCCAGCGCTTCGGTGGCTCGATCCCGCTCGACAAGGCGGGCCGCCCCGAGGTCCTCCTCGCCTGGGCGATGAACGGCGACCCGCTCGCGCCCGTCCACGGCGCACCGCTGCGCGTGGTCGTGCCCGGCTACATCGGCGCGCGCAGCGTCAAGTGGCTCGAGCGGATCGAGGTCCGCTCGACGCCCTGGAAGGGGTACTTCCAGCACGTCGTCTACCGCCTGCTGCCGGAGGACGGGACGCCGGGCCCGGGAGCGGGGATGCCACTCGGACTGGTCGCGCTCAACGCCGACGTCCTGTCTCCGGCCGACGGCGCGACCCTCGCGGCCGGGCCGGTCGAGGTGCGCGGCCATGCGTTCGCGGGCGGGGAGCGGCACGTCGCGCGGGTCGACGTCTCGCTCGATGGCGGCACGACGTGGGCGCAGGCGGAACTGCTCGAGGACCTCGGCCTGTGGGCCTGGCGGCAGTGGCAGATCACGGTCGACCTCGCGCCCGGAGACCATGAGATCCTCGTGCGAGCTTGGGACTCTTCGGCGGCCACACAGCCGGAGGAGGCGGCGGCGCTTTGGAACCCGAAGGGGTACGTGAACAACGCCCGCCCGCGGGTCCGGGTGCGCGCCGCCGCCGCTTAGCTCAGCAGACCGGGGGTAGGTTTACGCGGATGCCGGTGCCTGAGCAACAGCCGCCTGGTGGCGGGCGCTTCGATGAGGCAGGTGACGCCACACGGCGGACCCGGCTCGCCAACGAGCGGACATACCTCGCGTGGTGGCGTACGGGCCTGACGGCGTTCGCAGTCAGCATCGGGTCCGGGAAGCTCGTCCCCGCGCTTGCGACAGGAGCGACCTGGCCGTACACCGTGATCGGGATCGGCTTTGCGATCGTCGGCGTCTTCTGCTCGAGCTACGCGTTCTGGCGCTACCGCGAGGTCGAGGAGGCAGTCAGCCGCGGGGAGTTTGCTCCCCCGGACGAGCGCCTCGTCGCGCTGCTCTCCGGCGTCGGCGCCGCGCTCGGACTTCTCTTGGTCGTCGTGCTCCTGACCAAGAGCTGAAAGCACGAGGGACGCCCCGGGCGCGTACTGGCTCCTCCTGGGGCTCGCTCCTCAAGGACCATCAGTCGATCGAGCGTCTCCCTCGGCATCGGACCCGGCGAGGCCATGTCGCCGCCGACGATGATCATGTCTGGCGCTTCGCGCTCAACCTCGCTCGGGCGCCGCCGCCAGTGAGCAGTGTGGTCAGGATGCGGTCGCTGGCGGATGTGGCTGAGCGCCGGCGGGTTGGAAGAGTTCGATCGGGTTGCCGGAAGGGTCGTCGATCAGGATCTGCTGGCCGCCCGGCCCGCTCACGATGTCGTTGCGGAACGGCAGGCCCGCGGCGCGGAGGCGTTCGACGTCGGTCGCGATGTCCTCGACGATCAGGTGGATGCGGTTCCAGCCGCCCGGTTCGGGACTGCGGCCGTCGGGCATCGGTCGCCCGGCGGAGCTGGCGGGGCCGCTGAGCAGCAGCCGCAGCTGACCGCGGACGACGTCGGCGAACGCGGGGGACGCGCTCGAGCGCACCGTGAACCCGAAGTATTCGGTGTAGAAGTCGATGGCGGCGTCGACGTCGTCGACGATGTAGCGGACGCTAACGAGGTCGTCTGGCATGTTCAGTTCGCCTCCGGGGTCGAGGAGCTGTGATCGATGAGCTTGAGGTCGATCATCGAGATGTCACCGCCAGACTGCTCGCTGCGCAGAAGGACGTTGGTGCGGAGGTTGGGTAGGGACGCCATGGTCAGGCTCCTTCGATCCAAGCGCTCTACCAGCTGAGCTATAGCGCGGGGAACGCTGTGCACGATGGCCGCGCCGTGCGATCGATTCTCGCACACGCCGCCGGGTTGATCATGGAGCTGAGGGGACTCGAACCCCTGGCCTCCGCCATGCGAAGGCGGCGCTCTACCAGCTGAGCTACAGCCCCGGAACGACCCGAAGCCTACAACGGTTCCACGGTCGCTGGCGGTCCGCCCGTGCGCAACGGCTCACCCATGGCCGGTGGGCTGCCGATAGCACGGGTACGCTGCCGACGGCGCAGGCCCGTCGGCCAGGTGCTCCGCACGTCGTCCCGTTATCCGGTGCCCCGCATGAGCTTCCGCAGCCGCCTCACCCTGTTCTTCGTCCTCATCGTCATCGTGCCGATGGTGTCGCTGACCGTCGTCCTGTTCAGCCTCATCGCCGACAACGAGAACGGCAAGCAGGACGCACGGGTGGCCGCCCGCCAGTCCGCCGCGATCAACCTCTACAAGGCAGATCAGGACGAGGCCGCCGCGGCGCTCGTGGGGGTCAGCGGCGACATCCCGTTTGCCACCGCCCTGCGCGAGAACGATCCGGCGGCGGCCCGTCGGCGGGCGCAGCGGCTGCTCACCAAGCTCGACCTCAAGCGCATCGTCGTCACCCGGGGCGGGCGGGCGTTCGTCGACGTCGGCTCGTCCACTGCCACCTTCCCCGCCTCGGGGGGTCTGCAGGACACCGACGGCACGCCGATCGGCCGGCTGCAGGTGTCGACAACCGGCCCGCGCGCCTACGCGCAGCTCGTCAAGAGCGTCACGGGGCTGGACGTCATCCTCACCCGCGCCGGGCGGTCGCTGGCGAGCACGCTGACGCCGGGCACGGCAATGCCGTCGCTTCCGGTCAAGCCGTCGACGGTCACCGTCGCCGGGCAGCAGTATCGCTCCGCCGCGTTCCCCGTCGCGGGCTTCGACGGGGCCCCCGTGAAGGTCGCGGTGCTGGACTCCACTGCCCGCACGAGCGCCAACGTCCGCGAGTCCCGCATCGTCGCGGTGGGCATCCTCCTGGGGTTCTTCACGCTGGCGTTCCTGTTCGCGCTGCTCGTGTCGCGGTCGCTACAGCGCCAGATCGGCGGCTTCCTGGAGGCCGCCAAACGGATCGGTTCAGGCGACTTCAGCGAGCGCGTGCCGACCGTCGGCAAAGACGAGTTCGCCGAGCTGGGCGACGAGTTCAACCACATGTCCACCCAGCTGGCCGACAAGATCCAGCAGGTGCAGGAGGAGCAGGATCGCCTCGCGCTCGCGATCAGGCGGATCGGCGAGACGTTCGCGTCCAACCTGGACCGGGACGCTCTGCTGGAGATCGTCCTGCGCACGGCGGTCGACGGCGCCGGGGCCACGGGCGGGCGCGCGACGATGCGCGTGAAGCCCGACGGGCAGCTGCACCAGGTGGCGCAGGCGGGCAGCCTGGACGAGCTGACGGCGACGCTGCGCCAGGTCGAGGCCATGGTGCTCGAGGCGGGAGCGCCGAGGGAGACCTCCGTGGGGAGCGTGATGGCGCTCGCACATCCCCTGCGGGCCGCACAGCAGGCGGAGGAGGACGGTCCTCCGCGCATCACCGGCATCGTGTCGGTGGCACGGGCGGGCGTGCCGTTCAGCCCCTCCGAGCGCGAGCTCTTCCATTACCTCGCCGGGCAGGCGTCGGTGTCGATCGAGAACGTCGGCCTGCACGAGACCGTGGAGCGCCAGGCCGTGACGGACGAGCTGACGGGCCTGTCGAATCGTCGCCGCTTCCAGGAGGTCCTCGCCGGTGAGGTCGAGCGCTCGCGGCGCTTCGGTCAGCCGTTGGGGCTCGTGATGCTGGACATCGACAACTTCAAGCAGGTCAACGACACCTACGGACACCCGGCCGGCGACCTCGTGCTCAAGGAGGTCGCCCGGATCCTGCGCGAGTCCTCGCGTGAAATCGACGAGCCCGCGCGTTACGGCGGCGAGGAGCTGGCCGTCGTCCTGCCGGGCACGGACCTCGAGGGTGCGTTCCAGCTCGCCGAGCGCGTCCGGATCGGGATCGCGGCGCTGCGCCTGCCGATCAGGACCGCCGACGACGAGCCGCTGCAGGTGACCGCGAGCTTCGGCGTTGCGACCCATCCCAACTCCTCGCACGATGTCCGGAGTCTGGTCGCCGGCGCGGATGCGGCGCTCTACGACGCCAAGCACGCGGGCAAGAACTGCACCGTGCGGGCCGCCGAAGTGCCGTCGTCCTGACCGGCCCGGGGTAGGGCGGGGCCTTCATTCATCCGGTGCGCACGTGTCGCTGCACCGCTGTCGGGACAGGCGGGTAGGCTTCACGATGATGGGATTGCTCGACGACGCCATCCGTGAGCACCTCGAGCTCAAGCGCCTGCACGGCGCTGATGCCAGCGAGGTCGCTCGCCAAGAGCACGAAGCGCTGGGGCCGGTGCGCCGCGAGGACATCGCGATCCCGGGTCCGGGCGCCGCCGTGGCGCCCGAGCCGGAGCCGGAGCCCATCGCGTACGAGCAGCCCCCGGCGTTCGAGGAGCCCGCGCCCGTGCCGCCGGCGGCCGCCGCCGGGCCGGATGCCGGCCAGTCCACCGTCGCGTTCTCGCTGGACGACCTGCACGCCGCTGAGCCTGCCCCATCCGGGGAGCCGACGCAGGCGCAACCGAGCGTCGAGCCCGTCGCCGAGGCATCGTCGCCGGCCACTGAGCCGGTCCCTGAGGCCGATCCGGGGTCGGCAGCACCGGTGCCCACCCAGGAGCTCTCCTGGGACGCGCCGCCGCCGGCGCCGCCTTCGCCCGCCGAGCCCGAGACGGTCGCGCCCGACATCGTGCCCGCCGACGAAGAGCCCGGCGAGCACGACGAACTGGAGGAGACGCCTGAGTTCCTCCAGGAGACGCCGGAGCACGACCGGCTCTGGTTCGAGCAGAAGCCCCCGCGGGACTTCGACTTCTAGTCCGCTCCCGCGACGCTCCTTCCGTCCAGATCTGATCGACCCCGGTCAAGGCCTCGCCGGGGGCCGTCGATGCCACCAGGGACACAGCGCCGCCCGGTTGTTGGGGAACCGCCGGGCCGGTGCACCCCCTTGTCATGGGGGCAGGACGGAAGCGTGGCCCACCCCGTCCGGTGGGTCACGTTCCGTCCGGTCCGTCAGATGTACCCGCGCGTCCGGGCGGCCTCGACGACACGCTCGATGCCGACCTCGAAGGCAGCTGTCCGCATCGTGACGGCGTCCGCGACGGACCGGGCGGCGACCTCACCGTAGGCCCGGGACATGATCGTCCCCAGGCGCTGGTTGACGTCCTCCTCGGTCCAGCGGAAGTGCTGGAGGTTCTGCACCCATTCGAAGTAGCTGACCACCACGCCGCCGGCGTTGGCCAGCACGTCCGGGACGATGAAGACGCCCTTGTCGTGAAGGATCGCGTCGGCGGCCGGGGTCGTCGGCCCGTTGGCGCCCTCGATGATGGCCTTCGCCCTGATGCGGTCGGCGTTGCCCCCGTGGATGAGGCCGCCGAGCGCGGCGGGGATGAGCACCTCGCAGTCCAGGCTCAGCAGCTCGTCCGGCGTGATGACGTCCACCCCGAGGAAGTCGACGAGCCTGCCGCCCTGGGCGATGTGGTCGTGCAGCGCATGGCAGTCGATGCCCGCCTCGGACTGCACCGCGCCATAGGCGTCGCTGACGCCGACGATCGTCGCGCCCATGTCCTGGACGATGCGGGCGGCCCACGAACCCACATTCCCGAAGCCCTGCACGACGACCCGCGTGTCCTGCGGGGTCAGGCCGAGCGCGGGGGCGGCCTCCGTGAAGCACATGATCACGCCGCGGCCGGTGGCGGCCTCGCGCCCGAGTGACCCCCCGAGCGCGATCGGCTTGCCGGTGACGATCGCCGGCGTGTAGCCGTTGAGCTTGCCGTACTGGTCCATCATCCACGCCATCGTCTGGGCGTTCGTGTTGACGTCCGGGGCCGGGATGTCGCGGGTCGGCCCGAGGACCTTGGAGATCTTGTCGATGAAGCTGCGGGTGATGAGCTGCAACTCGCCCTGGGTGCAGTCCCCCGCGGGAACGTTGACGCCGCCTTTGGCGCCACCGAACGGGATGTCAACGATGGCCGTCTTCCACGACATGAGCGCAGCGAGGGCGCGGACCTCGTCCAGGTCCACCTCCGGGTGGTAGCGGATCCCGCCCTTGTATGGGCCGCGCGCGCCGTTGTGCTGCACGCGGTAGCCGGAGTAGACGTGGATGAGCCCGTCAGCGCGGCGGATAGGGATCTGGACCTGCACCTCGCGGTAGGCGGTCCCCACCACGGTGCGCACGTCGTCGGGTAGTCCGAGGCGCTCGGCGGCCACACCGAAGTAGTGCTGCGCGATCTCGTACGGCGACAGCTCCCCCGGGCCCGGGGGAGCGTGGCCGGCCAGGTTCGCGGCGCGGGGGGACTGGTCGACCTGGCTCATGACCCGATTCTCCCACTGTCCAGTGCCGCCGTGCACAAGATCTTGGTGCACCGCTTCGACACGGGGTCCGTGCGCCGAGGCAGCGAGGTACGGGAAGATGGTGGCTCATGGTCGATGACGGACACGCGGGCGGGTCTGCCTCCGGCACGGCCGCGAACGGCGGCGGGACCGCCGGGAAGCCGAGGATCGCGGTCGTCCTGCCCGGCGGCGGCGCGCGCGGCGCGTACGAGGCCGGCGCGCTGTCCGTGCTGCTGCCCGAGCTCGAGGCCCGCGGCGAGCAGATCACGATCGCGTGCGGGACGAGCGTCGGTGCCATCAACGCCACGTTGCTCGGCTCGATGGCCGAGCAGCCCGCCGCCGAGCAGGCGCAGCTTCTCCTCGCGCGCTGGCGCGAGATGCGCAAGGGCGACGTCATCCGGCCGATCATCGGGCCGTCACTGCCGCTCACCGGCCTGCGCTTCCTCGGCGAGCTATTCGAGATCCCGGGGGTGCGCCTGGCCTCGATCATGGATCCTGCGCCGCTGGCCGGCTCGCTGGACCACTGGGTCGACTGGGTGGGCCTGCAGCGCAACGTCAAGCAGGGCGTCATGGACTCGGTGTGCGTCATCGCCACCGCGCTGACGCGGGGTGGCCCCGTGGCGTTCGTGCACACGGCCGGCAAGGTCCCGCCGTCGAAGGCGTCCGACGACGTGCGGTATGTCCGCGTGCGGTCGCTCAGCGCCGAGCACGTGCGGGCCAGTGCCGCGATCCCGCTGCTGTTCCCGCCCGTCGAGGTCACCACCCCCGCCGGTGCCGCCGACTTCTACATCGACGGTGGCACGCGTCTGAACTCGCCGATCGCGCCGGCGCTCGCCCTCGGGGCAGACCGCGTCATCGTCATCGGCTTCGAGCCGTTCGCCGCCGCGCCGCAGCCGGCGGCCCGGCCGGTGCAGCCGCGGCTGGCAGACGTGGCCGCGAACATCCTGGACGGCCTGCTCGTCGACCAGGTCTCCGCCGACCTGCACCGCCTGGCGTCGGTCAACACGTTCTACGCCGAGGGCGCCGGGGGCAGCGGGTTCTCGCAGTCCGCCCGCAACTACCGCACCTCCCAGGGCAAGAAGCCCTACAAGAAGGTGGCCTACGCGCTCGTGGCGCCGGAGCGCAAGGGCGAGCTCGGGCAGATCGCCGAGGAGGTCTTCCAGAAGCACTACGCCGGCTGGCGTGGCTGGCGGTCGCCGGACTATCCCGTCCTCTCCCGCATCCTCGGCGGTGGTCGCACCCGCTCGCGCGGCGAGCTGCTGTCGTTCCTCATGTTCGATGAGCACTTCGTGCAGCGGCTGCTGGAGGCCGGTGCCGCGGACGCGCGCGCGTGGCTGGATCGTCACCCGCGGTTCTGGTGCTCGGACGCGGCGCACGACTTCCAGGTGGACCCCGCAGGCACGGACGGACTGCGTGAGGAGCGGGTGCTGGACGAGTTCCGCGCGATGCGGCGCAGGTAGCCCTGTTTCACCTCTCACCGCGAAGCGACACCGGGGCCGTGGCTGTGTAGCCTCGTTCTATGAGCCCTCAGCCGCTCGTGCCGGGAATGACTGTCCTGGCCGAGCTCCTCAAAGAGCCGCTCGGTCTGGAGTAGCGCATCAGGCTGCGGGTCGTAGGGTCAGCGCATGGCACTTCCGCCACCAAGCCCCGAAGACTCCGTCCTGGTCACCGGCGCCAGCTCGGGCATCGGCGAGCAGATCGCCCGCCGGCTGGCGGACCTCGGCCACGGTGTCACGCTCGTCGCCCGCCGCGCCGAGCGTCTGGAGGCGCTCGCGGCCGAGCTGCACCGCGCCACCGGCGTGACAGCGAGGGTCGAGGTCTGTGACCTGGCCGACGACAGCGAGCGCGGGTCGCTGATCGGCCGGATCAGTGAGTCCGACGTCCACATCAGCGGCGTGGTCAACAGCGCGGGCTTCGGCTCCTACGGGCGCTTCGATGGCCTGCCGCTGGACCGCGAGCAGGCGATGGTCCGCCTCAACGTCCTGGCGCTGCACGAGCTCACGGGCGCGTTCCTGTGGCCGATGGTGCAGCAGGGCGCCGGCGCGATCCTCAACGTCGCGAGCGTCGCGGCCTTCCAGCCGCTGCCGGGGTTTGCGACCTACGCGGCGACGAAGTCGTTCGTACAGATCTTCGGCGAGTCGCTGCACGCCGAGCTCATGGGCACCGGCGTGTCGGTGACGACGCTGTCACCGGGCCCGGTGGCCACGGAGTTCGGCGAGGTCGCAGGGGTGGGACGCGCGGACGACATGGCCCCCGCCGGCGCGGCGGTCTCCGCCCAGGACGTCGCCGCCGCCGGCGTGCGCGGAATGCTGCACGGCAAGCGCACGGTGGTGCCCGGCGTGGCCACGAAGGGCATCGCGCTCGGCGGGCGCTTTGTCCCGCGCAGCCTGCTGCTGCCCGCCGCCAAGCGTGTCGCCGGAGCGCGGTTGCGTAATCCCGGCAGCGCCTGACCGGTGCGCCTCGCCGCCCCTGGCGGCGTCGCTGCGAGGAGGTCCGGCCTGGCGGCCTGTCCCTCCTCGCGCTCCTGGCCAGGAACGACGATCCGGACCGCTCAGTCGCTACCGTCTTGGACGCGTCGTACGCGGAGATCC
>JAOPZJ010000164.1 GCA_025964155.1 Solirubrobacterales bacterium
CGTGTGCGTTTCCGTGGACCCCTTCGGCATCGTGAACGTCACCTGGCCACCGACCGGGACGCTCACGGCGTTCGGCTTGAAGTCGAAGTACTCCACGCCACCGGCGCCCACGAGGCCGGCCGACACCGTCGTCCCGCTGCCCTTGGCGGCCGCCAGCTTGGCTGCGACCTTCGTCGCGGCGGTGGATTGGGCCTTGACGCGCTTGGCGTGGGCCGCCTTCGACGGGATCGCGCGGCCCTTGGCCACGACCCGCACCGAGCCCTTCATGCCCGGATGGACGTTGCAGTAGTACGTGTAGCTACCGGTCTTGTTGAAGGTCAGGGTGGCCGGCTTGGGCCTGTTGGCCAGCGGCAGGCCGGTCTGGAAACCCTTGGCGGCGGTGAAGGCCTGCTTCTTGCCGAAGGCCGACGTCAGGAGTTGGGGCGCGAAGCCCAGCTCCGGCTGGCCGTTGAACCAGAAAGGCGAGCCGGCCGCATCGGCGGATCCGGCGATGGTCTTGCCCGTCGGCGCGAACAGCGCGATCGGACGTTTGCCCGTGGCCGGGAACTCGACCGTGTGGAAGCCGGACGGGACGAACTGCACGGAGTCCCCGGCATGGATCGTCGTCTGCGTCGGGAAGAACGCGTTCGCGTCCGAGAGGTACTTCCGCTGCAGCGTCGGCTGGACCGAGGGAGGCGTCCCCATCTGGATCTGCTTCGTCAGCGCCAGGGCGGCGCCGGGCGCCAGCAGCGCGCCACCGGTCGCGGCCACCGCGGCCACCACGAGCCTCGTTCTGCTGTGCTGCCTCATCTGCTCCTCCTTCGACGAAGAACGCGCCCCACCCACGCGAAGATGGTGGAACGCTAAACGTCGCTGGGCGACCGCTGAGGGGAGCGCCGTCCCGACCGTCAGGGAACTGCTTGCCCCGCGGGCACCGGGGCCGCGGGATCGGCGTTGGGCACCGGCGCCCCGGGGCCGTACGCCGTGACGCTCGCGTTGATCCACGCGCCGTCCGGGAAGTACGTCCCGTCGAAGCGCTGGCCGCCCTGCGCCACCGGGGTGATGCCGGACGCCAGGAACTGCGGGGACACGACGATCACGGCCTGCGACCCGAGGCCGGGGATCGTGCGCGTCCACGGCGCCAACAGCGCGTCGGTGAAGACGCTCGGCGTTCGGAGGCGACCGTCGATACCGTCGGGGCTCAGGTCGTCGCCGCCGAGGGCCCACCGGAGGGCCAGGCCGGTGACGTAGCCGCGGATGCCGTCGATCGTCGGGGTCTCACCGACGAACAGCGTGCGGACCGCGCGCGAGTACGCCAGCGCGTCGGCCGACTGCGTGGAGACCTCGGTGGCCCCCTGCACGACGCCGATGCGACCGATCGTCCCTGCCCGGGCGACGAAGTCCTCGCTCAGCAGGCGCTCGGAGAGCAGCACCGGCGCGGGCGGGAAGTCGTAGCGCTCGCGACCCAGACGCACGAGGGCCTCGGCGTCCACGCCACCGGCCTTGGGCGCGTCCACGAGCAGCGCCAGGACACGCTCCCGGTCCAGGAGGTGCTTGAGCTCCGGCGTCGACCGCCCGGCCAGCGCCCCCGGCGCGAGCACGTCGACCGCATAGCCCGCGGCGGACGCCTGGCGGCGCACGCCGGCCAGGAACCGCCGGCCGGCCGCGTCCGGGCCGGCGAGCACCTCGATCCGATCGACGCCGGGCGCGCTGATCGGCTTGACGCGCAGCGTGAGGTACTGCGTCAGCCCGTAGCCCTGGGCGTACGGGTCAGCGGCGAGGCGGTAGACCCCCGGGGCCGCCGTGGGACCAACGGCCGGATCGCCGACGAGGACCGGCACACCGCGCCGTGCGGCCGCGGCCACGGCGCCGTCGGCCCCGTCCCCGCAGACCCCCGACAGCGCGACCGGACGCCGGCCGCGGATCGCCTCCGCGGTCAGCCGGGTCGAGCGCCGCGCGTCACCGCGGTCGTCGATGACGAACGGCTGCAGCTTGCGCCCGCCGTCCACCCCGCCCTCGGCGTTGATGCGTCCGACCGCGAGCTGCAGCCCGATGAGGTTGGACCGGCAGCGGACGGCACCTGGCCCGCTGAGGTCTGCGACGACGAGCAGCTCCGCCGGCGTGGACCCCGGCGTACGGGCGACGCCCACGGTCAGGGAGACGGGGGTGGCCGACGCGTCGCGGTCGACCTGCAGGTAACCGAACCACTGACCCTCGGCCGGCAGTCGCACGTCGGCATGCCACGTCGTGTCTGCGCCGCGGGTCAGCGTTGCGCGGACGTCCTTGCCCGTCGCGCAGGCACACGACAGACGTACCGCGACGCGCGCCGGCGTCCGGGCACCGGACAGGGCGGTGGCCACGATCGTGTTGGGGCCCGCGCGGCCCGGCGTCAGCGTCACCTTGGCGCTGCCGGTTCCGAGCAGCGCGGTGGCGAACGCCGGCCCCGGGAAGAGGCTGCCCTCCTGCGCCGGGAGCGGGCGGCCGCGCCCCTGGGCCAGCCCGGCGAGCGTCGCGGCCAGCGCCAGGACGGTGAGGACGCCGAGCGCCTCCAGGCGCAGCGCACGCGG
>JAOPZJ010000186.1 GCA_025964155.1 Solirubrobacterales bacterium
GCCGGCGGGGCCGCGGGCGCGAGCGCCGTCAACGCCAGCTCCGCGGCCATCGGCTCAGCCACCACGATCAAGCTCGGACATGAGCGTCGCCCAGGCGAGCACGAGGTCGTCGCCCAGCGGTCTGACGTCGAAGGGTCGCCGCCGTGCGAGCTTGAAGGAGAGCGCCTTGCAGTCCTGCACGATCCGCCGGCACGCGTCGGCTGCGTCCGCCCCCGCCGGCCCAAGCGTCCACTCCAGGTGCGACGCCGCGAGCTCGAAGGCGGCACCGGCCATGCGGACCGTCGCGAACGCGTAGTCGTGGTAGTCCTGGTGGTCGCGCGTGGCAAGCTCCTGCACATCGTGCACCAGCTGGTCGGCGAACCGCATGAACGGGTTCGTGCGTGGCCGGCGGCGCAGGTGGTTCTCGAGCTGCTGCCTGGCGCCGGCGAGCAGCCGCTCGCCGGCGAGCCGCTCGCCGGCGTCGAAGCGCACGAGCTCGGTGTACGGCGGCAGCACCTCCCCGGGTGCTCCGGCGGTCCGGAAGAGCCCGTCGTAGTCCGCGCCCTCAAGTTCGTGGCGGCCGGTGTTGTGGAAGTACTCCAGCCGCCGGTGGGCCGGGTCGATGGCGGCCACCGCGATCGAGGTCTTCACGTGAGCGGCCTGGTAGCTCGTCCCAAGGGTGTCGGGCAGGTGCCACGCGTCCACCTCGACGAGCATCGTGCGGTCCATCGCGAGCTGCTCCGCAAGCTGCTGAGGGAGCGGGCGGTAGGGCATCATCTCGTGGACGTCGATGCCGTACAGCGCTCGCAGCTCCTCAGGCTCCGGCTTGAAGAACGTCCACTGATCGCCTTCGAAATCCACCCGCAAGGTGCTGCCGAGCATCGCCAGCGGCTCGTCACCCCGACCGTGGAGGAGCTCGATGATGACGTCCGTGTAGCAGTTGGTCTCCGGGTGCACGCGGTCCGGCGTATGCAGTGGGTGCGGCGGGTAGGGAGGCCGCCGCAGCACCGAGAGCTGTCTGGGCGCGGCGACCGTGCTCATCACGACAGCCCCAAGCGCAGACGGACGCCGGGCGGCCACGCGCCGCGGTCCAGCCCGTGGGCCGCGAGCAGGCCGAGGGTGATGCGCTCCAGACCGAACCCCAGACACGCGGTATGCACGGCGCCGCCGGTCTGGGCCAGGATCCCGAACCGCTCGGCGAAGTGGTCGCGGTGGTAGTTGAAGGAGGCCACAGCGGTCGGCTCGTCCCCGGCGATCGCGACCGACACCTCGAACTTCAGCGCCTGCTGACGCTGGCTCGTGGCGAGCATGCGTCCCTGCCGGCCGAAGAACGGGTCGCTGGCCACGTCCGTGGCAGGCTCCAGTCCGAGGTCGTCCAGAAGCGTCATGCAGCGCTCGCGCCACACGTTCCGCCAGGCGGCGACGGTCTCGGGCTCGCCGAGGCGGACGATCTCCCGCTGGTGGAACATCTGCATGCGGGCGGGGTCCTGCGACGGCTCGCAGCGGAAGACATAGGCCCCACCGGCGTCGATGCAGACCCCGTGCGGGGGCAGCGGGCCGCGAGCCGCGATCGCGGGATACACGGGGTAGCAGGCGGCCGGGGTCAGGACGACGTCCGTCATCTGCTGATGGCGGTCCCAGCGCGCGTGGGCGTCCGCATCGCGGGCCTGCGCCGCGGCGTCCTGTTCGTCGCCCTCGAAGGCGAAGATCGTGCCGGCCAGGTGCGGGAACGAGGCCAGGTAGCCGCTCGTCTCCAGGTGCCGCCGCGGCAGGACGGGCGGGAAGCGCAGCGCCTCGGCGTCGTCGCCGGCGGCGACCGAGTCGATGAGCCGGTCCACGGCGAGCCGGATCTCCTCGAAGGCCGCGCCGCGGCCGTACACCCCGGGCACGCCGGAGTCGATGAGCAGGCCGGTGGCCAGGAGTTGTGCGAGGAGCGCCGTCTGCCGCGGGGTCGGGGCGGTGGTGGGCGTCATCGCACGTCCTTGGCGACGAGCAGCAGGTCGGCGTCCACCTCGTGCAGGCGCTCGTTGGAGATCATCAGGCTGCCCGAGAGCGCGTCCCGGATGTGGCGCCCGATGCTGAAGGGCGAGTCGTTCTTGTAGCCCATCATCCCGCAGACGCCGAGCGCGCCCTGGCAGATCGCCGGGGCCATGTCGGACGTCGTGACCTTCAACTGGTTGAAGCGGACCGCCGCGGCCATCGTGTTGAGCGCCTCGCCGTCGTCGCGGGCGAAGTCGAGGAAGTCGCGGAGCCCGGCGTACGTCTCGGCGCGCAGCGGCGACAGCGCGCAGCTCAGCCGTGATAGCCGCAGGGCCGCCGGTATCGGTGCGGTCGACGAGGATCGCGCGGCGCTGGCGCGGACGAAGGCCCGAGCCCGGTCGAACGCGTCGGTCGCGATCCCGAGCCAGACGTGCGACCACAGGATGTGGGAGACCGGCACCATCGACTGGGCGCAGATGTGCGAGAACGGCCGGGGGAGCACCTGCTGCTCGTCCACGGTGCCGCGCACGGTGAACCCGGGCGAACACGTGCCCCGCATGCCGAGCGGGTCCCACGAGCCGGCCGGCTCCAATTGCACCTGATCCGCGCCGGCGAGCACGGCGACCTGGTCGGTCGGCTCGGCGTCGGGCGCGCGACGCAGCGACACGAGCAGGTCCTGTGCCTGCTCGCCGTAGCTGACGGTGGGCGCCTGCTTCTCGAACGTCAGCGGCCCGGAGTCCGTCGGTGTGAGCGCCGCCACGGAGCGACCCATGTCGCCCCCTGTCCCGAGCTCGGAGGTCACCGAGGCGATGAGGCGCTGCTCGTCGGCCACGCGCCGGAGGTAGGCCGTGAGCCACGGCTCGTCCTCGTGGTGGCGCGCGATCGTCACCACCTGGATCTGGTGCATCGCGAAGACCATGCCGGTGGACGCGCACCGGCGACCGAGTTCGAAGCAGGCCGCCGCCAGGGTCTCGAATGCGATGTCCTCGCCACCCAGCTCGATGGGGAGGAACGCCGACAGCGCGCCCCGCTCGCGTAGCGCATCGATGGCCTCATGCGGGAAGCGCGCGCGGCGGTCGACGTCGTCGGCGTGCACCGCGGCGATGTCGTCGGCGATCGCGCGGACGTCCTGCAGCAGCGTCGCGTCGCGGTCGACGGTGACGTTCATGCCGCCGGGATCGGTCGCAGTTCGGCCACGGCGGCCGCGATCGCGCCGATGCTCGAGAAGACCTCGCGGGTCAGCATGTGGTCGGGGAACTCGACATCGAAGGCCTCCTCGATCGCCAGCATCAGCGTGACGCTGCCGTGGGAGGTCAGGCCGGCCGTGTACAGGTCGGCGTCGACAGGGAGGGTCGACGCATCCGTGGTCAGTCGCCCGCTTTGCGTCAGCAGGGCGCGGATGGTGTCGTGCATGTCGGCCTTTCGCGGTCGGTGTCGTGAAAACTCGCGAGGACCGTCGCGGCAGCGAGGTCACGCTCGTGGGTGATGCTCAGGCACAGCTCGCCCAGGCCGGCCTCCTTCGCAAGACGCGCGGCGTTGCCCGTCAGGTGGACGTCCACCCAGCCACCCGGCGCGCGGACGGTCTCGATCGTCCGCCACGGGACGGCGATGTCGTCCGGGCGCAGCACCTTGATCACCGCCTCCTTGGCGGCGAAGCGCGCGGCCAGGCGCTCGGGGGCGACGCCGTCACCGTCGCTGCAGTCCTGCACTTCGTTCGCGGTGAAGACGCGGTTCAGGTAGCGGTCCCCGTGCGCGAAGAGAGCGGCGCGGACCTCCTGCACGTCCACGATGTCGATGCCGACGCGGTGGAGGGAGTCGGTGGTGTGCGTGGGGCGTCGTGGTTGGCGGGCGGTGTTCAAAGCAGGCACGCCGACGAAGCTATGGCCGCCCGCTCCAGGTCGAGGGTGAACGCCCGCCATCGAAGGGGGGCAGGTGCGTCCCCTCAGGTTCAGGCCCCGGCCAAGGCGCTGACCAGCCGTTCGCCGGCGTCAGTCATGCATCGTGCGCAGGTACGCGAAGTGCTGTGCCCGCGCCTGCGCGTCGCGGCCGGCGCGGCGCGGCGTCACGCCGTCACGCCGGTCCGGCGCGTTGGGGCTTTCCGGCGACAGGAGTGCGCGCAGGCGGCGTTCCCGGCGCTGGTGCAAAGCGGCACGTGTGACCGCCGCCCATTCCTTGCGTTGTTCCATTTAGGCCTCGTGGTGGGTGACTTGCCTCCCAGGCTACGACCGGCTCTACCGCTCCAAGGGTGAGATCGGCCCCCCACGGGCACGGTGGACTCCCTGGCGCGGCGGCGCTCCTGGACCCACAGGGGCAGAGTCCCCTCACGGCACCCGCCGTGCGATGGCCTGGACAGGTGCGCGATCATGTCGGCCGGTCATGGTGCGAGCACAGGCGTAGGAAGGGCGGATGCCGACACCGACGTGGGAGCGGTTGGGGGACGCGCGGCGGCGCGCGGTCGTGGCCGCCGCCGAGGAGGAGTTCGCCGCACGTGGCTTCTCGGGCGGCAGCGTGAACGTCATCGCGCGGAACGCCGGCGTCGCAAAGGGCAGCCTCTTCCAGTACTTCGAGGACAAGGGCGACCTTTACGCCTACCTCGCGGAGCTCGCGAGCGACCGGATCCGGATGTGGCTGGAGGCCCGCAGCCTCCAGTTGGCCTGGGACGACGCGTTCTACGATGCGCTGGGCGAGATGCTGCTCGCGTGGATGCGCTACTTCGCCGAGCATCCGGTCGATCGGGCGATCACGGCCGCGGCAAACCTCGAGCACGACCCCGAGGCGCTCGCGCGTGTGCGCCGCACGGTCAACCCACACTACATCCGCTTCCTGCGGCCGATCTTGGATCGTGGCCGCGCGACGGGGGAGATCCGCCCGGACGCCGACGTCGACGCGTTCCTCGCGCTGCTCATCCTCGTCATGCCGCATCTGGCACTCGCGCCGCACCAGCCGGGCCTGGACCCGGTGTTCGGGCTCGACAGCGCCGCCCGGGCGAACGACGCCGCGGTCGTCGCACGGCTCGTCGACGTCTTCCGGGCGGCGTTCGGCGCCGCCCCGGCCACGCCCTCAGCCTGACCGCAAGCCCCAAAGCGATTCGCTGGAGTCGTTGCGAGGCCACATACGCGATACCGGCGTTTCGGGTTGCATCTGTCACATCGCCGAACTACGGTGACCACCGGTCATGTGACCACTGGTCACATCGTTTCCGTCCGCGCCGTCCAGCCCGGACGGCATCGTTTCAAGGGAGAGGGATGTCGATGTCACACGAATCCAGCGCCGCAACGCCGCGCGCGAGCTTCGTCACGCTGCCGGACGACCGGTACGCGCAGGATCCGGGTGCGCCCTGCGTTGCCGATGACGCGGTGCAGCTGGACAACGCGGCGTTCCTGAAGCGCGTGCAGCAGGCCAGTGCCGCGCTGGCCCGTCGCGGCGTCGGGGCCGGCGACGTCGTCGCCATCGTCCTGCCCAACCGCGCCGAGCTCGTCGTCTCGCTCTTCGCGACGTGGCGCCTGGGCGCCACCGCCACGCCGGTCAACCCGGTCCTCACCCCGACGGAGATGCAGTACCAGGTGGACGACGCGGGGGCGAAGGTCGTCATCGGCAGCGGCCTGGAGCTGGATGCCGAGGTGCTGGACGTCGAGGAGCTCTCCGCGGAGGCGTCCGGCGCCGGCGTGCAGCCGGTCCCGGTGGCCGGCGACGCGCTGGCGCTGCTCATCTACACGAGCGGGACGACCGGCAAACCCAAGGGCGTCATGCTCGACCACGGAAACCTCTTGTCGATGTGCGAGATGGCGCGCGAGTGGCTGCACATCACGAGCGACGACCACAGCCTCCTCATCCTGCCGCTCTTCCACGCCAACGGCATCGTCGCCGGGACGCTGACGCCGCTGCTGGCAGGCGGCCGCGTGACGATCGCCGCCCGCTTCAGCCCGAAGACCTTCTTCGGCCTCGTCGCGCAGGCGCGTCCGACGTACTTCTCGGCCGTGCCTGCGATCTACGCGATGCTCTCCGCGCTCCCGGAGGCCGAGCAGGCCGACACGTCCTCGTTGCGCGTCGTCGTGTGCGGCGCCGCCCCGATGCCCGCCGAGCTGATCCAGCGTGTCGAGGAGCGCTTCGGCGTCGTGCTCGTCGAGGGCTACGGCCTGTCGGAGGGCACCTGCGCCTCGACGATCAACCCCATCGACGGGGTCCGCAAGCCGGGCACGGTCGGGCTGCCGCTGCCCGGCCAGGAGGTCGCCATCGTCGACGAGCGGAACGTGCCGGTCCCTCAGGGCCGGCGCGGGGAGGTCGTTCTGCGCGGCCCGAACATCATGCGCGGCTACCTCAACAAGCCCGAGGAGACCGCGAAGACGATCATCGACGGCTGGCTGCACACCGGAGACATCGGACTGCTCGACGAGGACGGGTACCTCGTGCTCGTCGACCGCATCAAGGACATGATCATCCGCGGGGGAGAGAACATCTACCCGAAGGAGATCGAGTCCGTCCTCTACACCCACGCGGAGGTCCTCGAGGCCGCCGTGGTCGGCCGCCCCGATGAGGTCCTGGGCGAGGTCGTCGTGGCATTCGTGGCGCTGCGACCGGGGGCGACCGTCACGGTCGACGAACTGCACGGGCTCTGCGCGCAGCAGCTGGCGAAGTACAAGCTGCCCGTGCTCATCGAGCGCTTGGACGAGCTGCCGAAGAACCCCGTCGGGAAGATCGACAAGCCGACGCTGCGCAAGCGCAGTGAGAGCGCCGAGGCCGCGGCCTAGCCGCCGTCACCACCCCACGACACCACCACCGTCAGTCAGTCAAGACCGAGAGAGACAGGAAGACACCATGGGATTCATCAACCCCACGCCGCCGCCGTTCGACGTCCAGGAATGGAAGAAGAAGCCGCACCTCGAGCGGGTCAAGCCACTCGCCCAGGACTGGGCCGTCAACGGCTTCGGCACCCCGTACGCCATCTACCTGCTGTACATCCTCAAGCTCGTGGGCTTCACGGCCGGCGCGTTCGCGATCATCGGCTCCTCCACGCCGGGCCTCGGCGGCCTCGGTGATCTGGGTGACTGGTGGACCCAGCCGATCGTCTGGCAGAAGTTCGTCGTCTGGATGATCCTTTGGGAGATCATCGGCCTGGGCTCGAGCTCGATGCCGTTGAGCTTCCGCTTCCTGCCGCCCATCGGCAACTCCCTGGCCTGGCTGCGCCCCGGCACGATCCGCCTGCCGCCGTGGCCCGACAAGGTTCCCGGGACGAAGGGCTCAACCCGCACGATCTTCGACGTCGCGCTGTACGCCGGTGTTCTCGTGACGGGCTTCTACCTGCTGTTCTCCGACGGCACGGACGTGGCGCAGGTCGGCGGGGCCGGCCGCCTGAACACGACCGGCATCGTCGTCATGCTGGCGTTGCTCATCGCGCTGGGGCTGCGCGACAAGGTCTCCTACCTGTCCTCGCGTCCGGAGCTGTACGGCCTGCTGCTCGTGGTCTTCCTGTTCCCGATCGACCAGATGATCGTCGCCTCGCAGTTCGTCCTGTTCTTCATCTGGATGGGCGCCGCGTCGTCCAAGCTCAACCACCACTTCCCGAACGTCGTGGCGGTCATGGTCTCCAACACGCCGTGGAACCGCTCCAAGACGATCAAGAAGCGGCTCTACAAGAACCACCCGGAGGATCTGCGCCCGTCGCGCGAGGCCGTGATGTTCGCCCACCTGGGCACGGTCATCGAGTACGCGCTGCCGCTCGTGCTCATCGCCTCCTCGGGCGGCACGATCGGCAAGATCGCGGTCATCGGCATGATCATCTTCCACGTCCACATCACGTCGACGTTCCCGCTGGCGGTCCCGCTGGAGTGGAACCTCTTCATGATCTTCGGGACAGTGCTCCTGTTCGGGCACTACGGCGAGGTGCCGCTGTCGACGCTCGACAACCCGCTGCTCATCCTCATCCTGCTCGTGAGCCTCGTGGCGATCCCGGTGCTCGGCAACCTGCGTCCGGACAAGATCTCGTTCCTCCCGTCGATGCGGTACTACGCCGGCAACTGGGCGACGAGCCAATGGCTCTTCCGCAACGACGTCGGCGCCGAGGAGACCTTCGACAAGGGCATCGTCAAGTCGTCGCCCGTCGTGAAGAAGCAGCTGACGACGCTGTACGACGAGGACATGGCCGAAATCTTCATGACGAAGGCGCTGGCCTTCCGGGCGCTGCACAACCAGGGGCGCGCGCTGAACGGCCTCCTGTTCCGTGCGGTGGACGAGCTGGAGGACTACACCGTCCGCGAGGGCGAGTTCCTGGCCGGTGCGGCGATCGGCTGGAACTTCGGGGACGGCCACTTCCACGGCAAGCAGCTGCTGGACGCCGTGCAGGAGCGCCTCCACTACAAGCCCGGTGAGCTGCGCATCGTCACGATGGAGTCCCAGCCCGCCCACGTGCAGACCCAGCAGTACCAGATCTGGGACGCCGCCACGGGGCTCATCGAGGAGGGCTACGTCAACGTCCGCGACATGATGGACCGCCAGCCGTGGCTGGACCCGACCGGCGCCTTCCCGGTCCACGTCACGGGGCCCGGCGCCCCGCGGGACGGGACCACGGCCCCGCCGCGAGCAGGCGTGCCGGCGTGAGCAACGCCATCGTCGTCGGCGCAGGCCCCAACGGGTTGGCCTGCGCCGTCGCCCTGGCCCGCGAGGGCGTGCAGGTGACGGTGCTGGAGGCCGAAGAGACGATCGGCGGTGGGACGCGGACGAGCGAGCTGACGCTCCCCGGGCTGCTGCACGACCATTGCTCGGCCGTGCATCCCATGGGCGTCGGCTCGCCGTTCCTGCTGTCGCTCGGGCTCGAGGAACATGGGCTTCAGTGGCGCTGGCCCGAGGTCGACCTGGCGCATCCGCTGGACGACGGCACCGCCGGTGTCCTCCTGCAGTCCATCGACGAGACCGCGGCGGGCCTCGGCGCGGACGGCAAGCGCTGGAAGCGGCTCTTCGGCCCGTCCGCGGCGGCGTTCGACAAGCTCAACGAGGACCTCGTGCTGCCGGTCCTGCACCCGCCCAAGCACCCGTTCCTGCTCACCCGCTTCGGCATCCCGACGCTCGCGCCGGCGACCGTGCTGACGCGCCTGTGGAAGACCCCGCAGGCCAAGGCGCTCTTCGGCGGGGTCGCCGCGCACGCGCTCAGCCCGCTGACGACGCCGATGAGCTCGGCGGTGGGCATGGCGCTCGTCACCGCCTGCCACCGGCACGGCTGGGCCGTGGCCCGGGGCGGGTCGCGCTCGATCACCGACGCGCTGGCTTCCGTCCTGCGCGCGCACGGCGGCACGATCCAGACCGGGGTGCGGGTGCGCTCGCTCGACGACCTGCCACCGGCCGACGTCGTCGTCTTCGACCTCGCCCCGAGCGCGATCGCCGACATCACCGCCGACCGCCTGCCCAAGCGCGTGCAGCGCGCCTACCGTCGCTACCGGCACGGCCCGGGCGCCTTCAAGGTCGACCTCGCGGTCGAGGGCGGCGTGCCGTGGACGAACGAGGCCTGCCGCCGCGCGGGCACCGTGCACGCGATGGGCCCGCTCGAGGAGCAGGTCGTCGCGGAGCGCGACATCAACAACGGGCGCATGCCCGAGCGCCCGTGCGTGCTCGTCTCCCAGCAGTACCTCGCCGACCCGGAGCGCTCGAACGGCGACGTGCACCCGATCTGGGCCTACGCCCACGTGCCCAGCGGCTACGACGGCGACGCCACGGACGCGCTGCTGGCCCAGATCGAGCGCTTCGCGCCCGGCCTGCGCGCGCGCATCGTCGGCACCTTCGTGCGCTCGACGACCGAGATGGCGCAGTACAACGCCAACTACATCGGCGGGGACATCATCACCGGCGCGAACACGATGCGCCAGATCGCCGTGCGCCCGCGCCTGGCGCTGGATCCCTACAAGACCGGCATCCCCGGGATGTTCATCTGCTCGGCGGCGACGCCCCCGGGGGCTGGGGTGCATGGCATGAACGGGTACAACGCGGCGAGGTCGGCCTTGAAGCACCTTGGCATCGAGGGCGGCTGACGAAAGGCCTCGCGGTCGGGGGGCGCGTCCGGAGCAGGGCGCTGGCGCTTGTGGCGCTGGGGCGATTGAGCTTGCGGGGGTACGGGCGCTTGAAACAGCCGCATTGACGGGAGTGCGAAGCCCGCGGCGTTTTGGGGCTCGGGTGGCCGCTTCGGCGTCAAGAAGCGCGCCAACGCGCCACTTCTGCGTGAGTGGAGTCTCGTCGACCACAGGGGTGGATGAAGCTCCGTTCACATTCCGAGGGCTGGCCTGTGGAAGGTGCGTGGAGGCTCATCGACCACAGGGGTGGATGAAGCTCCGTTCACATCCTGGGGGCCGGCGTGCGGGGTTCACGTTCCGCGCGCACCGGACCCGGGTCTGGTGACCGCTGACGTCGCGGAATCGTGGTTGACCTTCGGGGGGGGTGGACGCCACGCTTGCGGCCCCGGCCCCTACTTCTCGTCCGGCCAGCGGCCGTGCCTGTCGAAGTACTCGCGGGCGGCCAGCTCGTCTTCGCGGTCGTCGTCGCCGCTGATCCCGATGCGCCAGAGCACGTTCATGAGCCAGATCGACAGGCCGGCCCCGACGATCGCCCCGCCGCCCTCGAGGCTGTCCTCGCTGAAGCCGTTGGCAGCGGCCAGCGCGATGCCCGCCACGACGACGATCGCCGGCAGCCACCAGCGCAGGAACTGGATCAGCGGAGAGCTGGGGAGGCGGTTGACGTGCGTCGGGCTCATGCGTCCATTGTGATGGCTCCAAGCGCCCGCCGAGTGAGAGATCCGTCCGCGGCGGCAGCGCGCGCACAGACGGTCGGGACGTCCTGCTGACGGATGCCGCCGGCGCGCTGATCCGCGCCGGCGAACGCATCACACGTCCGCTGTCGCTGCACGCCGGGGGACTGCGCAACGGCCGGCAGAGTGCCCCGGCGCTGTTGCGCCGCCTGGGCCGACCGGGGTAGTCCCGACGTTCCGCCTCCGGGCCGACGGACGCATCGCCACACGCATGTCCCACGCGCGCCGTTTGACGCCGCGGGCAAACGGGCAATGACAGTCCTGGAGCGAGAGGAGCGCGGATGGCGCAGGTGTCGTTCGATGGGATCAGCAAGGTCTATCCCGACGGGACCACGGCGGTCCGGTCGCTGTCGTTCGACGTGGACGACGGCGAGTTCATGGTGCTCGTCGGCCCGTCTGGATGCGGGAAGACAACCGCGCTGCGGATGGTCGCCGGCCTGGAGGAGATCTCCTCAGGCACGCTGCGCATCGGCGAGCGCGTCGTCAACGACATGCCGTCGCGGGACCGCGACATCGCGATGGTCTTCCAGAGCTACGCGCTGTATCCGCACCTGTCGGTCTACGAGAACATCGCCTTCGGGCTGCGGCTGAAGAAGGTGCCCAAGGACGAGATCGACCGCCGCGTGCAGGAGGCGGCGCGCGTGCTCGACCTCGCGCCGTTCCTGGACCGCAAGCCGCGCGCGCTGTCCGGTGGCCAGCGCCAGCGCGTCGCCATGGGCCGCGCGATCGTCCGTCAGCCCCAGGCGTTCCTCATGGACGAGCCCCTGTCGAATCTCGACGCGAAGCTGCGCGTGCAGATGCGCGCCGAGATCGCGCGCCTGCAGCAGGATCTCGGCGTCACGACGATCTACGTCACGCACGACCAGGTCGAGGCGATGACGATGGGCGACCGCGTCGCCGTCATGCGCAAGGGGGCGCTGCAACAGGTCGCGTCCCCGCAGGAGCTCTACGACCGCCCGGTCAACCTCTTCGTCGGAGGCTTCATCGGCAGCCCGTCGATGAACATGCTCGACGGGACGATCGAGCGGTCCAACGGCGCTGTCGTGGCGCGAATGGGCTCCCAGAGCCTCACCCTCGATCCGGGCCTGCTCGACGACCGTCCGGACCTTGCGGCGTTCGAGGGCCGCCCGGTCGTGGTCGGCATCCGTCCCGAAGACCTCGAGGACGCGGCCGCCGCCTCCGACGTGCCCGAGGGTCGCACGCTCGACGGCACGGTCGAGCTGCGGGAGGCCCTGGGCTCGGAGATCATGGTTCACCTTGCCGTGGACGCCCCGGCGGCGACCACCGCCGAGGTCGCCGAACTCGCCGAAGACGCAGGCGTACCCGTCCCGGCCGGCGGCGGCCCGGACCGCAGCGCGACGGTCGTCGGGCGCTTCTCCCCGCGCTCGCGTGTCAAGCCCGGTGACGCGACGCAGGTCGTCGTCGACACCCGCACGCTGCACTTCTTCGACCCCGAGACCGGTCTCGGCATCTACTGACGACAGACGAAAAGGACCTCCCCGTGACCAGGCATCAGCCCATTCTCCAGACGTTCGCAGCCATCGCGCTGGCGAGTGCCGCGGTCGCAGGTTGCGGCTCGAGCAACAACAACAGCAGCAGCACAACGACCACCCAGAAACCCGCAGCGGACGTGTCGGGCCGCGTGTCTGTCGTCGGCGTCTGGACCGCCGAGGAGCAGAAGTCCTTCCAGGCCGTGCTGGACGGCTTCAAGAAGAAGTACCCCAAGATCACCGTCAAGTACAACCCGGCCGGCGACAACGTCCCGACCGTGCTGGGCACCGCGGTGCAGGGCGGCAACCCGCCCGACCTGGCGACGATCGCCCAACCGGGCCTCATCGCCGAGTTCCAGAAGAAGGGCGCGCTCAAGCCGCTCGACTTCGCCAAGGCGGATCTGCAGACCAACTACCCCGCGGACTTCATCAAGCTCGGCACGATCGCCGGCAAGCAGTACAGCTTCGTCTTCAAGGGCGCCAACAAGTCGACCGTCTGGAACAACGTCCAGGCGTTCACGAACGCCGGTGTGAGCGCGCCCAAGACGTGGGACGAGTTCACGCAGGCCGCCAAGACGCTGAAGGCCTCCGGCACGCCCGCCTTCGCGGTGGGCGGGGCGGACGGCTGGACGCTCACCGACCTGTTCGAGAACATCTACCTGCGCCAGGCCGGGCCCGACAAGTACGACCAGCTCTCCCAGCACACGATCAAGTGGACCGACGCGTCGGTGAAGGACGCGCTGAAGACGATGGCGCAGGTCATCGGCGATCAGTCCAACATCGTCGGCGGCAAGAGCGAGGCACTGCAGACCGACTTCCCGACGGCCGTGTCACAGGTCTTCGTCGATCCGGCGAAGGCAGCGATGATCATCGAGGGTGACTTCGTCCCCGGGGTCGTGGCCGGCAAGACCAAGCTCAAGGCCGGCACCGGCTACAACGTGTTCCCGTTCCCCGCGATCGGGAGCACCGAGGGCTTCGTGGTGGGTGGCGGCGATTCGCTCGTCATGTTCAAGGATACGCCGGCGGGCCAGGCGCTCGTGAAGTACCTCGCCAGCCCCGAGGCCGCGGGGATCTGGGTGCGACGCGGCGGCTTCTCGTCCCCGAACAAGAACGTTCCCGAGAGCGCCTACCCCGACGCGACGACGCGGACGACGGCGACCGCCATCGCCGCGGCCAAGACGTTCCGCTTCGACATGTCCGACCTCGCGCCGGCGGCGTTCGGCGGCACGCCCGGCCAGGGCGAGTGGAAGATCCTGCAGGACTTCCTGGCCAACCCGTCCGACGTGAACGGCACCGCGACGAAGCTCGAGGCGTCGGCCGCCAAGGCGTACAAGTAGACCGGCATGGCGGACTCGGAGGCCACCGCCGGACCGACCGCCGCGGGCGTGAGCACCCGCGGCACCGGCCGGGCCGAGGGTGGGGCCGCGGGTCAGAGCCCCTGGCGGCAGCGCGCGATGACGGCGGTCTTCCTCGGGCCGGCCGTGGTGTTGCTCGTCGTGTGGCTCGTGTATCCGACGGTCAGGACGATCATCCGCAGCTTCTACAGCCGGGACGGCTCGGACTTCGTCGGGCTCGACAACTACCAGGCGCTCTTCACGACCGACACGCTGAAGACGGCGATCAAGAACAACGCGATCTGGGTCGGGGTCGTCCCGGCGCTCGTCACCTCGATCGGGTTGATCTTCGCCGTCCTGACCGAGCGCATACGCTGGGGCGTCGCGTTCAAGATCGCGGTGTTCATGCCCATGGCGATCTCGCTGTTCGCCGCGGGCGTGATCTGGCACATCATGTACACGCAGGATCCCAGCCAGGGCGCCGTGAACGCGGCGATCAAGGTCGTCGACGACGCGTTCAGCTCGGGAGGGGTGCTGACTGCGGCCCAGGGCTCGACACCGACCCTGACGGGGTCGGTGAAACAGGGATTCGTGCTCAAGACGCCCGTGCAGGCCGGGGGCACGGCGCTCCTGGGCTTGACCGCGATTCCACCGACGGAGGTCCCCAAGGACGCCCGCCAAGCGGTCGCTCCGCAGCCCAAGCCCGGCGCGATCACCGGCACCGTCTGGCGTGACTTCCGGCCCGGTGGCGGCAAGCCCGGCGTCATCGAGCCGCAGGAGCTCGGCCTGCCGGGGGTGAGCGTGCAGCTGCGCGACGCGGGCGGCAAGGTGGTGAAGAGCACGAAGAGCGGCGCCGGAGGCGCGTTCGCCTTCGATGGCGTGAAGGCGGGGTCCTACCGCGCGGCGGTCGGGCCCGACACGTTCCAGAAGCCATTCGCCGGTGTCTCGTGGCTCGGACCAAAGCTCATCACCCCCGCGATCATGATCGCCTACATCTGGGTGTGGGCGGGCTTTGCGATGGTCGTCATCGCGGCGGGCCTGGCGGCGATCTCGCGCGAGGTGCTGGAGGCGGCCCGCACCGACGGCGCCTCGGAATGGCAGGTCTTTCGGCGCGTCACCGCGCCGATGCTCGCCCCGGTGCTCTCGGTGGTGTTCATCACGATGCTCATCAACGTCCTGAAGGTCTTCGACATCGTGCTGTCGGTCGCGCCGGGGTCCACGCAGGACGACGCGAACGTCATCGCGCTGGCGATGTGGCGCACGTCGTTCGGCGGCGTCAACGACTTCGGGCTCGGCTCGGCGATCGCCGTCTTCCTCTTCCTGCTCGTCATTCCGGTGCTTGCCCTGAACGTCCGCCGCTTCCGGAGGGAGACCTGATGGACACCGTGCTGCGCGCCGCTCGTCGTGCGCCCCTGAACCTCTTCCTGCTCGTCGTCGCGGCGATGTGGCTCGTGCCGACCTTCGGGCTCTTCCTCACGTCCTTGATGCCGAAGGGCGACATCGCCCAGGAGGGCTGGTGGAACGTCGTCTCCAAGCCCAGCTCGATGACGTTCGACAACTACCGCGCGCTCTTCAACAACAACGACCTCACGAAGGCGCTGGTGACGACGGCGGAGATCGCGGTCGGCAACACGGTCCTGCTCGTGCTCATCGCCGCGCTTGCGGGCTACGCGTTCGCCTGGCTCGAGTTCCCCGGACGCGACGTGCTCTTCGTCGTCGTGATCGGGCTGCTCGTCGTGCCGCTGCAGGTCGCGCTCATCCCGATCTTCTCGCTGTACAACAGCACCCACCTGTTCGACACGGTGCTCGGCCTGATCCTCTTCCACGTCGCCTTCGGGCTGCCGTTCGGGATCTTCCTGCTGCGGAACTTCTTCATCGGGATACCGAAGGACATCATGGAATCCGCGCGCATCGACGGCGCGTCGGAGCTGACGATCTTCTTCCGCCTGATCCTGCCGCTCGGCCTGCCGGCGATCGCATCGCTGGCGATCTTCCAGTTCCTCTGGACCTGGAACGACCTCATCGTCGCGCTGACGTTCGGCCGCGACACGCAGCCGATCACCGTCGCGATCTTCTCCCAGCTGCGGCAGTTCGGGTCCAACATCGAGCTCATCGCACCGGCGTCGTTCGTCTCCCTCGCCATTCCGCTGGCCGTGTTCCTCGCCTTCCAGCGTTACTTCGTGCAGGGGCTGCTGGCCGGCTCGGTGAAATGAGCGCAGCGGCCGAGCGGCTGCACCTCGTCACGCGGCCCGGTCACCCGACGTTCCTCGATCTGCCGTGGCACGAGCCGCTGGAGACGTGGGAACACGAGCGCATCGTGCAGGTCACGCGCGGCATCGGGCGTCACGTCGTGCGCTTCGTCAACTACGACGGCGCGCTGTACGCGCTGAAGGAGCTGCCGCGCCGCTACGCCGAGCGCGAGTACCGGCTGCTGCGTCACCTCGCGGAGGAGTCGATGCCGGTCGTGAAGTCCGTCGGGGTGGTCACGGGGCGCGGCGCCGACCTGGACGCGATCCTCGTCACGCGCCACCTGGACTTCTCGATCCCCTACCGCACGCTCTTCGCGGACGACGGCGGGGAGGAGCTGCGTTCGACGCTCCTGACCGCGCTGGCCGAGTTGCTCGTGCGGCTGCACCTGACGGGGTTCTTCTGGGGTGACTGCTCGCTGTCCAACACGCTCTTCCGGCGTGACGCCGGGGGTCTGAGCGCCTATCTCGTCGACGCCGAGACCGGTGAGCTGCATCCCTCGCTGACGGACGGCCAGCGCGAGCACGACATCGCCCTGGCCGATGAGCACGTGGTCGGGGAGCTGCTGGACCTCGCCGGTGAGCTGGAGCGGACCGTCGACCTGGATCCGGTCGAAACCGCGGCGGAGCTGCGCCGGCGCTACGAGGCGACCTGGGACGAGCTCACGCGCGAGGAGGTCATCCACCCCGACGAGCAGTTCCGCATCGACGAGCGCCTGCGCCGCCTCAACGAGCTGGGCTTCGACGTCGAGGAGATCGCGCTGGAGGCTGTGCCCGAGGGCTACCGCCTGCGACTGGATCCGCACGTCGTCGAGCCCGGACATCACCGTCGGCGCCTGCTCATGCTCACCGGGCTCAACGCCCAGGAGAACCAGGCGCGGCGCATGCTCGCCTCGCTGGCTGCGTTCCGGGCGCGGCTCGAAGGCGAGGATGGACAGCCGCTGCCGGAGTCCGTCGCGGCCTACCGCTGGCGCGCCGAGGTGTTCGAGCCCGTGGTTGCGGCGATGCCCCCCGAAGCACTGGTCAACCATGAGGCGGCCGAAGTCTTCCACGAGGTCCTCGAGCACCACTGGCGCCTGTCGGAGCGCTGCGGTGCCGACGTCGGGCTGGAGGAGGCGGTGCGGTCCTACGCGCAGAAGACGCAGGCCGCGTCGGCGGACGCCGGGTGACGGCGTCGGGGTCCCGGCCGCCGCCGAGTCCCGGTCAGTGTCCGCCCAGCGGACACGAGGCGGGACTCGGCGGCGAATCGGGGACCGCGAGCCTCAGCGCAGGCCGAAGACGAACGCTGCCCCGACATCGGGCGCCTTGTCGAGCAGGCCGACGCGAGCGGTGAAGGTCGCCCACGCTTCCAGGACCGGGCGGCGCAGGGTGAGCTGCGGGTCGACGATCGGGCGCAGGGCGTCGAACTGGGCGCGGATGAGCCGCAGGTCGGCGTCCCCGGACTCCTTGGCGATCTCGCGGATCGCGGGCTCGGGATCGTCACGGACCGATCGGGCGCCGTCGCGGATCGCGGCGAGGGCGCCGGCGACACGGTCACGATGCTCGCGCAGCATGGCGCTCGTCGTGACGAGCACGACCTCGGGAAAGCGCGGCGCGCCGTAGTCGTCGATGCGGAACTCGCGAAAGCGCCGGCCGCGCTGGGCCAGGACGATGCCCTCGACGTTCCAGAACGCCGGCACGGCGTCGACCTTGCGCCCGAGCAGGGCGCTGACCGCGGCAAAGCCGATGGTCACCTGACGGATGGAGCCGTAGTCCCCGCCGTCGTGCTGGACGATCGCCTTGAGGAACGGCCCGTCCGAGGGCAGCCCGGAGACGCCCACGCGGCGGCCGTTCAGGTCGGCGGGCCGGCGGATGCCGGGCTGGGCGATGAGCGCCCCGAGCGGCCGCTGGACGAGCGCGCCGACGGCCACGACCGGCACGCCCTTCTGACGGGCGATGGCGAGGTCCTGGATGTCGAGGACGCCCACGTCGGCGCGGCCGCTGATGAGCGCCTTGAGCGAATCGGGCTGGCTGCCGGGGCGCTCGATGGTCAGGCGGACGCCGTGACGGCGGTCCGCGCCGGTGCGGACGGCGGTGAAGATCGGGGCGTGAACGGCGTTCGGCGTGAAGTCCAGGGCCACGCGGACCCGCGGGGCCCGCGTCGTCGCGCCGCCGTCCCCGTTGCCACCGCACCCGGTGAGCAGGGCGAGCGTGGCGGCGACCGCCACGAACGGGGTCAGGCGACGAAGGCGGTCCGGGGACATGGGCGCGGACGTTACGCGAGCCGCGACGTGGCACGCTGTGCCGGTGACCGTCACCGACGATGTCCGCGCGGCGTGCCGCGCAATCGCACAGGACGCACAGGAGGTACGGATCGTCCCCGGGACGCTCGGACGCGTGGCGGCCGGACCGGTGCCGGCACTGGATCCGGCGGACCATTACCTCGAGGGCAGCCCCGATGATGTGGCCGCGTACATCCTCGTGCTCGACGCCGTCAACTTCGGCTCCGGCTGGTTCCACGAGCTGCCGGGTCTGGGGTACGCGAGCGTCGCGCGCGCCCTGGCGGAGCGCTGGCGCCTCCAGGGCCCGCTGGACGCACGGGCGCTGCGTGCGATGGATGGCGACGCCGTCGCGGCCCTGCTCGGCCAGCCCGCCACGCACGAGCTCGTGAGGCTCTACGCCGCCGCGCTGCGCGAGCTCGGGACGTGGCTCGGGGATCGCACGGCGCTCGGCGTCGTGCGTGACGCCGAGCCGTCAGCCGCGCGCCTGGCGGCGACGCTGGCCGGCGGCATGCCGATGTGGTGCGACACCGGCTTCCTCAAGCGGGCCCAGATCGCCGCCAGCGACCTCGCCCTGGCCGGGGTGGCGCGCTTCACCGACCTGGACGGCCTCACCGCCTTTGCCGACAACGTGCTGCCGCAGGTCCTACGGTGTGAGGGCGTCCTGGAGCTGGCCCCGGCGCTGGCCGCCCGCATCGACCGCGGTGAGCTCCTGCCCGCCGGGCCCGCCGAGCGCGAGCTGCGCGCCTGCGCGGTCCACGCCTGTGAGCTGCTCGCCCTCCGCCTGGGCCTGACCCCACGGGAGCTGGACAACGTGCTGTGGACCAGGGGTCAGGAGCCCGGCTACGCGACGCTCCCGCCCCATCGCACGCGCAGCACCTTCTACTGACGCGCGGCAGTGGGCACTGGCACTCGGCAACCCACGCCGATCGAGCGTCACAGATCCGCTACCTGGCAGCAGAAACGTGACGTTCGATCGGCAAACGCGCTGGGCGCCGCCTGGGAGAGCGCTAACGCGCCACTTCGGCGTGAGTGGGCACGGGGCGTCTCGGTGACCGCCTGTGCTCCGCTCACCGCCGTCGCGAGCGGCAACGCGCCAGCCATGACGGTCCGCCACCCGCACCGTCACGCCGGCACCTTCCGCCGTCAATGCCGCTGTTTAAGCGCTTCGCACCCCGCCAGGCCCGCTCGCGTCAGCGCCACAGGCGCTTCGCACCCGTCCGCGGTCAATGCCCGCCGTTCAAACGCGTTGCACCCCGCGGGGCTCGCTCGCGTCAGCGCCACAGGCGCCTTGCACCCCTCGCGCGAGCACCCCAAATATCTCGCCGGCCGGAGGGACAGGCGTCAGCGACGCTGAGGACTGCCGTCGCGGTCAGGCCCCGGTCGTGGCGGGCCGGGGACGACCGTGCGAAGGCCGGCGCCCAGGTGACCGCGTACGGCGGTCACCGCGGGAGCGACGGCGTCGCGGTCGCCGCTGGCGTAGACGTAGCGATCGGGACGCAGCACGACCCAGGTTGCGTCGTGGCGGTCCAGCCAGCCGCTGATCGTGGCACGGTGGTCGGTGAGGTCGCGCGGGAGCGTCCAGACGGGAAGACCGGCCGTCCTCAGGGCGCAGGTCGCGCCGGGATCGGTGCTGAGCGCGGCCCAGCGGAGGCCGATGACGTCGTCCAAGGGCTGCTCGTTGCCGTCGCCGAGACGGACGAGCGGCTGCGGGAAGAGCGAGCCGACGCCGCGGCGCTGCACGAAGCGGTGTGGCCGCCGGGCAAACGCACCGTCGGCGTAGGTGGCAGGCGGCTTGGCGCGTCCCTGCAGCCGTTCCAGCGCGCCGGTGACGTCGAGCGCCTCGAGCACGCGGTCGCGGACCCAGGCAACGGCGGGTCGGGTGCTCTGGACGACGCCACCGAGCTGGACGGCGCGTCGCTGCGTCTGGCGCACGTGCGGGCGCCGCTCCGTCTCGTAGGAGTCCAGCAGGTGGTCGGGCGCGCCGTGCAGGACGGCGTCGAGCTTCCAGGCGAGGTTGCCGACGTCGCGGACGCCGGAGGAGAACCCCTGGCCGACGAACGGCGGCATGACATGTGCGGCATCACCGGCGAGGAGGACGCGACCCGCGCGCCAGCGGTCGGCGGTGCGGGCGTGGAAGGTGTAGACGACGGCACGCTCGATCTGCACCCCCGCACCAGCGAGGGCGGGCGCGATGAGCTCGCGGATCCGGGCGGGCTCCAGGAACGGGGCGGCGTCCTCACCGGGATGCAGCATCCATTCCCAGCGGTGGCGCCCGACGGACATCGGGACCGACACGACCGGGCGCCGGGGATCGCCGACGAAGTGCGGATGTGGCGAGCCGGCGATGGGCCGGTCCACGAGCGCGTCGACGACGAGCCAGCGCTGCGCGAACGTCGAGCCGCCGAAGCCGATGCCCAGGCGGGCGCGGACGGGGGAGCGGCCGCCGTCGCACGCGATGAGCCACCGGGCACGCACCGGATCCGGCGGGCCGCCGGCGCTGGGGCTCACCCACGCGGTCACGTGATCGGCGCTGCGGTCAAGCGCCTGCAGGCGTTGGCCCCAGCGTGGATCGACGCAGGCGTGGCGCTCCAGGCCGGCGAGGAACGTGCGCTCCATCGATGGTTGGTGGATCGAGACCATCGGCGGATGTCCGAAGTCGCCGTGCTCGGGGCGGAAGATGACCATCCGCCGGCCGCGGCGGCTGATGAAGCTCACGGTGTCCTGGACCTGTGCGTCTTGGAGTACCGCCTCGTCCAGGCCGGCGGCCTGCACGATCCGCAGGACCTCGTCGTCGATGACCGCCGCGCGGGGCAGGGCATGGGGCCCGGCGGCCTCGTCGATCGCGATCGTCGTGACGCCGTAGCCGCCCAGCAGGTTGGCCAGGAGCTGGCCGACCGGGCCTAGGCCGCAGATGAGGACGTCGCACTCCACGGGCGTCATCCGACCGTACCAAGGTGATGTCGGCCGCACCCTCGACAAGACGCTCAGCCGCGTCGCGTGCCGGGGCCTCCCGATGCCCGGGTGTCGGCAGGGTCCGCGAACGATTTGTCCATGTGTCGGTTGCGCAGACCCGCCGGGGCGGCAATGGTGCGCGCATGCGCATCGGCATACTCACGGGCGGCGGCGACTGCCCTGGACTCAACGCGGTCATCCGGGCGGTGGTGCGCAGTGCGCACCTGCACGGCGACGAGGTCGTCGGCTTCCGCGATGGCTGGGGAGGCGTGATCGACGGCAACTGCATGGAGCTGCCGATCGACCGGGTGGCCGGCATCCTGCCCCGCGGCGGCACCATCCTCGGCACGTCGCGCCGCAGCGCCCTGGAGCAGCCCGAGATCGTGCGCCGGCGGTTCGCCGAGCAGCGCCTGGACGGGCTGATCGCGATCGGCGGCAACGGAACGCTGTTTGCCGCGAACGAGCTCGCGTCCGACGTGCCGATCGTCGGGGTGCCCAAGACGATCGACAACGACCTCTCCGGCACCGACCGGACCTTCGGGTTCGACACCGCCGTGCACATTGCGGCCGAGGCGATCGACCGCCTGCACACCACGGCCGAGAGCCATTACCGCAACCTCATCGTCGAGGTGATGGGTCGCAATGCGGGCTGGATCGCGCTGCACGCCGGCCTAGCCGGTGGCGCGGACGTGATCCTCGTGCCCGAGCGCCCGTTCGACCTGGACGACGTCGCCGCTCGCGTGCTTGCGCGTCGTTCCCGCGGACGTGGCTTCTCGATCGTCGTCGTCGCCGAAGGAGCGGCGCCGCAGGGTGGCGAGATCGTGACCAGGGGCGTAAACGACCAGCTCGGTCGCCCGAGGCTCGGCGGCGTCGGACACTGGTTGGAGTCACATCTGGAGGAGCGCACCGGTGCCGAGACGCGGGCCGTCGTGCTCGGGCACGTGCAGCGCGGCGGCACGCCGACCGCCTATGACCGCGTCCTCGCCAGCCGTCTGGGGCAGCGCGCGCACCTGGCCGTCCGCGAAGGCCGCTTCGGCACGATGACGGCGCTGCGCGGGTCGTCGATCGAGCTCGCGCCGCTCGGCGATGCGACCGCGCGCCTGAACACGGTCCCCGAGGCGGAGCTCGATCTCGCCGAGGCGTTCCTCGGGTGACGCCGCCGCCGCGAAACGCCGACGTCGGACAAGTCCGAGACCGGTGTCATGGTGCGCACGCCCGTGTGGTGAAGCGGACTGATCCGGGTAGGCCGCGCCCATGTCGCTCTTGTCCGTCCGGCTGCGGCCGCGGGCACTGGTGCTCATGCTGTGCATTGCGATGGTCCTCACGCTGTGCTTCAGCGCCGGATGTGGCGGCGGCAAAGCGCGGGGACCGTCGGCTGAACGTGGGAGCAGCAGCACCGGCGGCCCGGTCACCGGGGTCTCCCGGATCTACCAGAAGCTCTCACCGTCCGTCGTGGCGGTGCTGGTTCAACGCGCGAACGGAGCGGGCGAGGGTAGCGGCGTGGCCTTCGAGCCCCGCAGGATCGTGACGAACAACCACGTCGTCGAGGGGGGCGAGCAGATCACGGTCGCCCTGGCAAGCGGCGAGCGCATCCCCGCCACGGTCGTCGCGCGCGATGCATTGACGGACCTGGCCGTGCTGAGCGTCGGACGCGATCTGCCGCCCGCCGCGTTCGCCGAGAAGCTGCCGCCGGTGGGATCCCTGGCCGTCGCCATCGGCAGCCCGCTCGGCTTCGAGGGCAGCGTCACCGCCGGCGTCCTCTCGGGGGTCGACCGATCGATTCCGTCGGGGGGCACGACGCCCCAGCTGGTCAATTTGCTGCAGACCGATGCGGCGATCTCCCCGGGCAACTCGGGCGGCGCCCTCGCCGGCGCCGACGGCAAGGTCATGGGCATCAACGTCGCGTACATCCCTCCGGCGGCCAGTGCCGTCTCGATCGGCTTCTCGATCCCGGCCCCGACCGTCTCCGATGTCGTGGGACAGCTGATTCGCAGCGGAAAGGTCGAGCACGCCTACCTCGGCGTCCAGATGGAGCCGCTCCCGGCCGAAGTCGCCGGAGCGCTCGGTGTCAACACCGACGGCGGCGCCGTGATCCGCGCCGTCGTGAAGGACGGTCCGGCGGCACGTGCCGGGCTGCGGGTCGGGGACATCATCACGCGGGTTGCCGGGCGGCCCGCTGAGCAGGTCGAGGACGTGCTGGCGGCGCTGCGAGCGACACGCCCGGGCGCGCGGTTGCAGCTCGAGATCCTGCGGGACGGGCAGCGACGAACGGTCTCCGTGCGGGTCGGCAAGCGGCCCGCTCCTTAGGCGGCGCTCGCCAGGTGAGCGCGATCATCGGACCTCGTGCGAGGCGCCTGGGCGCCGACGCCAGGGCCCGGGCGCCACCAGCGCCACCAGCGTCCAGCCCAAAGCCGAGACGCCAGCAGCGTCCGCGCCCATAGCGAGCGGCATCCGTGGCGCCCGGAAGATCGGTACCTCGGCGTACACGCTCGCACCGACACTCCGTAATACTGCTGCGGACCCGGGACCTGCACGGGTCGGTCTGCTCACCGCCTGTGTCCCTGGAGCCTGTCTTGCGAACGTACCTACTGACCGCGCTCACCACGGTCGCCCTTCTCAACGCCGCCGGCACGCCGCCGGCTGCGCAGGCCGCCGGACGCTGTGGCCAGCACCCCTGGTGTGACATGACGCTGACGCCCCAGGCCCGGGCGGCCCTGCTGCTGGCCGCGATGACCACGGACGAGAAGGTCGCCCTCCTCGGCGGCGACGAGTTCACCGGTGCCGCGGGCGGGGCGCACAGCCACACCGGGACGCAGCACGGCATCCCACGGCTCGACGTGCCGACGGTCTTGTACAGCGACGGCCCGGTCGGCCCGCGCCAGGGCAGGTCGACGGGCCTGCCGGTGCCGCTGGCGCTCGCGGCGACCTTCGACCCGGCGCTGGCCGCGGCACACGGCGCCGTCGCCGCGGGCGAGGCACGAGACAAGGGCAACGACGTGATCTTCGGGCCCGCGGTGAACATCGCCCGCACGCCGCTCAGCGGCCGCACGTTCGAGAACTACGGCGAGGATCCGTTTCTGCAGACCCGCATGGTCGTCGCGTGGATCAAGGCGGCCCAGGCCGCGGGCGTCATCGCGGACGTCAAGCACTTCGCCGCCAACAACCAGGAGGGTGTGGACATCAGCGGCGGACAGTCCGCCCAGGGCGTGGGCGTAGAGGGCAGCCGCCTGATCCAGAACTCGGTCGTCGACGAGCGGACGCTCCGCGAGATCTACCTGCCGCATTTCGAGGCTGCCGTCAAGGAGGCCAAGGTCGGCAGCGTCATGTGCTCGTACAACCGGATCAACGGCCAGTACGGGTGCGAGAACCAACACCTGCTGCGGACGATCCTGCGCAAGGAATGGGGCTTTGACGGCTACGTCCTCGCCGACTACGG
>JAOPZJ010000189.1 GCA_025964155.1 Solirubrobacterales bacterium
CGGGGCCCCACTTCATGCAGGCGCGGATCGCGGTCGGGGCGGTGTAGAAGACGGTCGTGCCGGAGCGCTCGCACAGCTCCCACCAGATGCCCTTGTGCGGGTAGTCCGGCGCGCCCTCGTACATGACACTCGTCACGCCGTTGCTCAGCGGGCCGTAGACGATGTACGAGTGGCCGGTGACCCAGCCCACGTCCGCGCTGCAGAACCACACGTCCTCCTCGGGCTTGAGGTCGAAGACGTAGCGGTGCGTCCACGTGACACCGGTGAGGTAGCCCCCGGTCGTGTGCAGGATGCCCTTCGGCGCCGCCGTCGACCCCGACGAGTACAGGATGTAGAGGGGGTGCTCGGCACCGAACGCCTCCGGCGGGCACTCGGCGTCCGCGGCCGCCATCGCCTCGTGCATCCACATGTCGCGCTGGGGATCCATCGCCACGTCGTTGCCCGTGTTCTTGACCACGAAGACGGTCTGCAACGACGTCAGATCGCCCATGACCTCGTCGACCGCTGGCTTGACCGGCGCGGTCTTGCCCTTGCGACGCGCCCCGTCGACGGTGATGAGCGCCTTGGCCTCCGAGACCTCCATCCGCTCGCGCACCGATTCGGCGGAGAAGCCGCCGAAGACGACGTTGTGCGGTGCGCCGATCCGGGCGCACGCGAGCATCGCCACGACGACCTCGGGGATCATCGGCAGGTAGATGCCGACGACGTCGCCCGCGCTGACGCCGCGGTCCTTGAGCGCGTTCGCCAGGCGTTGCACGTCGGCCAGCAGGGCGGCGTAGGTGATGTCGCGCTGCTCGCCCTCCTCGCCGTACCAATGGAACGCGACGCGCTCACCGAGCCCTGCGGCGACGTGCCGGTCCAGGCACTGGACGGACGCGTTGAGCTTCCCGTCGGCGAACCAGGTGTGGAACGGCGCGCCTGAGTCGTCCAGCGACTCCTGCGGCGCGGTGTCCCACTGCAGCAGGTCCAGCGCCTGCTCGTGCCACCATCCCGCGGGGTCCGCCGCGGCCGCCCGGTGGACGCTGTCGTCCTTGATCAGCGCGCGCTGCGCGAACTCCGGCGGCGGCGGGAAGCGCTGCTGGTCCAGCAGCTCGCCGAGGCGGGTCTGCAACGCGGTGTCGTTCGTCCTCGAGGCCATGGTCGCAGCCTACCCAGGCCCGGCGTTGCGACAACGTCGCAAGACCGCGACGCCGGGGCGCGCGGGGACGGTGCTTGCGCGCGCTTGCGGTGCGCCGCCGCGCTACCGGCGCTTGCGGTTCTTGCGCTTCTTGGAGGAGGCGTGCGCCACCGTGGTCGGGCGCTGCGCCGCGGTGCCGGGCAGGCCGTCCCCCGGCTCGGAGTCCTCGTCGACGAGCTCGGGCTCATCGCTGACACCGCGGCCGCCCCGCCCGCGGCCGACCCCCGCCAGCGCGCGCTGCTCGCGCAGCTCCTGTTGGGTGGGCCACGGCTCAGCGCGACCGGTCTCCCACGCAGGCGGACGCCCATTGGGCCAGCGGCCGAAGATGAGGAAGGCGATGGCGATGAGCCAGAAGCACTGCACGATCGGCAGGTTGCTGCCGAGCGGGATGACGAAGAGGGCGCCGACGATCATCCCGAGGATCCCCATGAAGCGGGTCAGGAGCCCGACGCGCATCGCGTTGAGGCTGATGAGGACGAAGCTGAAGGCCAGCAGGAGGACGCCGAGCTGGCGTAGGACCTGCGCAGCGAGCACCGCCCCGCCCTGGAGCGCATCGTGCGCCACCGCGGTCGAGTAGTGCTTGTCGACGACGTAGTTGTGTGCCTTCAGCGAGATCGCGACCTGCAGCACCAGCTCGGAGACGGCGAGGATGACCGGGCCGCCGATGGCGCCGAAAAGCGCGATGCGCGGCAGGTTGGAGCTGCGCGCCTGCGTGGCGCGGAAGAGATAGCCGAGGACGCCGGCCATCGCGGCCGATCCGATGGCGAGCGCCACGGCGACGGCGATCAGCGGGACGACCTTGTCGTCGTAGAAGAAGAGCTGGCTCGTGCGCAGGCCGTCCCCGACGGTCAGCGGCAGCCCCGCGGCGTCGCGGATCCCGTCCAGGGGCGAGACGGCCGGGAAGTCGCGAAACAGCAGCGAGGCGACGATCCCCCCGAAGAGCGTGAAGTTGCCGGCGATGAGCGCGAGGAGCGCAGCGCGCGGGCGCTGCTCAGCCTCCCAGGCCAGGGTCGCCTCGACGGACGTTGCGGAAGCTTCAGCCATTTCGGTGACAGATCATGAGGGATCGCCGAGGCTTGTGTCAGTCCGGCGTGCCGTCACGCGCGGCAAACGGCACGCCGCGGCCCCTGGATGCGGGGCCGGCAGCGGCATACTCGGCCACACGCCTTCACTAGGGTTTGCACCGATGCCCGCCCCCTGCCCGGCCTGCGGCACCGCGACGCTGACCTGGTGCAGCGCCCCTGCGGCCGAGCTCGCCGTACCGGACGTGGAACTCTCGCGCTGCCCCGCCTGCGGCACCGCGGTGACGCTGGGCCCGCTACCGGCCGACATCGACCTGCACGAGACCGGCGACTACGCGACCGCCACCCCGCGTGGCGCCCGCCTGGCCGCGCCGCTGCTGTGGCTCTTCGACCGCCAGCGGCTGCGGCTGGCGCGCTGGGCGGTGCGGCCGCCCGCCCGGCTCGTGGACGCGGGCGCCGGA
>JAOPZJ010000213.1 GCA_025964155.1 Solirubrobacterales bacterium
CCCGGTGCGCCGTGGTGCGCAGCAGCGTGTCCGGGTCCCCGCCGGCCAGCATCCCGCGCGCGATCTCCGCGGCCAGCTCGGCCTCTTGCCGGCGTGCTTCGGCCTCGACGGTACGGGCGCGGGCGACGTCCGCGACACGGCTGGTCACCAGCGCGACGACGACGAAGGTGCCCAGGGCCGCGACGTTGCGGCTGTCGGCCACCGTCAGGCGGCCGGTGGGCGGGAGGAAGACGAGGTTGAAGGCCACGGCCGAGGCGAGCGACGTGGCCAGGCCGAGCCGCAGCCCCCACGCGGCGGAGACGAGCAGCACCGGCAGGATGTAGAGCACCGACATCGACGGCGCGCGTGTCACGTCCTCGAGGAACTTGATCGCAATCGTGCACGCGGCGACGCCGCCGGCGGCGACCGCGACGCGGACCGAGGGGGGCGGCCGGCGGTCGCGGAGCAGCCATGGTGCGCGTCCGGCGGGCGCGCCGGCCGGGACGGGGTTCAACGGTGACGGAGCATCGGCCATCCGCCCGTCACCCTACGCCCGGCCGCCCTCACGACACGCTCTGATTCCGGCGCCGGTCCTCCGTCCGCATCTCGGCCAGGATGCGCTCGAGACGCGGCTCGTTGTCGTTGTCCACGTGCACCATCGTCGCGGCCACGGAGGGGTGCACGTCCGCGATCTGGCGGTGCATCTCGTGGGCGACGGCACGGTAGGACGGGTGCCCCTCGCGGCCGGAGCGCAGCTCGATGAGCTGCATCGCCTCCCGGGCGTTGAGGTCCATGACGTAACGGATGCGGTACCCGAGGCAGAGCGCGTACATCGCCACACGGGGGTCATGGCCGTCGTCAAGCAGCCGCTGATGGGCGACCCGCGAAAGATCGAGCGCGCGGCGGTACTCGCCGCCGCAGCCGGCCAGGTCAAGCTCCTCGGGGACACCGGCGCCGAGGTCGGGTGTGAGCTTCTGCCATTGCACAGTCAGCATGCGGTGGCGCTGCAGATCGCGGAAGGCGCCGTAGTCCGAGACGATCTCGAAGCGGTAGCGCAGGGCCTCGTAGCCCCGGCCGGGGCGGTGGCGGCGGTTGCGCCGCTCGCCCACGAGGTCGCTCAGCAGTGCCGTGCGCTCGTCGGTGCTCAGGGCGCTGAGGCGGATGCGGGCGTCCTCCTCCGAGACACCGGAGGCCTCGAAGAGGAGGGCAGCCAGGAGCGCGTCCTCGTCCCCGTCGACGTGCAGCAGCCGCACGGACGGCCGCCCGCCCACCACGGCCGCCGGCCGGTCCAGGCCCAGACGCGTGACCCACCGCGCGGCGGCCGCGTCGCGCTCCTGCAGGTAGCCGATCCACGCACCGCCACGCTCGGGCCGGGGCACGCGCGAGACGAACGACGGCATCACGGCCTGGATGGAGTCCAGGATCATCGTCCCGCACTCGCGGGCCTCGGGCAGCGGGTGCGCCATGAGGTGCAGGATGAGCTGCTCGTACGTCTGCCCGGTGGCGTAGATGCCCATGTGCGACAGCGAGGCGGCGGGGAGCAGCCCGCGGACGAGGTCCAGCGCCTTGGCTCCGATCGCGCGGTCACGGGCCGGGCTCGGATCGCCGGGGAACGAGCCGTCGACCCACGCGCGCACCCGCGGGAGCATGTCGGAGTAGATGCCGAAGATCTCGTCCATCGACTGCTCGTACACGGGCCCGAGCGCCGGGTCGCGGTAGTAGCGGTAGCGCGCCGCGGCGCCCTGGCCGTCCATCGGCGTGTCGTAGGCGATATAGCGGGTGGACTGCTCGAGGTAGGCACCCAGGCGCGGGCGCTGGAGCACCTTCGTCAGCACGTTGGAGGCCCACTCGCACGCGACGTGGGCCCCGCCGAGCTGCGCGACGCTGTCATCGCCGTAACCGACGAAGATCCGCTCGTAGAGCTCGGCGGCGCGCTTGCCCTCGGTGTCGTCCGGGTGGGTGGGGTCCGAGTCCCTCACCGGGAGTGAGTCGGCGAACTCGTCCAGGAACATCCGCCGCAGCGTGCCCGGGTAGCGCGAATACCGGGCGAACATGGCGCCCTTGACGGTCTCCGGCAGGTTCGTCAGGGCGAACACCGGACGGTCCAGGTTGGTGACGTGCGGCGCCAGGCGGGCCTGCTCGTCAGGGGTAAAGCTCTCGAGGGGGTAGTCCATGCGGGGTGGAGACCCTAGCGGGCCGATCGGCGGGCCGGACACCGGGCGAACCTGCAGCTCCACGATAGCCATCGCGCCATGCGCACCGCCCAAAACAACACGTTCTCGACGAGCTTGGTGAGGAAGCGTGTATTCTGCCAAATCCCGACTGATAAACCCCTGTTTTGGAAGGATCACCTGTGAAGCGCACTCTGCCGACCCTCACCGCCCTGCTGGCCACCGTTCTGGTTGCCGTCGGCTGCGGTGGTGCGTCGGATTCCAAGACCGGCGGTGGCACCGCGAGCGCCGCCAGCGGCAAGGCCACGCTGTCGCTCGTCGCGTACTCCACGCCGCAGGTCGTTTACGACGAGCTCATCCCGGCGTTCGCCAAGACCCCGGCGGGCAAGGGCGTCGGCTTCAAGACGAGCTTCGGCGCCTCGGGCGACCAGAGCCGCGCCGTCGAGGCGGGCCTGCCCGCCGATGTCGTCTCGTTCTCCACCGAGCCGGACGTCACGCGGCTCGTGAAGGCGGGTCTCGTCAACGGCGACTGGAACGCGACGCCGAGCAAGGGCCTGGTCACGACGTCGCTCGTGTCGTTCATCGTCCGGAAGGGCAACCCGAAGCACATCAAGACGTGGGCCGACCTGCTGCGCAAGGACGTCAAGGTCCTCACGCCCAACCCCTTCACCTCCGGCGCGGCGAAGTGGAACATCCTCGCGGCCTACGGCCAGGCCTCCGGCGGGGGCAAGGACCCTGCGGCCGGCCTGAAGTACGTGCGTGAGCTCATCACCAAGCATGTCGTGGTCCAGGACAAGTCCGGGCGTGAGGCGCTGCAGAACTTCACCTCCGGCACCGGTGACGTCCTCCTCTCCTACGAGTACGAGGCCACGACCGCGCAGCGCAAGGGCGAGAAGGTCGACTTCGTCACGCCGGACGACACGATCAAGATCAACATCGACATCGCCAAGACGATCAAGGGCGATCCGGCCGCCCAGAGGTTCATCGACTACGTCCTCTCCGAGGCCGGGCAGCAAAAGTTCGTGGAATGGGGCTACCGCCCGGTCAACGAGACCGTCCTGGCGGCCAACGCGGCGAAGTTCCCGAACCCGCCCGGCCTCTTCACCATCGAGGACCTCGGTGGCTGGACCAAGGTCAACGACACGCTGTTCGACCCGGCCAAGGGCTCCATCGCCGCGATCGAGCGTGACGCCGGAGTGTCGACCGACAAGTGAGCACGCCGCTCCTCAGCGAAGGGGTGGGTGGGCCCGATTCCCCGCCGGCTCAGCCGGCGGGACCGCGAGGCGGTACGGCGCGGCCGACCCGCGTCCACCGGCGCGCGCGGGCCGGCGGCACCGGCCCGCTCGGGATCGGTGTCGTCACGATCTGGCTGAGCCTCATCGTGCTGCTGCCGCTGGCCGCGGTCACGGTGAAGGCGCTGGACGACGGCACCGGCACGTTCTGGGACGCCGTCAGCTCCAAGCAGGCCGTCAACGCGCTCGTCTTCACGCTCGTCGTGTCGCTCGTCGCCGCGGCGATCAACGCGGTGACCGGCACGCTCGTCGCCTGGGTCCTCGTCCGCGACGACTTCAAGGGCAAGGGGGCCGTCAACGCGCTCATCGACCTGCCCTTCGCGCTGCCGACGATCGTGGCGGGCCTGACGCTCATCGCCCTCTACGGCAAGAACTCGCCGGTCGGCATCGACGTCACCTACACGCGGACGGCCGTCCTGCTCGCGCTGCTGTTCGTCACGCTGCCGTTCGTCGTGCGCTCGGTGCAGCCGGTGCTCATCGAGCTGGACCGGGAGATGGAGGAGGCCTCGACGTCGCTCGGGGCCACGCCCGGGCAGACGTTCCGCCACATCGTCCTGCCGAACCTGCGTCCGGCGATCCTCTCCGGCGCCGCGCTGAGCTTCGCGCGCGCCGTCGGCGAGTTCGGCTCGATCGTCCTCATCAGCGGCAACGTGCCGTTCCAGACCGAGGTCAGCTCGGTCTACATCTTCAAGCTGCAGGAGTCCAGCCAGAACCCGATCGCCGCGGCCGCGGTGGCGGTGGTGCTGCTGCTCGTGTCGCTGGTGGTGCTCATCGGCATCCGGGTCCTGGAGCGGCGGGGAGGCGACCATGCTTGAGCAGTCCCGCTCGACACGCATCACGCTGCGGTGCGTCGCCCTCGCCTACCTGGCGCTGCTGCTCGGCATTCCCGTGGGCCTCGTCCTGTACCGGACCTTCGAGCACGGCGTCGGCGCCGTCTGGGACTCGGTGACGACCCCGGCGGCCATTCACGCCTTCTCGCTCACGCTGGAGATCGCGGCGATCGCGGTGCCCCTCAACACCGTGTTGGGGATCCTGACCGCGCTCGTGCTCGTCCGCGGGCGCATTCGCGGCAAGGCGATCCTCGAGGCCATCGTGGATCTGCCGTTCGCCATCAGTCCGGTCGTCGTCGGCCTGGCGCTGATCCTCGTCTACGGGCGCATCGGCTGGTTCGGTCCGTGGCTGGCGGACCACGGCATCGCGATCATCTTCAGCCTGCCCGGGATGGTGCTGGCCACCGTCTTCGTGTCGCTGCCGTTCGTCGCGCGCGAGGTCTCACCCGTCCTGCGCGAGATCGGTGACGAGCAGGAGCAGGCCGCCGCGACGCTCGGCGCCTCCTCCTGGCAGACGTTCTGGCGCGTGACCCTGCCGGCCATCCGCTGGGGCGTCGCGTACGGCGTCGTGCTGACGGTCGCCCGCTGCATCGGCGAATTCGGTGCCGTGAGCGTCGTCAGCGGAAAGATCGCCGGCCAGACGGAGACACTGACCCTGCTCGTCGAGAAGCGCTTTACGAACTTCGACCTCGCCGGGGCGTACGCCGCCTCGGCCCTGCTGGCGATCATCGCCCTGGCGACGCTGCTGGCCATGACGAGACTGAACCCCCGCAAGGATCACTGAGATATCACGATGATCACCGTCGAGAACGTCGACAAGCACTACGGCGACTTCCACGCACTCAAGGGCATCGACCTGGAGATCGAGTCGGGGTCGCTCACGGCGCTGCTCGGCCCCTCGGGGTCGGGCAAGTCCACGCTGCTGCGGGTCATCGCCGGCCTGGAGATCCCGACCTCGGGCCGCGTGATCCTGGACGGCAAGGATGTGACGAACCTCGCGCCGCAGCAGCGCGGGATCGGCTTCGTCTTCCAGCACTACGCCGCCTTCAAGCACATGACCGTGCGCGACAACGTCGCCTTCGGCCTGAAGGTCCGCAAGAAGCCCAAGACCGAGATCAAGGACAAGGTCGACGAGCTCCTGCGCGTCGTCGGCCTGGACGGGTACCAGCAGCGCTATCCCTCGCAGCTCTCCGGCGGGCAGCGCCAGCGGATGGCCCTGGCCCGTGCGCTGGCGATCGAGCCGGCCGTGCTGCTGCTCGACGAGCCGTTCGGGGCCCTGGACGCCAAGGTCCGTGCCGAGCTGCGCACCTGGCTGCGCCGCCTGCACGACGAGGTTCACGTGACGACCGTTCTCGTCACGCACGACCAGGAGGAGGCCTTGGACGTCGCCGACACGATCGCGGTCATGGACGCCGGTCAGATCGCCCAGACCGGCGGCCCGCGCGAGCTCTACGACGCCCCGGTGTCCGACTTCGTCATGTCGTTCCTGGGGCCGGTCGCGCGGCTCGGCGAGGCCCTGGTGCGCCCGCATGATCTCGAGCTCTCCGTCGACGCCCGCGACGGCGCGCTCGAGGCGCAGGTCGTGCGCGTTGTGCACCTCGGGTTCGAGGTGCGCGTCGAGCTGCTGCTCGCCCAGGCCGGCGAGGGCGCCGAGCCCGTCGTCGCCCAGATCACGCGGGCGGAGGAGCAGGCGCTCGAGCTGAGCGCCGGCGACATCGTGTGGGTCCGTCCGGTGCTCGCGGCGGCCTGAGGCGGGCGAGTGTCGGATCGGGGCCGGGTCGTGGACCCCGATCCGACGCTCGGCCCGCCAGGACGGCTTCTCAGCGCGTGACCCAGGCCTCCGGGTCGTCGGCGAGCTTCGAGATGCCCGCCGGCAGCGTGCCCGCCGCCAGATCCGCGAGCGTGACGGTCTCCAGCACCGCCCGCAGATTGTGGCGCACGGCGATCCAGACCTGCTGCAGCGGCTCGGCGCTGCCGGTGTACGGGACGTCCTCGGGACGCTGACCGCGGACCGACGCGAGCGGCCCGTCCACCGCCCGGATGATGTCCGCCACCGACACGTCTGCTGGCGGGCGGTTGAGCCAGTACCCGCCGTCAGCACCGCGCTGACTGCGCACGAGCCCAGCGTGCCGCAGGTCCCCCAGGATGTTCTCGAGGAACTTCATCGGGATGCCCTGTGCGGTCGCGACGGATTCGCCTTTGGTCGGGCGCTCCCCCTCGGCGGCCAGCGCGAGCTGGATGCAGGCGCGCACGGCGTAGTCGGCTTTCGCGGAGATGCGCATGTGACCGTCAATCCTGCCGCAAGTCACGCGGTGGCGCGTCGGCGGGGCCGCACGCTCCCCGCCGGGGCCGGCGGGTGCGCGGAATCTCATGCCCCCCTGGGGTGGATGAAACTCCGTTCACATCCCCCCGGCGGGGTCAGACGAGGTTCGTGAACGCTGATCCGGCGCGTTCCACGAAGTCGAACAACGGCTGCGGGATGATCCCGAAGACGATGGTCGCGGCGCCGAAGACGACGGCGACGAACGTGAGCTCCCAGGCGGGCTTGGCCGGCGGGGCGGTGGTCGGGGCGTCCGGGGCGCCGCCCGCCAGGGCGGGCAGGGCGGGGCCGGTCGCGAGCGCCTCGGTCGACGGGGCACCGGCCCAGATGGCGGCGACGACCTTCAGGTAGTACCCGAGGGAGATCATCGAGCCGATGACGATGACGATGCCCAGCCACGTGTAGTTGCCGTCGACGGTGGCCCGGATGAGCTGGAACTTGCCGATGAAGCCGGCGGTGGCGGGCACGCCGGCGAGGGCGAGCATTGCGACCGTCAGCGGCCACGCCAGCAGCGGGCGGGTGGCGCCGATGCCAGAGACGGCGGAGATGTCGTCGCCCAGGCCCGTCTCGCGCTCGCGCGCGATGATGACGCCGAACGCGGCGAGGTTCATCACGAGGTACGCGCCCAGGTAGAAGACGGTCGCGCGCACACCCAGCTGCGTCGAGACGACGACACCGGCGAGCATGTAACCCGCCTGGGCCACCGAGGAGTACGCGAGCATCCGCTTCAGCGAGGACTGTCCGAGCGCTCCGACGTTGCCGACGATGATCGTGATCGTGGCAAGCACCGCGAGCGCGGGACCCCACGTGGACTGCGCGTCGATGAGCGCCACGTCGAAGAAGCGCAGGAAGACGCCGAATGCCGCGGCCTTCGTCGCGACGGCCATGAACGCCGTGACCGGGGTCGGGGCACCCTCGTACACGTCGGGCGTCCACTGGTGGAACGGCGCGACCGAGCACTTGAAGCACATGCCGACCAGGACGAGCGCGATGCCGGCGAGCGCCAGCGTGTCGCCCGAGAGCGCCTTGGCGGAGAACGCCTGGGCGGTGGCGGTGTAGTCGGTCGTCCCGGTGGCGCCGTAGATGAGCGCCAGGCCGTAGAGCAGCGTGGCCGAGCCGACCGAGCCGATGACGAGGTACTTCAGCCCGGCCTCCAGCGACGTGGCGCGGCGCATCTCTGTGGCGCACAGCACGTACAGCGGGATCGACAGCAGCTCGAGGCCGAGGAAGAGGGAGACGGTGTTCTGCGCCCAGACGAGGACGACCATGCCGGAGATGCTGCTGAGCACGAGCGAGAAGTACTCGCCGTGCGCGGACTCGCGCGGAGCCATCGCCCGCCAGGACAGCAGCGTCGCGGCGATGCCGGCGACGAGGAAGATGACCGTGAGCGTGGTGGAGAGGCCGTCCAGGCGCAGCGCACCGGCCACGAGGTTCTTCTGCTCGTCCAGCTGCCAGATCGTGAGGCCCAGCGACGTCAGCAGCGTGACGATCGTCAGGCCGGGGACCACCTGCTCGCGGGCGAAGCGCGGGCGCAGGAGGCCGGCGAGCAGGACGACGACGACGCCGCCGAGGAGGGCGACGAGCGGCGACAGGCCCGCCCAGTCGATCTTGGGACCCTTGACCGCCCCGCTGGCGGCGAGGTTCAGCGCGGTGGCGATCATCGGGCAACCTCCAGAGTCGCCGACCGCGTGAACGGAAAACGAGCCCCCTGGGCGAAGTTTTTCGCGATCATGGCGTGCCTCCGGTCACGGGATCGGTACCGCCCGAGGGAACGGGCGCGGCCCCCGGTACTGCCCCACCGGGCGCGGCGGCCGCGGTCGGCGGCGGGCTGGTGATCGCCAGCGCGGGGGCCACCGAGCGCTTCACGGAGGCCTCGGCCTTCTTCAGCGGCAGCTGCGGATAGACCGCCAGCGCCAGGATGCAGAGCACGAGCGGGACGAGCACGATCCCGTCCCGCACGCTGATGTCGCGCGACTGCACGTGCTGGCCGACGCGGTTGTGCATCGCGCGGACGAAGAGGCGCAGCGTGTAGACCGAGGCGAGGGCCACGCCCGTGAAGGCGATGATCGCGATCGCCAGCTTGCTGTTGAACAGGCCGAGCAGGATGAGGAACTCACCGACGAAGTTCGAGGAGCCCGGGATGGCGAGGTTGGCCATCGCGACGATGAGGAAGAGCGTCGTGAGGACGGGGGCGCGGAAGGCGATGCCGCCCATGTCCCGCAGGTCCTCCGAACCGCCGCAGCGCGCGGCCAAAAGCCCCGCGATGAAGAACGCGGGGGCGACGACCAGGCCGTGGTTGACGGACTGCAGGATCGCGCCCTGGGCGCCCTGGTCGCTCAGCGAGAACACGCCGAGGACGATGAAGCCGAGTTGCGCGATCGACGAGTACCCGAGGACCAGGCGCACGTTCGTCACCGAGAACGCCATGACGGAGCCGTAGAGCACCGACGCGAGCGCGATGAGCAGCATCAGCGTCTGGAAATGCACCGCCGCGTCCGGGAGGGTCGGGATCACGATGCGCAGGAAGCCGTACGCGGCGACCTTGCTCAGCACGCCGGAGAAGACGGCCAGCACCGGCAGCGGCATCGAGCGGTAGCCGTCGGGCATCCAGCCGTGGAACGGGAAGGACGGCATCTTCACGAGGAAGGCGGCCGCAAAGCACAGGAAGATCCAGTTCTGCGAGCCCGTGGTGAGGGTCACCTGCGACAGGTCCGAGAAGGCGAAGCTCAGGTTCCGCCCGGACTGCGAGGAGCTGAGGACGGCGAGCGCGATCGCGGCCGTCAGCATGAGCAGCGACCCGACGAGCGTGTAGATGACGAGCTTCGTGACGGCGCGTACGCGCTCCTCGCGCTCCCCGACGCCCCACCCGAGGGTGAGGAAGAAGAACGGGATGAGCATGAGGTCGAAGAACGCGACGAAGAGCGCGAGGTCCTGCGCCACCAGGGCGCCGAGCACGAAGGTGTGAGCCAGGCCGAGGTGCACCCAGAACTGGCTCTCGTTCGCGCGCCGCTCCGACAGCGCCCAGAGCGTCGTCGCGGTGAAGAGCACGGAGGTCAGCAGGACGAGGAAGAGGTTCAGCCCGTCCACGCCGAGCTTGTAGTGGATGCCGAGCTCGCGGATCCACATGCGGTCGGTGACGTACTGCAGGCCGCCGCCGGACTTGTAGTCGACGACGAGCGCGATCGCATAGCCCAGCGCGGTGAGCGTGCCGAGGCCGGCCAGCGCCCGTGTGACGGCGGGCCGGGACCGCCCACCGAGGATGGCACCGAGCAGCGCGAACGCCGCGGGAGCCCAGACGAGGAAGGAGAGGTGAAGCGTCATGCGCTGACCAGGAAGTAGATGCCGATGCCGGCGACGCCGATGACGAAGAGCGCGGCGTACGAGCGCAGCAGGCCGGTCTGGATGGCGCGCACCGCCGAGGACGATGCCCTGACGACCCCGGTCGTGCCGCCGACGAGTGCGCCGTTGACGAAGATCCGCTCGAACGAGTTGCGCGCGGCGCGACCGGTCCACGCGAACGGACGCACGACGAGCAGGTCGATCGCCTCGTCGAAGTACCACTTGTTCACGAACAGCGTGTACACCGGCCGGAAGCGCTCGAGGAGCTTCGCGCTCGTCCCGGGCTGTTGCACCCAGACCCGGTAGGCGATGGCGATGCCCGCCAGGCCCAGCACGGCGCCGAGGATCAGGCCGATCGCGAGCAGGCTGTCGTCGGTCGTACGCGCCGGCACGTCGGCAAACGTCGGCTCCAGGAAGGAGTCCAGGACGTGCGTGACCTTGGGGATCTGGAGGAAGCCGCCGACGGTCGCCAGCAACGCCAGAAGGCCCATCGCGGTGCGCATCTGGAACGAC
>JAOPZJ010000218.1 GCA_025964155.1 Solirubrobacterales bacterium
CCGGTCCGAGGAAGGCGACCCGTCGTCGCCGCCTCTGGCCCCCGTCGAGGCCTAGCCCGTCCCGCCGGCGCACCGCGACAACGCCCGCGCGAGCCGCCGCCACATAGGATCACCCGCCTCATGGAACAGACCCTCATACTCGTCAAGCCCGATGCCTTCGCCCGTGGACTCACCGGTGAGATCCTCTCCCGGTTCGAGAACAAGGGGCTGAGGATCGCCGCCCTCAAGCTCGTCAACACCCCGCGCGAGACCGCCGAGACGCACTACGCCGAGCACGCTGAGCGTCCGTTCTTCGGTGAGCTCGTGGACTTCATCGTCTCGGGCGCGCTCGTCGCCCTCGTCCTCGAAGGCCAGGACGCCATCAAGGCCGCGCGCCAGCTCATCGGCGCGACGAACCCGCTCGAGGCCGCGACCGGCTCGATCCGCGGTGACTATGCGATCGAGATCGGCACGAACCTCGTGCACGGCTCGGATTCCCCGGACTCCGCCGCGCGCGAGATCAGCGTCTGGTTCCCTGAGCTGCGGTGAGCGCCGAGCCGCTCGTCCTGGCCAGCGCGTCGCCGCAGCGCCGGGCGATCCTGGAGCAGCTGGGCGTGCCCTTCGAGGTGCGCCCGGCCGACGTGCAGGAAGCCACCGAGGGGCACCCAGAGAGCGTCGCGCGGGACAACGCGCTGCTGAAGGCCACGGTCGTGGCTCAGCGCTCCGCCGGCCGGACCGTGCTCGGGGTCGACACGCTCGTGACGGTGGACGAAAAGATCTTCGGCAAGCCGCCGACCCCCGAGGCCGCAGCCGCGATGCTCCTGCGCCTGCAAGGTCGTGAGCACGCGGTCTTCAGCGGGATCGCCGTGTGCGACGCGGAGGGCGGCGTCCCGCGGGCGCTCGTCGAGCGGACCGTCGTGCGTGTGGCCCCGTTGTCGCCGGCCGCCGTGGCGGCGTACGTCGCGACCGGCGAGTGGCAGGGACGGGCAGGGGGGTACGCCATCCAGGGCCGCGGCGCAGCGATCGTCGACGGGATCGACGGCGATTACCTCAACGTCGTGGGGCTTCCGGTGCCGGCGCTGCGCAAGCTGTTGCCGGGCCTCTTGAGCGTCTGACGCGTAAATTTGCAGCGACATTTCGCGCTGCAACTGTGCCGCCAGCGGTCGGAATTGCCCCTACCCCCGCTAGAGTGAGCGCCGGACGTGGCCGCATCAGCTGATGCCACGTCCTTTTTCTGCGCGCATGGGCATGTTCTCTTACCTCACCGGATTCGGCGGCCGCGACATGGCGGTCGACCTCGGCACGGCAAACACGCTCGTCTACGTCCGTGGTCGCGGGATCGTGCTCAGCGAGCCGTCGGTGGTCGCCATCGACTCCAGGACGGGCGAGGTCCACGCTGTCGGCATCGAGGCCAAGCGCATGCTGGGCCGCACGCCAGGCACGATCCAGGCCATCCGTCCGCTGAAGGACGGCGTCATCGCCGACTTCGACGTGACGGAGGAGATGCTGCGTCACTTCATCCAGAAAGTGCACCAGAACCGCTTCGCACACCCGCGGGTCGTCGTCTGCGTGCCCTCGGGCGTGACCGGGGTCGAGAAGCGCGCCGTCGAAGAGGCCTGCCTCTCCGCCGGGGCGCGCCAGGCGTATCTCATCGAGGAGCCGATGGCCGCGGCGATCGGGGCCGGCCTGCCCGTCGGCGAGCCCACGGGCTCGATGGTCGTCGACATCGGCGGCGGCACGAGCGAGGTCGCGGTGATCTCGCTTGGCGGCATCGTCGTCTCGCAGTCGATCCGTGTCGGCGGCGACGAACTGGACGACGCGATCATCAACTACGCAAAACGGGAGTACAAGCTCCTCATCGGTCAGCAGACCGCCGAGGAGGTGAAGCTGGAGATCGGTTCCGCCTATCCCATGGAGGAGGAGGTGCAGGCCGAGATCCGGGGCCGCGACATGGTGTCCGGCCTACCCAAGACCGTCGTTCTGACCAGCGAGGAGATCCGCCAGGCGCTCGAGGAGCCGCTCTCGCAGATCATCGACGCGGTCAAGGAGACGCTGGACCGCACGCCGCCGGAGCTGGCCTCCGACATCATGGATCGCGGCATCATGCTTGCGGGCGGCGGCTCCCTTCTGATGGGCCTGGACGAGCGGCTGCGCGAGGAGACGCAGATGCCCGCTCACCTGGCCGAATCACCCCTGACCTGTGTCGCGGTAGGATCCGGTCGCTCCCTTGAGGAGTTTGAGGTCATCCACCGCGCCAACAAGACCTCGCGCGGACGCAGCAAGCGCCGTTACTGATGACCTCACACGTCATCGTGGGACGGCTGCGCTGCGACCTGTGCCCTGCTTTGGAGTACTTCACTAGGTGTACGACCCCAAGACGATCCGTCGCCGGCGTGCGGTCCTCGCACTGCTCGTCGTCAGCTCCGTCGTCCTCCTGACCGCGTCATTCGGCGGCGGAGGGGGCGTGAGCTCCGTCCAGCGTGGCGTCTTCGAGCTCGTCTCGCCGATCCAGGACGTCGCCAGCCGATCGCTGAAGCCGTTCCGGGACCTCTTCGGCTGGTTCGGGGACACATGGCGGTCCAAGGGCGAGAACGACGCCCTGCGCAAGGACCGTGACGCCCTGCGCCAGCAGAACGTCAAGCTGCAGGCGCAGCTGCGCAACGCCGGGACGGCCGCCCGCCTGCTCCAGCTCGACCAGGCCGCGGGCCTCTCGGCGATGGGACCGGTGACCGCGCGTGTCACATCGGTGACGCCGACGCTCCTGTTCCAGTCGTTCGTCATCAACAAGGGTTCGGCGAACGGCATCAAGGTCGGCCAGGCCGTCGTCACCAGCGGCGGCCTCGTCGGGCGTATCTCCGTCGTCACGTCGGGGCACGCGACGGTCAAGCTGCTGACCGACAGCGCCTTCGGCGTGCAGGCGCGGGTGGCCCGGACGGGAACCCCCGGCATCGTCATCTCCTCCGGCGGCTCGCCGGAGGACCTCATCATGCGGACGACGAAGCTCAAGGCCCCGGTCGCCGATGGTGCGACGATCACCACCCGCGGGACCGCGCCCGCCGCGAAGTTCCCTTCGCTCTTCCCGCCCGACATCGCGATCGGCATCGTCACGCGGGTCGACGACGCCGGCACGGACAGCCAGACCGTCCACCTCAAGCCGTTCGTCGACGTGCGCTCCGTCGACCAGGTGCAGGTCCTGACCCGCGACCCGGCCTCGATTCCGTGAGCTCGAACACCGGCCCGCTCACCGGCCGCCTGGCCATCCTCGCGATCGTTGCCTGCCTGCTGCAGATCACGACGATCTCGCAGATCACCTTCCTCGGTGCCCACGCAGATCTCGTGCCCCTCGTCGTCGCCGCCTGCGGGCTGCTGCTCGGGTCGCTCCCGGGTGCCGTCATCGGCTTTGGGTGCGGCTTCTTCGTCGACAGTGCCCTCTTCCAGACCATGGGCCTGTCGTCGCTCATCTACCTCGTCGCCGGCTACGGCGCAGGCCGGCTGCGCGAGGTCCGCGACCCGCAGGCCGCCGCCGTCCCCGCGATCGTCGGTGCCGCCGCGACGACGACCGTCACCGTCGGCTACACCATCATGCAGTTCCTCCTCGGGACCCAGGTGACGGTCAGCTCGCTGTTCGTCCGCCAGATCGTCGTGACCATCCTCGTCAACACCCTCATCGCCCTACCCGTCTACGCCGCGGTCCGCCGCTGGCTGTTGCCCGTGCTGCCCGACGACCCGCGCCGGCGCCGGCGGCGCGCGTCCACCACACGTCTGTCACCGTTGTCTCGCGCCTGAGCTGTGATCGATCCCGTCTCCAACGACCGTCGTCCGCCCGTCTCGCCCCAGCTGGCGATTCGCGTCGCTGCGCTCGGAGTCATCGCGTTCGCGCTCTTCGCGATCATCTTCTTCCGGCTCTGGTACCTCCAGGTGCTGTCGGGTGACCAGTACCTGGCGCAGGCCCAGACCAACCGCGTGCGCGTGCAGCCGCTGCCGGCGCCACGCGGGTCGATCGTGGACCGCCACGGCACGGTGCTCGTCGAGAACCGCCCGGCGATCGTCGTCCGCGTCAAGCCCGAGTCGCTGCCCGCCAGCGAGAAGCAGGCCGCCGCGGCCTACGGTGACGCCGTCATCAAGCGGTCCAAGCGCGCCAAGGGGAGCCGGGGCGTGCCGATCGCGATCCCACCGGTCCCGGCCGACCTGAGTCCGCGCCTCACGATGCTCGCCGCAACGCTGGGCATGAAGGTCCAGACGGTCCAGGACCGGGTCGTCCGGGGCCTGTTCCTCGCCGGCTACGCGCCGGTCATCATCAAGAAAGACGTCGCCGAGGACGTGCGCGGCTTCATCGCCGAGCGCCAGGAGCAGTTCCCGGGCGTCTCGGTCGACAACGTCTTCCTGCGCAGCTACCCCGAGAAGGACCTCGCCGCGCAGCTGCTGGGCACCGCGAACGAGATCTCGCCCGTTCAGCTCAAGGAGAAGGCCTACGGCGGCATCCCGGCCGGCAGCGTCATCGGGCAGAGCGGGATCGAGGCCCAGTACGACCAGTTCCTTCGCGGCCGCGACGGCAAGGAACGGCTGCTCGTCGACGCCCAGGGCAACCCGCGGGGGACCGGTACGCGCATTCCGCCGACCGCCGGGCGCAACTTGCAGCTGACGCTGGACCTCAACCTCCAGAAGGCGGCGCAGACGGCCTACAGCCAGGTCGCCGGCGGCAAGCCCGGAGCGCTGGTGGCGATGGACCCGCGCACCGGTGACGTCCTGGCGATGGCGTCCTTCCCGACGTTCGACCCGAGCGTCCTGGCCAGCCCGATCTCGCAGAAGCGCTACAACGAGATCTTCAACGCCGGCACGACGCCGCAGTTCAACCGCGTCATCGGGGCCAACTACGCGACCGGGTCGACGTTCAAGCCCGTCACCGCGCTCGGGGCCCTGGAGAGCAAGGCCATCTCGACGACCGACACCATCAACGACGCCGGCTGCATGATGATCGGCATCCAGCAGCGCTGCAACGCCAACAAGGCGTCGTTCGGCCCCGTCGACATGCGCCAGGCGATGAAGGTCTCCTCGGACATCTACTTCTACACGCTCGGGCAGCGTACGAACACGCGCAACCCGGCGGGCGGGGCCATCCAGAAGGCCGCCCGCAAGCTCGGCTTCGAGCGCCGCACCGGAATCGACCTGCCGGGCGAGTCCAAGGGCCTGGTGCCGGACGCCGCGTGGCGCAAGCAGGTCGCCAAGGACGAAGTCGCGTACGAGAAGAAGCACAAGGTCGCCTGCTGCACCATCTCCGACAAGCGTCCGTGGTCGGTCGGTGACAACGTGTCGCTCGCCATCGGCCAGGGCGACCTGCAGGCTACGCCGCTGCAGATGGCGGTCGCCTATGCGGGCATCGCTGAGAACGGCCGGATCCCGCGCCCGAGGCTCGGCAGGGCCGTCCAGGACGACAGGGGGCTGGAGATCCAGCGCCTGCCCCCGAGCGGCGCCCGGCACGTGAAGATCGATCCCAGCTACCGTGCGGCGATCATGGACGGCCTGCATCTTGCGGCAAGTGCGCAGGGCGGAACGTCCGCCGACGTGTTCGGCGGCTGGAATCAGGCGCGCTTCCCGATGTTCGGCAAGACGGGGACCGCCCAGGTGACCACTCAGCCGAACGACCAGTCCTGGTACGTGGCCTACTCCTACGACAGCACCCCGCAGCACAAGCCGATCGTCGTCGCGGTCACCGCCGAGAACGGCGGCTTCGGCGCCGACACCGCCGCGCCGATCGCCTGCCGGATCATGCAGACGTGGTTCGGGTCCAAGAACAACGTGAACGCCGGCTGCGCCGCGGGAGCAAGCGTCACCCGATGAGCACCGCGCCGATCACCGATTCGCGCCGGGCGCGGACCTCGCGTGTCGGTGCGTCGGCGGCACCGCGCCGCCCGCTGGCGCTCGCGCTGCCGTTCGACCCGGTGCTGGCGCTCGCCGTCCTGGGGATCTGCGCCTGCTCGCTCATCACGCTGGATACGGTCAGCCAGCGGGGGCTGCCCGACGGCTTCTACATGAAGCGCCAGGGCATCTACTTCCTCGTCGGAGCGATCCTGGCCACGATCATCAGCCGCACCGACTACTCCCGCCTGCGCGAGCTGAAGTACGGCCTCTACGGCTTCATCATCGTGTCGGTCCTCGCGGTCAAGTTCATCGGGTCCGACGCCTTGGGCGCCCGGCGGGCGATTCAGCTGCCCTTCTTCTCCTTCCAGGCCTCCGAGCTCGGCAAGGTCCTGCTCGTCGTCGCGCTCGCGGGGTTCCTCGTGGACCGCTCACGGGCGCTGCAGCAGTGGAGCACCACGGTCCGGACGGTCGCGCTCACGGCCGTGCCGGCGGGTCTGGTCATGGTCCAGCCGGACCTGGGCTCGTCCATGGTCTACGGGGCGATCGTGCTCGCGCTCCTGTTCGCCGCCGGGATCCCGGGGCGATTCTTCGCGGTCATGGCCGTCGCCTTCGCGATCACGGTGACCGGCGTCGTCGTCGTCGCCCCGGCGGCGGGGGTCCAGGTTCTCCACAGCTACCAGACCAACCGCCTGACGGCGTTCCTGCACCCCAACGCCAACAACAGCGACATCGCCTACCAGCAGACCCAGTCGCGCGTGGCCATCGGCTCCGGTGAGAAGACCGGCCGCGGAGACCGCGCGACGCAGACGTCATACAACTTCCTCCCCGAGCACCACACCGACTTCATCTTTTCCGTGGTCGGTGAGCGCTGGGGCTTCATGGGCGCCGCGCTGGTGCTCTCGCTGTACTCCCTGCTGA
>JAOPZJ010000267.1 GCA_025964155.1 Solirubrobacterales bacterium
CAGCACCGCGGCGCCGACCGCTCGCGGCGGCGTGCTCAGCCCGGCGCGGCGCCGGCGACGACACTCGGCGAGGTTGCCGGCCGCGTGGGTGAGGCCGGGATCCAGCCGCAGTGCCGCCGCGAAGAGCGGCTCGGCGGCGGCGATGGCGCCGAGCTCGTAGAACGCGACCCCGACAAGGTTGAGGAGCACGGGTTCGCGCGGCTCGTCCTCGAGCACGCCGAGCAGTGCATCGGCCACCGCGGCGTACACCGGCCCCAGTCGTGCGGGAGTGCCGGTCGTCCCGAGCGCCGTCTGCGCCATGAGCTTGCGCGCGTGGTGGCGCAGGTGGACGTCCCCGGTGCCCGTACCCGCCTCGCCGAAGACGGCGCGCCAGCCCGCCACGTCGCCGGCCGAGAGGGCTCCGCCGGCGCGTGCGAGCAGCGACGCGAGGGCGGCAGGGCCACCCTCGGGCGCGGGACGGGGCGGTTCGGTGGGCACGGCGCGATCGACGTCGGTGATCGCGGTAAGACGCAGAGCCATCGGGGTTCGGACCTCCGGCAGGGGAACGAATCGGTCGCTTGGGTCGTCGGCAGCGAATCCGGGCGCTTGAGGGCGCTGCAGGGCCCCTCACGCGGGCGACGATGCGGCCGGGCTTCGGTTCGCATGCGTACTGGACATCGGGGGCAGAACTGGGGAGCCCAACCCTCGACGCATGACCCGGTCGGGAATACCCTAAAGCGGGGATAAGAAGATTTTCAACCTAACCCGATAGGTGGGTGTCCCCCGCTGCACGTCCGACAAGGAGCCGCAAGATGTCGCTCGCCACCGCCACCACCCGCCCCACCGGGTCCCGCCGTCGGATGTCCCCCGACGAGGTCCTGTCGCTCTGGACGGCCTACCAGCGCACCAACGACCAAGCCCTGCGCGACCGTCTCGTGCTGACCTTCGCCCCGCTCGTGAAGTACATCGTCTACAAGAAGGTCCGCGAGATGCCGGCCCGCTGTGAGGTCGAGGACTTCATCTCCTGCGGCCTTGAGGCGCTGATCCAGTCGATCGACCGCTACGACCCCGCCAAGGGTGCCACCCTCGAGCAGTACGCCTGGACGCGGATCCACGGCGCGGTGCTCGACGAGCTGCGCCGCCAGGACTGGGCCCCGCGCTCCGTGCGCCGCTGGGAGCGCGACATCGAACGCGCCGCCGACCAGTTCACGACGCTGCATGGCCGCCGGCCCACGGTGCCCGAGCTCGCCGCCGCGGTCGGGATCAGCGTCGAGGAGCTGCGCCGTCACCGCGACGAGGTCACGCGCTCGGACATGACCTCGCTCAACACGCTCGTGCTCTCCGACGACGAGACGAACATCGAGCGCATCGACACCGTCGCCTCCCAGGACCTCTCGACCGATCCGCTGCACGCGACCGCCAAGGACGAGGCGAAGGACCGCTTCCGCGCCGCCTTCGCACGCCTGCCCCGGCGTGAGCGCGAGGTCGCCGTCCTCCTCTACGTCAAGCATCTCACGCTCGCCGAGATCGGCGCCATCCTCGGTGTCTCGGAGTCGCGCGTCTGCCAGATCCACGGCCAGCTCAAGAAGACCCTGCGCCAGCAGCTCGCCGACGACGAGCAACTGTTTCAACTCGTCGCGTGACGGACAAAGGTTTCTCTGAGAAGCCCCGAGAGAGAGGAACGCGATGGCGGCGAAAGGCAGGGCGAAGTGGGAAGGTGACCTGAAGGGCGGTCACGGCGCGTTCACGGCGGGCGACAGCATCAGCGGCGACTACTCGTACAAGTCGCGCTTCGAGGATGGGCCCGGGGCGAACCCTGAGCAGCTCATCGGTGCGGCCCACGCCGCCTGCTTCTCGATGGCGCTGTCGAACATCCTCGCCGAGGGCGGCCACAACCCGACCTCCGTCGAGACCGAGGCGACCGTGCAGCTGCGCCTGCTCGACGACGGGCCGACCATCACGAACATCGCGCTGAAGGTCGTCGGTGTCGTTCCGGGCCTGGACGAGGAGCACTTCCTCAAGCACGCCGAGGAGGCCAAGGCAGGCTGCCCCGTCAGCAAGGCCCTCGCCGGCGTGCCCGAGATCACGATGGAGGCGACCCTCGCGCCGAGCTGAGCCTGTAGGCCCACACGAGCGCCTCGGCGACCGCGGCGTACAGCTCCTCCGGGATCTCCTCCGCCAGGCGCAGCCGTTCAAGCGCCTGCACGAGGGCGGCGTCCTCCCGGACCGGGACCCCGGCCTCGCGGGCGGCGTCGACGATGCGCTGCGCGATGTGCCCGTTGCCGCCGGCGACGATCGTCGGAGCGCCGTCGGTGCCCGAGCGGTAGCGCAGCGCGGTGGCCCGCAGCGGACGTCCGCCGGGCCGAGCCGGGTGCTTAGGCGCTGACATCCAGCGCCCGCGTCCGCGGGTGGACGGTCACGAGCACGGCGCGGCCGGTGGCCGCCGTCAGCGCGGTCTGCAGGTCCCCGGCCGCGTGCTGCGCCGCCTGTGCGGGCGCGCCGGCGCTCACGTGGACCGCGCAGGTCGCGGTGTCCAGGCGCAGGTCCAGGCGCCCGAGCCCGGGCGAGTCCAGGCGCAGGGTCACGGACGCAGCGCGGCGCCCGGCGGCCGTCGCGTCGGCGCCCGTGCCGCCGTCGGGGTCGACGCGCACCTGCGCCTGCATCCCGCCGGGCAGCGCCAGCGCGAAGGCCGACACGGTGCCGGCCGCCG
>JAOPZJ010000274.1 GCA_025964155.1 Solirubrobacterales bacterium
CAACATCTACGCCGACGAGGCGCTGTTCCGGGCGCGCCTGCACCCGTTGCGCCCGGCGGGGTCGCTCACCGGGCCGCAGTACGAGGCGTTGGCCGGCGCCGTGCGTGACGCGCTGCAGGCGGGCCTGGACGCCGGGGGTGCCACGATCGACGACTTCCGCCATCCCGACGGGGTGTACGGCGGCTTCCAGAACGAGTTCCTCGTCCACCGCCGGGCGGGGGAGCCGTGCCCGGAGTGCGGCACCGAGATCGTGAAGCTCGTCGCCGCCGGTCGCGGGACCTACGTCTGCCGCCGCTGTCAGCCGGTCCCGCGAACGCGGCGCCGCCACCCCACCTAACCTGAAGCCATGTTCCGCGACCTCATCCAGGACGAGGCGACCCTCGACGAGGTGCTCGGCGGTGCGCCGTCCGCGACCTCGCGAGGCAAGGACATCCACGCGCTGGACGACCACTGCCGCCGCTACATCGCGCAGGCCCCGTTCCTCGTGCTGGCCACCAGCGGCGCGGAGGGCCACTGTCGCGCGACGCCGCGCGGCGGCCCGCCCGGCTTCGTGCGGGTGCTCGACGAGCATCACCTCGCCATCCCGGACTACACGGGCAACAAGCGGGCCGAGGCCCATCGCGACCTCCTGGCCAACCCGCGGATGCAGCTGCTGTTCTTGCTGCCCGGGCTGGGGGAGGCGCTACGGGTCAGTGGGACGGCCGTCATCACGCGCGAGCCGGAGCTCCTGGCATCACTGGCGACCGGGGGCGTGAGGCCGCCGAAGCTCGCGCTGGGCGTCACGGTCGGCCAGGCGTTCCTGCAGTGCGCCAAGGCGCTGCGCCGCTCTGCGCTGTGGCAGCCCGAGGCCTGGCCGGCGCGTGAGGCGCTGCCCCGCGCTGCAGAGATCCTCCGCGACCACGTCGCGGACGGGCGCACGGTCGACGAGGTCCAGGCGCACCTGGACGTCAGCTACCGGGACCGCGCTTGGTAGCGCGTCAGGCGGCCAGGAGCGCGGCGAGCCTGCCCGACTTGTCGGCGGCCAGGGTCTCCTGGAAGCCGCCGATGAGCTCGCCGTCGATGATGACCTGCGGGAAGCTCAGCATGCCGGTCTTGGCCGTAAGCTCTGCGCGGCCGTCCGCGTCACGTGCCAGATTGATCTCGCGGTACGCGATGCCACGCTTCGTCAGAAGCTGCTTCGCTCGGGTGCAGAAAGCGCACGGATCTGTGGTGTAAACAGTGACATCGGCCATTACTTCACTAAAGATAGCTGGTCGGTAGTCGTGGCCGGCTCGGTCAAGACCGAAGCGATCGTGCTGCGCTCCCTCCGCTACGGAGAGGCCGACCGGATCCTGCACTGCTACACGCCGGGGCGTGGGCGGATCGGCGCGATCGCCAAGGGCGTGCGGAAGACCCGCAGCCGCTTCGGCGGCCGCCTGGAGCCGTTCTTCCGCCTGAACCTCGTCCTGCACGAGGGGCGCTCCGATCTCATGACCGTCACGAGCGTCGAGACGGTGGCGCCCTACGCGGCGCTGCGGGGCGACGGCGCCGCGCTCGACAGCGCCGCCCGCGCCTGCGACGCCGTCGCGCGCCTCTTCGACACCCCCGAGCCCAGTCCCCAGGTGTTCCACCTGTTGGCCAACGAGCTGGCCCTGCTGGACGCGGGCGCCGGCGGTACGGGTGGACGGGATCGCATTCCGTCCCAGGCGACCCACGAGAACCAGCTCGCCTTCCGCCTGAAGCTCCTGCTCGTGGCAGGGCTGGCGCCGCAGCTGCGCGCGTGCGCGACCTGTGGGGAGTCCGAGCACCTCGTCGGGTTCTCCGGTGCGGCCGGGGGAGTGGTGTGCGGTGCCTGTGAGGCCGGCGCCTTCCGCCTGGACGCCGCGGGTCACAGCTTCCTCACCGAGGCCCTCGGCCGGCCCTTGGCGCAGGTCCCGGTCAACGTCGAGCAGCGGGCACTGCGCCAGGCCGAGCGCGCGATCTCCGAGACGGTCGAGCACCACGCCAACACGCGCCTGCGCGCGGCGTCCGCCCGGTAGCACCCGCTGGATAGGCTCCCGAGATGAGCGACGGTCATGCATGGGTCCAGGACTTCAGCGAGGGCTCGCGCGAGCAGCGCGAGCTGCTCGGTGGCAAGGGCGCCAACGTCGCCGAGATGACGCGGATTCTCGGCGCCGACCGCGTCCCCGCGGGGTTCACGATCACGACCGAGGCCTGCGTGGCGTACATGGAGGGCGCCAGCACGCCGCCTCCCGGGATGCAGGACGAGGTCGCCCGCGCGCTGGCGCGCCTCGAGCAGCACGTGGGCAAGCGACTGGGGGATCCCGCGGACCCGCTGCTCGTGTCGGTGCGCTCCGGCGCGCGCGAGTCGATGCCGGGCATGATGGACACGGTCCTGAACCTCGGCCTCAACGATGCCTCCGTCGACGGGCTGGCCGCCCGCACCGGCAACCCGCGCTTCGCCTGGGACTCGTACCGGCGCTTCGTGCAGATGTACGGCAACGTCGTCGTCGGCATCGACGCAGACCGCTTCGAGGACGCGATCGAGGCCATCAAGCACCAGCGCGGGGTGGACCTCGACACCGAGCTCGACGCCGAGGCCCTGCAGCAGCTCACGCGAACCTTCCAGACGTTCTACGACTTCCCGCAGGAGCCGCTCACCCAGCTTGACGGGGCGATCCGCGCCGTCTTCGACTCCTGGATGGGCGAGCGTGCGATCACCTACCGGCGCCTGAACCGCATCCCGGACACGTGGGGCACGGCGGTCAACGTCCAGCAGATGGTCTTCGGCAACAAGGGCGACACCTCCGGATCCGGCGTCGCCTTCAGCCGCAACGAGGTCACCGGAGAGCCGGAGCCGTCCGGCGACTTCCTCGTCAACGCCCAGGGCGAGGACGTCGTCAGCGGGGTGCGCAACACGCAGGACATCGCCGACCTGAAGACGGTCATGCCCGACGCCCACGCACAGCTCATCGAGATCCTGCGCACGCTCGAGGCCCACGACAAGGACATGCAGGACACCGAGTTCACGGTCGAGGAGGGGCGCCTGTACATGCTGCAGACGCGCAAGGCCAAGCGCCCCGCCCAGGCCGCGGTGCGCTTCGCCGTGGACGCCGTCAGCGAAGGTCTGCTGACGCAGGCCGAGGCGCTCATGACGATCGACGCCGGCGCGCTGGAGACCCTGCTGTCGCCGATGTTCGACCCGAGCGTCGACTACGCCGTGGCCGCGACCGGCATCGGCGCCTCGCCCGGTGGCGCGAAGGGTCACATCGTCTTCACCGCCGCCGACGCCGTGGCCGCCAAGGCCGAGCAGCGCGACGTCGTCCTCGTACGCACGTTCACCGACGCCGGCGACGTGGCGGGCTTCGCCGCCGCGCGCGGGATCCTCACGAGCACGGGCGGCAAGGCGTCGCACGCCGCGCTCGTGGCCCGCGGCATGGGGCGCCCCGCCGTCACCGGTGCGTCGGCGCTGAAGATCGACCACGCCGCGCGCCGGCTGCGCCTTCCCGACGGGACGACCGTCGACGAGGGCGGCTTCATCGCCATCAACGGCACCACGGGGGAGATCACGCTCGACGACGTGCCCGTCATCGCCCCGGGCGTATCCGCCGAGCTCGAGACCGTCCTGCGGTGGGCGGACGAGATCCGCCTCCTCGGCGTACGGGCGAACGCCGACACGCCGGAGGACGCCAGGCGCGCGGTGGAGCTCGGCGCGGAGGGCATCGGGCTCTGCCGCAGCGAGCACATGTTCCTCGGCGAGCGACAGCCGCTCATGGCCGCGGTGATCCTCGCCGACAGCGATGACCAGCGTGCGGCGGCGATCGAGCACCTGCGCCCGTTGCAGGAGGAGGACTACGAGCAGATCCTCCGGGCCATGGGCGGGCGCCCGGTGTGCGTGCGGCTCCTGGATCCGCCGCTGAACGAGTTCCTCCCCGAGCCTCACGAGCTGCCGGAGGGCTCGCCCGAGCGCGCGCGTGTGGAGTCGCTGCAGGAGGAGAACCCGATGCTCGGCACGCGCGGTGTCCGCCTGGGCATCCTGCAGCCCGAGCTCTACGAGATGCAGGTGCGCGCCCTCTTCCGCGCCGCCGCCCGCGTCCCGGACGCGAACGTCGAGGTCATGGTGCCGCTCGTGGACTACGAGAAGGAGCTCGAGTTCATGAAGGACCTCGTGCGCCGGGTGGCCGACGAGGAGGGGTTGGCCGACGCGACGACCTACAAGTTCGGGTCGATGATCGAGCTCCCGCGGGCCTGCTTCCTGGCGGACCGGATCGCCGAGCACGCGGACTTCTTCTCGTTCGGCACGAACGACCTGACGCAGACCGGCCTGGGCTTCAGTCGGGAGGACATCGAGGCCCGGATCCTCGAGCGCTACATGGACGTGAAGATCCTGGACCGCTCGCCGTTCGAGACGCTCGACACCCCCGGCGTGGGGCAGATGGTCCGGATGGGCGCGTGGCTGGGCCGCACGACGAAGGAGCACCTCAAGCTGGGGGTCTGCGGCGAGCACGGCGGGGATCCAGACTCGATCGCCTTCTTCCACGACTCGGGGATCGACTACGTCTCCTGCTCACCGCCGCGGGTGCCCGTGGCCCGCCTGGCCGCCGCCCAGGCGCAGATCCTCACGCCATTGTCCTAGTCGTGCTCAGCGAGCTCCAGCAGTACCTCCGCCACGCCGCCGCCCAGCACCACGAGGTCGTGCGCAGCGGTCCGTTCTTGATCCATCTGGACGAGCTCAGCGACCAGCCCTACGCGAACTACGCCATTCCCGACGACGGCGCCGAGCCGACCCCCGCCGAGGTCTCGGCCATGACGTCCGTCTTCGCGGGCCGCGGCCGGCGCGCCGCCTTCGAGTATCTGCCTGACTGCGCGCCCGCCGTCCACGACGCGCTGGTGGCCGGCGGCCTGCAGATCACCGACGAGATCACGGTGATGGTCTGCCCGTCCGGGGCGCTCGTCGACCTGGCGCCCCCGCACGGCGTGCGGATCGTGGTGGTCGGCGCCCGCACTCCCGACGCGACGATCCGCGAGGTCATCGCCGTCCAGCACGCAGCGTTCGGCGTGCCGGCGGCAGGCGTCGGCGACGAGGAGGTCGTGCGCTTCCGCCGGCGCGCGGCCGACGGCGTCGCCGCCTACGCGGTGCACGACGGCCGCGTGATCGGCGGCGGGGTCGCCCTCGTCATCCGGGACGGGTTGACCGAGCTGGCGGGCATCGCGGTGGCCGAGGCGGCCCGGCGCCGCGGGGTGGCCGCCGCACTCACCGCCACGCTGACGCGGTCCGCGATCGACCGTGGCGTGCACCTGCCGTTCCTGACCCGGCGCGACGAGTCCGCCGGTCGCGTCTACGAGCGTGCGGGCTACCGGGCGGCCGGGCGCATGCTGCATCTCGCGGCCCCCGCGAGCGGGCCCTGACGCGGCGGGTACCGTCAGTCCACGTGCAGGACGGCCTTGCCGGTGATGGAGCGGTCGAGGAGGCCCTCGATCGC
>JAOPZJ010000288.1 GCA_025964155.1 Solirubrobacterales bacterium
CCCGTCGCGCGGCCGGCCTCGCCGACGAGGTGCGCAGCACCGCGGACGGCCTTGCGCGGCTGTCCGGGCCGGTGCCGTCGACCGCCTTGGACCGCGCCGTCGGGCCGCGCCGCGCCGTCGCCTACGCCCAGGCGCCGCTGGAAGGGCTGAAGGCCGCCGGCCGCCGCCATTTCGCGACCCTGAACGACGTCCTGCTGACGGCCTGCTCCCTCGCGTTCCGCCGTGCCCTCGCGGCCCACGACGAGCATCCGGCGCAGCTCCGGGTGCTCGTGCCCGTCAGCACACGGGGCGACGATGAGGCGGCGCTCGGCAACCAGCTGTCGTTCATGGCCGTGGAGCTGCCGGTGAGCGAGGTCGACCCCGTCACCGTGCTGCGGACCGTGCGCGACCGCACGCGTGAGGCGAAGGCCGCGGCGACCGCCGACGGCGGGCTGAACCTCACGCAGCTTGTGCGCGCGGCGGACCTGCTGCCGGCCGCGGCGGCCGGTGTCGCCGCCCGCCTGGCCTACCGCGGGGCGTCGTTCAACGCCGTGATCTCCAACGTCCCGGGCCCCGACGTCGAGCTCTCATTGCTGGGACGTCCGCTGCGCAGCGTGCATCCGGCCGTCCCCGTGCCCCCCGGCCATGCGCTGAGCATCGGCGCCATCTCCTACCTCGGCTCGCTGCACGTCGGCCTGTACGCCGACGCCGACGCGTTGCCGGACACCGCAGGCATCGGGCGCGACCTGGAGCGCGCGCTGGACGCCTTGCGCATGGAGGCGCCGATCGCCCCGACGCCGTGGGGCGCGCGGGCGCGCTCGCGCCGGCGCACGCGCCTGCCCGGTCAGCCTGCCGTCAAGCGGTAGACGGGTCCGTCGAGCGACGTGACGTAGACGCGGCCACGCGCGTCCTCGCCGAACGACGACAGGCTGGACACCTTCTTCAGTGCCAGCGCACGGTCGTCGGTGGCTCCTGACGTGGAGAGCCTCGCGGCGCGGATGCGCCCGTCGCAGAAATCGCCGTAGACGTACTGACCCTGGATCGTGGCCGGCAGCGTGCTGTCGCGCACGATGTAGCCGCCGGTGATCGAGCAGTAGCCGTCGTCGTGGGTGTGCTGGATGACCGGGGCGATCGCGCCCGGCGCCGACTCGCCGGGCGAGTGGCGCTGGGTGCCCTCGAACGGGCGCCAGCCGAAGTTCGCGCCGCGGCCGCCGCCCTTGGCGACGTAGTCGATCTCCTCGATCGTGTTCTGGCCCACATCGCCGATGACCAGTGCACCGCCGCCACGGTCGAAGGAGAACCGCCACGGGTTGCGCAGGCCGTAGCTGTAGATCTCCCGGCGCACGGAGCCCGAGCGCCCGGCGAACGGGTTGCCGGCGGGGATCGAGTAGGGGTTGCCGCCGGCCTTCCTCGGGTTGATCCGCAGGATCTTGCCGAGGAGCGAGCTCAGGTTCTGCGCGTTGCCACGGGAGCCGTGCTGGTCATCCGCGCCGCCGCCGTCCCCGGTGCCGATGTAGAGCAGGCCGTCGGGGCCGAACTCCAGCTGGCCGCCGTTGTGATTGGGCTCGCGGTCGGACATCTTCAGCACGAGGCGGGCGCTGGCGGCGTTCGCCCGCTCGGCGCTCGCGCGGTGGTACTCGACGACCCGCTGCTGCTGGTCGCGGTCGGTGTAATAGACGTAGAAGCGCCCGCTTCTGGCGTAGTCGGGGGCGAACGCGACGGACAGCAGCCCCTGCTCACCGCCGGACGTCACGAGCCGGCTGATGTCCAGGAACGGCCGGCGCACCGTCCTGCCGGCGCGGATGACACTGATCTTGCCGCCCTGCTGCACGACGAACAGGCGGCGCGTGTCGCCGGGGGCGTCGGTGACGTAGAGCGGGGAGTCGAACGTGCCGACCGGGGAGAGCTGGAGCGTCGTGGCGGCCCTCGTGGCGCCGGTGGCCGCGCTCGGGCCGGTGGCTGCCGGTGACGCGGTCGTGCGCTGGGTCGTCGTCGCAGCGGTCGCGGTGCTCTGCTTGCCCGCGGACGGATAGCCGCCGGCATCATCACCGGAGCCGCATGCGGCGACGGCCGACACGAAGGCCACGACGGTCGTCGACGCCAGCGAGAGGCGGAAGCGCATGTCCGCAGGATGGCAAAGCTCGGTCGCCGTGCGCGACACTCAGCCGCGCTTACGTCAGGGGCTGACGGCCTGCATCAGGCGCAGCTCGACGTGCTCGAGGTACTCCGCCGGGTCGCGCGGCAGCGCTGCGCGCTCGGGGCTTGCGTAGTAGGCCCGTTCGGCGGCCTCGAAGCCCTCCGGGCCATCGTGGCTGACGACCCAGGCGAACTCGTCGCGCTCGAGGGTCGCCCAGGCGCCGGCGACGGTGAAGCCGCAGGCCCGACGGGCGGGCACGATGTGCTCACGCCAGAGCTCGATGAAGGCGTCCATCTCGCCGGACTTGATGCGGTAGATCCGCAGCTGGGAGGTCATGCGGCGATGGTATTGCGCTCGCCGCGCCGGGTAGGCAGCGCCCATGCGGGTCGTCATCACCGGAGCCACCGGCAACGTCGGCAGCGCGGTCGTCCGCGCGCTGGAAGCCGACGCGCGGGTCACCGAGATCATCGGCCTGGCCCGGCGTGCGCCGTCCGCGGGGGCGGGAGCCGCCACGCCCAAGGTCCGCTACGAAAGGGCCGACGTCGTCACCGGGGCCCTGACACCGCTGTTCGCGGGCGCGGACGCGGTCATCCACCTGGCCTGGGCCATCCAGCCCTCGCGCGACCGCGCCCAGACACGCGCCGTGAATGTCGAGGGCACGCGGCGGGTGCTCGCGGCGGTGGCGGCGGCTGCGGTCGGCACCGTCGTGCACGCTTCGTCCGTCGGGGCCTACAGCTCGCATCCCGACGACAGGCCCGTCGACGAGAGCTTTGCGACGGCCGGGATCCGCAGCTCGTTCTACTCCGCCGACAAGGCCGACGCCGAGCACGTGCTGACGTCGTGGGAGGCGTTCCATCCGCAGGTCCGCACGGTCCGCCTGCGCCCGGCGCTCATCTTCCAGCGCACCGCCGCCGCCGAGGTCCGCCGTCTGTTCCTCGGCCCCTTCTTCCCCGGGAGCCTCCTGCGGCCGGGCCTCATCCCGGTCATGCCGAACGTCTCGGGCGTGCGCTTCCAGGCCGTGCACGCCGACGACGTGGCGCAGGCCTACCGCCTGGCGGTGCTCGACGACGACGCCCGCGGCGCCTACAACATCGCGGCGCCGCCGGTGCTGGACCTCGGCGCGGTCGCCCGCCTCCTCGGCGCCCGGACGGTCCGCGTCCCGTTCCGGGC
>JAOPZJ010000038.1 GCA_025964155.1 Solirubrobacterales bacterium
CCCTCGCGGCCGAGCTCGACGATGTAGCGCTCGATCTCCACGGCCATGCGCGTCACGAGCTCGGAGCGCTGCAGGACGGTGAGGACGTCGTGCAGGGTGGCGCCGCCCTCGAACTCCAGCGCGGTGAGGCGCGTCGAGACCTGGTCCAGGCGCGTGCGGTACTTGTCGAGGGTCGCGAGCGCCTGGTTGGCCTTCGCGAGCACCACGGGAATGTCCTCGAGGATGTACTTCGCGCCGTCGACGTAGAGGCTGACGACCTCACGCCGCTGGGAGATCGCGATGACGAGGGCGTCCGTCTGCTTCGAGACGCGCTCGGCGGTGCGGTGCCGGGTGCCGGTCTCCAGCGTGAGGATCGTCGGATCCGGCATGAGCTGGACGTTGGCGATGACGAGCTTCGTGGCGTTCGCGTTCAGGGCGATCGCGCCGTCCATCTTCGCCACCTGGTAGAGCGTGGCCGGGGTGTAGTCGATGTCGAGCTTCATGCCGCCTGAGAAGAGGAAGCTCAGCTCCTCCGGATCGCCGATCATGATGAGTCCCCCGGTGTGCGCGTGGAGGATGTCGTCGATGCCTTCACGCAACGCCGTGCCAGGCGCCACCATCTCGAGAGCCTTAACGAGCCGGGGCTCTTGACGTGTCTCGAGCTCATTGAGCTCATCCCCGGATCGCTGCGCCATCTGTACTGATTCTACCAGGGATTTCGTCGATTCTTGAGCCCGGCTTTATGCGTCGTTGACCAGAGGTCAGGGCACGGATCGGCGTCGATGTCAAGCGTGTGTGTCAGCGGAGCCCGCGCGGCGGGCGTCAGCCCGCAGCACGCTCTGCAGCGCGGCGCGGAGCGTCGGCGTGCCCGCCGGGGAGACGACGGGCGCCAGGCCGAACTTGCGCGCCTCCTCCAGGCGCCGGTCAGCGTGGGCGACGGTCCGCAGCTCGCCGGTCAGGCCGACCTCCCCGAAGCACGCCACCGGGAGCTTGCCGTCCTCTCCGCTGCCAAGCGCGACACCGCGCTGCGCGCTCGCCACGGCCAGCGCGACCGCGAGGTCCGCCCCGGGCTCGTCGACTCGGACGCCGCCGACGACGTTCACGAAGACGTCCGCGGTCCCCACCCCCACGCCGGCGTGGCGGCCGAGCACGGCCAGCACGAGGGCCAAGCGGTTGCGGTCGATGCCATTGACGACGCGCCGCGGCGGCACGAGCTCGCTGGGCGAGACGAGGGCCTGCACCTCGACGAGCAGCGGCCGCGAGCCCTCCATCGCCGCGAGCACGACGCTTCCGGGCTTGCGCGTCGCCTCCGAGACGAACCGCGCGCTGGCGTCCAGCACCTCGACGAGACCCCCTGAACGCATCTCGAAGACGCCGGCCTCGTTCGTGGAGCCGAAGCGGTTCTTCAGGGCGCGCAGCGTGCGGTACATGCGCTCACGCTCGCCCTCGAACTGCAGCACGCAGTCGACGAGGTGCTCGAGAACCCGCGGACCGGCTAGCGCGCCCTCCTTCGTCACGTGGCCGACGAGCAGCACAGCCGTACCGGAGGGCTTGGCGACCTGCATGATCCGCGAGGCCACTTCGCGGACCTGGCCGACGGAGCCGGGGGCACCGGTCAGCTCGGCCGCATGCAGGGTCTGCACCGAGTCGATCACGACGACGTCCGGGCGCTCTGCCTCGATCGTCGCCAGCACGGTCCCCAGGTCGGTCTCGGCGAGGACCGGGACGTCGAGTGCCGCACAGGTCGGGGTCAGCAGACGCTCGTGACGCAGGCGGATCTGCTGCGCGGATTCCTCACCGGAGACGTAGAGGACCTGGCGTCCGGCCGCCGCGAGGTTGCCGAGAGCCATGCCGGTCAGCGTCGACTTGCCGATCCCCGGTGACCCGCCGAGCAGCACGAGCGAGCCTGCCACCAACCCGCCACCCAGCACCCGGTCGACCTCGTTGATGCCCGTCTGCAGGCGGGGAGCCCGCGTGGTGTCGACGTCCTTCAGGCGGGTCACCGCGGCCGCCCGCGCACCGCCGGAGCCGCGTAGGCGCCCCGCGCCGGACGCGGCGGTCACAGGACCGGGCGTGTGCTCCTCGACCATCGTGTTCCACTCACCGCAACCCGGGCACTGGCCCATCCAGCGCGGCTCGCTGTGCGCGCAGTTCGCGCAGGTGTGGATCGTCGCCGCGCGTGCCATCTGGATACCGACAGTAGGTCCCGGGGCGGACGATTCGTCCCCTCGCTCGTTACCATCGCCGGTCTCTCGTGCCCGCCGACCTGCCCATTCGCCTCGCCGTCCCGGACGACCTGCCGGCGGTCGTGGCGATCTACAACCGGACGATCCCGGGCCGGGTGGCGACCGCGCAGCTGGAGCCCGTGACCGTCGAGGAACGCCGCCCCTGGTTCGCCGCCCACACGCCCGACCGCCGGCCGATGTGGGTGGTGCAGGGCTCGGACGGCGTCGTCGCCTGGGTCGGGCTCAGCGACTTCCACCAGCGCGCCGCGTACGCGGGCACCGCGCAGATCAGCATCTACCTCGACGAGGAAGCCCGCGGCCGGGGGCTCGGCGGGCGCCTGCTGGACCACGCGATCCGGGAGTCACCCGGGGCTGGCGTGGCCGCGCTCGTCGGGCTCGTATTCGCGCACAACACGGCGAGCCTGGCGCTGTTCCAGAGCCGCGGCTTCGATCGCTGGGGTCACATGCCGCGGGTCGCCGACATGGACGGCGTCGCGCGCGATCTCGTCTACGTCGGCCGTCACGTCTGACGTAGCCGGAAGGGCCGTCGGTTCAGCCCTGGAGTGCGGGTCGCTGCTGAGGCGCGGTGGCGCTGACGCGAGCGACCCCCCGGGGCGCGAGGCGCTTGAACGGCGGGCACCGACGGCGGAGGGTGCCGGCGGGACGGTGCGCGGGCACGCGGGCCTTGGCGGGCGCGTTGCCGCTCCCGACGGCGGTGAGTGGAGGACAGGCGGTCACAGCGACGATGAAACTCCGTTCACATCCCACGCGCCTGGCACCCGGGAGGTGCGTGGAGCCTCAAAGCCCCACAGGGGTGGATAAAACTCCGCTCACACCCCGCGTGCCTGGCGGCGGCGGGTGCGCGGAGCCTCAGGCCCCACAGGGGTGGATGAAACTCCGTTCACACCCCGCGTGCCTGGCGGCGGCGGGTGCGTGGAGCCTCAGGCCCCACAGGGGTGGATGAAACTCCGTTCACACCCCGGCGGCCCGTGGTTGGTGACCTCTGACGTCACCGATCCGTGGCTCACGCCGGAAGTGGCGCGTCGGGCGCTCTTCCCGACGCTGAAGCGGTCATCCGCGCCCCAAAGCACCACGGGCTTCGCGCTCCCCCGTCAATGCGGCTGTTGCAAGCGCTCCGCACCACGCCAAGCTCAATCGCGCCAGCGCCACAAGCGCCAGCGCCCAGGACCTCATCACGCCCATACATCGGGCACCGCTGCTGTTAGCGCGTTGCCGCTCGCGACGGCGGTGAGTGGAGCACAGGGGGGTCACCCAGACCGCCCATTTGCTCCACTCACGCCGAAAGTGGCGCGTTGGCGCTCCTCCAGGCGGTGAACCATGAGCTGGTGAGCTCCGAGGTCACCCAATGCTCCACTCACCCGACGTGGCGCGTCAGCGCCCTTCCCGGCGCCAAATTTCAGATACCTGGGCTGATCGCCGCCGCCACGAGCCCGGCGAACAGGCAGATGCCCACCAACCACGCGATTGTCGTTCCGCTCTGTGCCATTACAGCCCGAACGCGGCGCTGCGGTGAAAGTTGTGGTGCAACCGGCGCCGGTGTTCGGCGTCGGTCGCCGTGGGCTACGTCGGTGGGCCCGAGGCGCGTTCGCGGGACGCGAAACCGCTCTGACGGTGCGAGCCGTCACAGAACGGCTTGCTGGCGCTCAGGCCGCAGCGGCAGAGGACGACCGCCCCCTCGGGAACCTCGAACGCGGTGCCGTCCACGTCGACGATGGTCACCGCGCCGGTGACCTTGTACGGCCCGTCGTCGCGGATCTTGATGACGACCTGGTCCATTCGCACATCCTCGCACCATGCGCCGATGCGCGAGTTGACCACCGCTGTGGTGGTCAACCCTCACACGGCGGCCTTAGGCGTGGGCCCGGCGCGCCTCGATGAGGGCCTTGAGCTCCTCGACGGCGGGCGGCGCCAGCTTGGCCAGGCGCTTGACGTCCCAGCGGTCCATGGTCACGAGCACCATGGGCGAGGTGGCGATCACCGTGGCGTTGCGCTGCGCGCGCTCGAGCACACCCATCTCACCGATGATGTCGCCCGGCCCGAGGTCGGCGATGTGCTCACCGCCGCGCTGCACCTCGGCGGTGCCCTCCTCGATCGCCAGCAGGTCGTAGGAGTAGTCCCCCTCGCGCACCAGCTCCTTGCCGGCCGGCACGGAGACCTCAGAGGCCAGCGTGGCAATCGTGTTCAACGCGTCTTCGCCGAGCTGCGCAAAGACGCCGATGGTCTTCAGTCGTGCTACGTCCACGGATTCGTTCCCTCCCAGAGTGTTGCGGGATCTTCCTCTAAATCGTGACGCCCGTGGGGAAAGCTCGGCGTGGCATCCGTCACACGGCTGCCGCGGGTCTGAAAACGGATGGCGGACCGTGGACGACGAGAGGCCCCGCAACTTGCGGGGCCTCGGACCGTCACAAGGCCCCGCCCGCGGGCGGGGCCGCTGAATGCGTCTTACTTGGTGTCCTCGGCCTCGCCGGCGGCGTCGCCACCTTCGATGGCCGGGGTCTCCGTCTCGCCCTCGGTCCCGGCGCCGACGGCGGCCGGCACCTTGGGCTGGATCACCGAGAGGGCGACGGGCGGGTCGACGCCCTCCGCGGCCCGCTCGACGAGCACCGTGCCACCGGGCGTCAGCTCCGAGCGCAGCACGAAGTCCGCGAGCGGATCCTCGATGAAGCGCTGGATCGCACGGCGCAGCGGCCGCGCACCCATCGCGGGGTCCCAGCCCTTCTCGACGAGCAGGTCCTTGGCGTCCTCCGTGAGCTCGAGCTGCAACTCCCGGTCGGCCAGGGACTCCCGGATGCGGCGCAGCAGCAGCTCGACGATCGTCTTGATCTCGTCCCGCTGCAGCTTGTGGAACACCAGCACGTCATCGATGCGGTTGAGGAACTCGGGGCGGAAGACCTTCTTCAGCTCGCCCATCACCCGGCCCTTCATGTCCTCGTAGGTCATGCCCTGCGCGTCGTCGCCGACGGAGAAGCCGAGCGGGGTGTTCCGCGCGATCTCCGAGGCACCGATGTTGGAGGTCATGATCACGATGGCGTGACGGAAGTCGACCGTCCGGCCCTGCGAGTCCGTCAGACGCCCGTCCTCCAGGATCTGCAGGAGGATGTTGAAGACGTCCGGGTGGGCCTTCTCGATCTCGTCGAGCAGGAGCACGCAGTACGGCTTGCGGCGCACAGCCTCGGTCAGCTGACCGCCCTCGTCGTATCCGATGTAGCCGGGGGGCGAGCCCACGAGGCGCGACACCGCGTGCTTCTCCATGTACTCGGACATGTCGATCCGGATCATCGAATCCTCGTCCCCGAACAGGAACTCGGCGAGCGTGCGGGCCAGCTCCGTCTTCCCGACGCCCGAGGGGCCGAGGAAGACGAACGAACCGGTCGGGCGCTTGGGGTCCTTCAGGCCGGCGCGGGAGCGCCGAATCGCCTTGGAGATGACCTCGACGGCGGCGTGCTGCCCGATGACGCGCTTGTGCAGCTCGTCCTCCATGCGCATGAGCTTGGCCGTCTCGGCCTCGGTGAGCTTGAAGACCGGGATGCCCGTCCACATCGAGACGATGTCGGCGATCTCCTCCTCGCCGATCGCCGGACGCTCCTGGCCTTCGGCCTCGCCCTGCTCCCACGCCTCTTCGAGCTCGCGCTTGCGGTTCGTCAGGCGCCGCTCCGTGTCACGGAGGTTGGCGGCCTTCTCGAACTCCTGCGCTTCGATCGACGCCTCCTTCTCGCGGCGCGTCTTCTCGATGTCCTCCTCGAGCTCCCGGTACACGGGCGGGGAGGTCATGGACTTGATGCGCATGCGGGACGCGGCCTCGTCGATGAGGTCGATGGCCTTGTCCGGGAG
>JAOPZJ010000378.1 GCA_025964155.1 Solirubrobacterales bacterium
GGCGCGGCACCCACGGCGGCTGGCGGCGGTCGCGAGCCTCGCCGGCCGGACGGCGGCCGACGCGATCGCGGAGCGCTTCGAGCATCCGATCGTGCGCGCCGGCGTCGCGATGCAGGCGAACTTCGGCGCGCCGGTTACCGGTCCGGGCACCGCCGTGAACCTCGCGGTGCTCGCGCTGCTGGCCCGCGTCGGCATGAGCCGGCCGAACGGCGGCATGCAGGCGGTGCCGGACGCGCTGGCGGCCTGCCTCGCGCACCACGGCGGCCGCGCGCGCACCGGGAGTCCCGTCAAGGAGATCCTCGTCGACGCGGGTCGCGCTGTCGGCGTGCGGCTGGAATCCGGGGAGGAGCTGCGTGCGGACCGCGTGCTTGCGGCCACCGACCCGGCCACGGCCCTGAACCGCCTGCTCCCCGCCGGCGCGCTCGGCCCGCGGCAGGCGGCGCGCGCCCGGCGGATCCCCACTGGCAACGACGGCTGCGCGCACTTCAAGGTCGACCTGGCGCTCGCCGGCCGTGTGCGCGTGCCCCGCCACACGGCGCAGCGGCGTGACGACCTGGACCTGCGCACGCCGTCCCTGATGCTGGGCAGCTTCGACGAGCTCTGCGCCGCGATCGGCGAGGCGCAGCACGGCCAGGTCGCGCGGCCGATGCCGCTCGTGGTGATCTTCCCGACCGGCCTGGAACCGTCCGGAGCGCCGGCCGGGGAGGAGACGGCCTACCTGTGGTCGGGCTTCGCCCCGCACGCGCCGGCCGGCGGCTGGGACGCCGCCACGGAGCCCACCGGCGATCAGATCGTGGCCGACGCCGCACGCTGCTTCGACGGCCTCCAGGACCAGATCATCGCGCGCCGCTACGAGTCCTCGCCGCAGATCGCACAGCGCACGCGCGTGACCGACGGCAACGTCTACCACGTCGATCTGAATCTGCTGCGGACGGGGCCGCTGCGCCCGGCGCTGGGGTTCGGCGGGTATCGCACCCCGCTCGACGGGCTCTACCTCACCGGCGCCGGGAGCCACCCGGGACCGTCCGTCTCGGGCATCCCCGGCCAGCTCGCCGCGCGGGAGGTCCTGCGCGACGTCACTCCCGTGCGGACGCCGCGGGCCTCTGAGCCACGCCCTGTCGCTGCCGCGAGATCCCAGAAGTCGCGGTTGCCGCAGATCCGCCCCCCACGGAACTCCCCGATTGGGGTCGACGCTAGCACTCGATGACGCCAGCGTCTAAGATTCAACGCTATGGACCATCCGGCGATCCGGGAGGATGCCGCGCCTGACGTGGTGCTCTGCGACGTCGGGCCGCGCGACGGGCTGCAGAACGAGCCCACGGTGCTCACGCCGGCGGTGCGCGCAGCGCTCTGCGCCCGCCTGGCGGCAGCGGGAATCCAGCGGGTGGAGGCCGTCAGCTTCGTCAGCCCGCGGCACGTGCCCGCGATGGCCGGCGCCGAAGCGGTCGTGCAGGCGCTGGACACCCATGGGCCCACCGACTGGATCGGGCTCGTGCTCAACGAGCGGGGCTTTGACCGCGCCGTCGACGGCGGGCTGCGACACGTCAACTACACGCTCGGCGCGACCGACACGTTCTGCCGCCGCAACCAGGGCTGCTCGCGGGCGGAGGCCGAGGCCGTCGCACTCGCCCTCGGTGATCGCGCACGCGAACTGGACGTCACGCTCGACATCACCCTCGCCGTCTCCTTCGGCTGCCCGTTCGAGGGCCGCGTCGCGCCGGCGCAGACGCTGGGCGTGGCCGACCGTGTCGCCGCCGCCCGCCCGGCGGCGCTGACGCTCGCGGACACGATCGGCGTCGCCGTGCCGACGGCGGTGACGCCGCTCGTCACCGGCGCGCAGGCGCTCGGCCTCCGCGTCGGCGCCCACTTCCACGACACGCGGAACACGGCGATCGCGAACGCGGTCGCCGCCATCGAAGCCGGCTGCACGCTGCTGGACGCCTCGGTCGGAGGGACGGGCGGCTGCCCGTTCGCCCCCGGCGCGACCGGCAACGCCGCCACGGAGGACCTCGTGTACCTCCTGGACGAGATGGGCCTGCAGACCGGCGTTGACATCGACGCCGTGCTGGCCTGCTCGGGCTGGCTCGCTGAGCAGCTCGGCCACCCCCTCCCCGGCGCCGTCACCCGCGCCGGCGCCTTCCCCGCCGTGCTGGCAGCATGACCACCGTCCCACCACCCAGGAGTCCCATGCCGACCGTCAACGAGAACGCCTTCCCCGGAATCCGCGGCAGCATCCAGGGCTACCAGTGGGCCGGTGAGCAGGAGCCGCGCTACGTCGCCGTCATCGCGCACGGCTACGGCGAGCACGCGCGCCGCTACGACCATGTCGCCGCTGCGCTCATCGAGGACGGCGCCGTCGTCTACGCCCTGGACCACCTCGGCCACGGGCGCTCGGAGGGAGAGCGCGCGTCCGTGGAGGACGTTGCGGACTACGTCGCCGACCTCGGCGTCGTGATCCAGCGCACCACCGGCAAGCACGGCCTGCCCATCGTCCTGATCGGGCACTCGATGGGCGGCCTCATCGCCACGCGCTACGCGCAGGAGCACCCGACCGCGCTTGCCGCCGTCGTGCTGAGCGGCCCGGTCATCGGCGGCAACCCGGGATTCGCCCAACTGCTGGAGCTCGACCCGATCCCCGAGGTGCCGATCGACCCGGCCGCCCTGTCGCGCGACCCCCCGGTCGGCGAGGCCTACGCGGTCGACCCGCTCGTCTACCACGGCCCGTTCCGCCGCGAGACGCTGCAGGCGCTCGTCGCTGCGGTCGAGCAGGTGGCGACGGGCCCGAAGCTCGAGCTGCCGGTCCTGTGGCTGCACGGCGAGCTGGACCAGCTCGCGCCGCTCGGCGTCACCCGCGAGGCCGCCGACCGGATCCGCAGCTCGTCGTGGGAGGAGAAGGTCTACCCGGGCGCGATGCACGAGATCCTGAACGAGATCAACCGCGACGAGGTCATCGGGGACGTCCTGACGTTCCTCAGGAGCGCCGTCGGCGCGCGCGTGTAGCGCGATGTCGCTCGCGTCCGCCGGGCTGCCGCCGGCCTCGCCCGCCACCACCGGGCCGCCTCCGCGCGCCTGCGACGTGATCGTGATCGGCGCCGGGCACAACGGGCTGGTCGCGGCCAACTACCTCGCGGACGCCGGCCTGGACGTCGTCGTCCTCGAGCGCCGCCACGCGATCGGCGGCATGACCCGCTCGGACCACCCGATCGCCGAGGCGCCGCAGCACCTCATCAACCACTGCGCCGTGGACCCGATCTTCTGGCCGGGCAGCGTGCCGGCCCAGGAGCTCGGGCTGCACGAGCACGGCCTGCGCTGGGTCAGCGTGGACCCGGCCTTTGCCTACCTGCATCCCAGCGGCGAGTCGATCGCCTTCTGGCGCGACCCGCACCGCACCGCCGAGGACATCCGGCGCTTCTCGCGCGCGGACGCGGCGGCCTACCTCGAGCTCGCCGCGCTGTTCGAGGCGACCTGCGACGTGATGCTCCCGATGTTCGCGACGAACCCGACGCGGCCCGACCCGGCGGCGCTCACCGCGGCCCTGAAGGGCGCGCTGCGCCACCGCGGGCTGCTGACCGGCATGGGCCGCTTTCTCGTGGCCTCCGGGCGCGATGAGATCTCCGAGCGCTTCGAGCATCCCGTCGTGCGCTCCGCGCTGCACGTCGCCTCCGGCTGCCTGTACCCCTCCTCCTACCCGGGTTCGACGATCCAGATGCTGATCCTCGCGTTCGTGCATCGCTTCGAGTGCCTGCGCCCGGTCGGCGGGACGCAGAGCATCCCGAACGCGCTGGCGGCACGGCTGACGGCGCGCTCGGGCCGGATCGTGACCGGCGCGCAGGCGGTGCAGATCCTCACCGCCGGCGGCCGGGCCAGCGGCGTCGTGCTCGCGGACGGCAGCGAGATCCAGGCTCGGCGAGCCGTCCTGGGGAGCTGTGATCCGCAGCAGACGCTGACCGAGCTGCTGCCGGCCGGGACGCTCGAGCCGCGCGCCGAGCGCCGCGCCCGGGCGATGCCGGCGAACGACCTGGGATGGGGCCAGCTGAAGGTCGACGTCGCCTGCTCCGGGCAGGTCGACCTCTCGCGCTTCGACGCCGACCGCACCGACGGCGCGGACCTGCGCGCCGCGTCCCACCTGATCGGCACCGAGGACGGACTGGAGCGCGGTTACCGGCGCGCGGCGGCCGGCCTGCTGCCCCACGTCCAGGACATCGGCTTCTACAACGCGATCCCGAACGCCGTGGACGCGACGCAGACGCCGGACGGCCAGGACGCCGTCTACCTCATCAACGTCACCACGCCTGCCAACCCGGAAGGTGGCTGGACTCCGCAGCTGCGGGAGCAGGCGATCGGGGACACGCTCGCGCGTGCAGCGCTGTTCTACGGGGACCTGCTCGAGCTCGAGCTCGGCCGCTCGGCCTTCACGAACGCCGACATGGCCGCCGAGATCGGCGCCGAGTCTCAGTCCCACGTGGCCTGGACGCTGAACCGCATGGGGCCGCTACGGCCTGCCGTGGGCTTTGCCGGCTTCTCGACCCCGGTGCCAGGGCTCTACCTCGGCGGGGCGGGCTCGCACCCGGGCGCAGCGGTCACCGGCACGCCGGGCTACCTCGGTGCCCGCGAGATCCTGCGCGACCTGCGCCGCGGCGAAGCCGGTGGACTGATCGCGCGCGCCCGGGCGCGCGCG
>JAOPZJ010000400.1 GCA_025964155.1 Solirubrobacterales bacterium
CCCCGCGGCGGGTCCGCCCGTGGCCAGCGTCAGCGCCGGCCCCGGGGTGCGGCGGGTGCGGCGTACCGTCACGACCTCGACGGCCGCGTCGGCGCCGGGACTGAAGCCGTAGCGCTCGGCGTGTTGCGCGTGCAGGGCGGTCGTGATCGCCGCCGGGTCGGGCGGGACGCCCTCGAGCTCGAGCTCGTGGGACTGCCCGGCAAAGCGCGCCGCCCACACGACCTCGTCCCACCCGCCTGCCCCGTCGGCGGCCGTTTCGAGCGCCTCGACGGTGAGCCCGTCCCCGCGGAGCATCACGGTGCGGGCCTCGTCCTGGCGACGGTCGGCGGCCGCCAGCCCGAGGGCGCTGAGGACGCCCGCCGTCGCCGGGACCATCACGCGGCGCATCCCGAGCGCCTGGGCCAGCGCGCAGGCGTGCAGGCCACCGGCGCCGCCGAAGGCCAGCAGCGTGAACGTGCGCGGGTCCACGCCCTGCTGCACGGTCATGACCCGCAGCGCGCCGAGCATCTCGGCGTCCGCGACGTCGACGATCCCCTGGGCGACGTCGACGGGATCGTCGATGCCCAACGGTCCGCACAGGCGTGTGACGACGGTGCGGGCGGCCGCCACGTCGACGGGGATGCCGCCGGGAAGCTCGCCCGCCACGGTGCCGAGGACGGCGTGCGCGTCCGTCACCGTGGGCTCGGTCCCGCCGTGTCCGAAGCACGCGGGTCCGGGGAGGGCGCCGGCGCTGCGGGGACCGACGCGCAACGCGCCGCCGGCGTCCACCCAGGCGATGGAGCCGCCACCGGCACCGACGGTGTGGATGTCCACCATCGGCAGTGCGAGCCGGCGCCCGCCGACCTCCCGGCCGGACGACTGCCGAACGTGACCGTCCTGCACGACGCAGACGTCGCAGGACGTGCCGCCCATGTCGAAGCACACGAGGTCCCGCAGGCCACTCTCGCGTGCCAGCAGCTGTGCCGCGGCCGCCCCGCCCGCCGGGCCCGAGAGCACGGTGAAGGCCGCGTGGGCCGCAGCGACGCGGGCCTCGGTCAGCCCACCGCTGGACTGCATGATCGCCGGCTGTGGCAGCCCACGGTCGGCGCTCCGCGCCAGCAGGGCCTCCAGATAGGCGGCGAGGAGCGGGGAGAGCGCCGCGTCGACCTCGGTGGTCGTGAAGCGCTCGGCCTCGCGGAAGGTGCCGACCACCTCGTGCGAGAGCGAGAGGTGCACATCGTCGCCGAGGCGCTCGCGCAGCACCCGGCCGAGGTGCTGCTCGTGGCCGGGATGCCGGTCGGCGTGCAGGAGGCACACGGCGACCGCCTCCACGTCGAGGGCGGCAACCGCATCGGCGACCTGGGCCGCCGCCGCGTCGGTGAGTGGCTCGAGCACGCCGTCCGGTCCGCTGCGCTCGGCGGCCGGCACCCGTCGGTCGGCGGGCACGAGCGGCGCAGGGCGGTCGGCCTGCAGGCGGTAGAGCTCCGGGCGGGCCTGACGACCGAGCGCCACGACGTCAGTGAAACCCGCCGTGGCCACGAGCGCCGTCCGTGCGCTGCGACCCTCCAGCAGCGCGTTGGTCGCGACGGTCATGCCGTGCGCGAAGGTCGTTACCGCCTCCGGTCCGGCACCCGCGACAGCGAGCACGGCGTCGATCGCGGCAAGCACACCGGCCGACTGGTCGCGCGGCGTGCTCGGGGCCTTGGCGGTCCACACCCGGCCGTCGGCGACGAGCACCGCGTCGGTGAAGGTGCCGCCGACATCCACCCCGAGAAGCATCTGCGCGCCAGCGTAGTACCGCCGCCGCGCTCGGGCTCAAGCGGCGAGCACCTGCACCTCGCACGCCTCTGTCTCGGCCAGGTGCTGATGCGAGGGGCAGTAGCCGTTGCGGGGCAGCGGCTCGCGCTGGCAGGCGGTGCCGCGGCGGGTGGTGGCCCGGCATTGCAGCGGGTTGCCCTGAGCGTCGAACCCATGGCGTGGCTGGCGCGTGAGCCAGTCCTCCGCACAGTCCACGTAGCGCGAGACGACATGCCACACGCGTGCCTGTGCGTTCATCGGGAAATACGGCCTGATGTCCGAGAACAGCGTCCGCGCGGGCTTGGCGAAGTAGTGCCGGTCGGTGGACAACCGCTCCATCGTCGCCTCGCAAGCCTGTAGGACGGCTTGGTGCCCGCTGCGTCCCGCGATGTGGACATCGGTGATGTCCTTCGCCAACTCTCGGTAAATGGCCCTGCTGAATTGGTACATGGAGTGACCCTCCTTCGTGGACTCTCTCTCCGAAGCCTCCCTGCCCAGGGCGGTCCCTGCACCCAGTATCGGGGGCCTGTATGAACCCTCAAACGATGCGTCTGTTGAGTTGACGTTAAGGAGTGTGAGATGAATCACTCAACCGCTCGACGCTGGGGCACGGATCTGCCCCGTCGCGGGGCAGCGATCTGCTCCGTGCTCAGATCCAGGGCTCGGACACCGGGGCCCGCTCGCCGCGGACGACGGCGTGGCGGCCGTCGAGGGCGGGATCCGTGTCCGGGAAGTCGCTGCGCCGGTGCGACCCGCGGGTCTCCTCCCGGAGCAGCGCGCACCGGGCCACCAGGCGGGCGAGCGGATGCTCGTCGGCCAAGAGGGTCTCCAGGCCCTCCTTCGTGCGCTCGATGCCCGCGTACTTCCACAGCGCCGTCTGCGTCGCCCGGGACGGCCGCTCGATCGGCGCGGCTGCGGGCGGCAGCGGCACGGTCTTGTCGGCGTCGGGCTCCTGCAGGCCCGCGACCGCCGCCCGCCGGCCCCACACGAAGCACTCGCTCAGCGAGTTGGAGGCCAGTCGGTTGGCGCCGTGCAACCCGGTGCAGGAGGACTCGCCGACGGCGTAGAGGCCGGGCACCGAGGTAGCGCCGTCCAGGTCGGCGACGATCCCGCCCATGACGTAGTGGGCCGCCGGAGCCACGGGGATGCGGGTGCTCGCCGGGTCCAGTCCGGCGTCGCGCAGCGCGCCGACGACGTTCGGGAACGACGCCATGTCGATCGCGCGCATGTCCAGATCGACGTGCGTGCTGTGCTGCTCGCGCATCTTCGCGTGAACGGCGCGCGAGACCTCGTCGCGCGGCGCGAGCTCGTCGACGAAGCGTTCACCGTTGGCGTCGTGCAGGGTCGCGCCCTCGCCGCGGATGGCCTCGGTGATGAGGAAGCCCTCGCGCCCCGCGATGCCGGTCACCGCGGTGGGGTGGAACTGCACGAACTCGAGGTCGGCCAGCGCGGCGCCCGCGGCGTGCGCCAGGAGCATGCCGATGCCCAGGGAGCCCGGCGGGTTCGTCGTGCGCGACCACATGGCGGCCGCGCCGCCGGTGGCAAGGATCGTGGCCCGCGCCCGGATGCTGCGCCCGTCCTCCAGCACGACGCCCAGGCATCGGCCGTCGGCGGTCCAGATGGCGGCTGCCCGCGCCGGCTCCAGGACGGTGATGCGCGGGTCTTCGGCGACGACGGCGCTGAGCTGGCGCACGACGCGCCGGCCGGTGGCGCTACCGCCGGCATGGGCGACGCGGCGACGGGAGTGCCCACCCTCGAGGCTCAGCGCCATGCGTCCGCGGCGGTCGGCGTCGAAGCGCACGCCCAGCCGTTCGAGGTCCGTCACGGCGTGCGGCGCCTCGCGGACGAGGACGTTCGCGGCGCTGCGGCGGACCGCGCCGCGGCCGGCGGTCTCGGTGTCATCGCGGTGGATGTCCGGGGAGTCGTCGGCCGCCAAGGCGGCGGCGAGACCGCCCTGGGCCCAGTAGCTCGCCGTCTCGGCCAGCGGCGTGGCGGCGACGAGGATGACGCTGGCGCCTTCGCCGGCGGCCGTCAGTGCCGCATACAGCCCGGCGCCACCGGCCCCGATGACCGCCACGTCGGCGTTGAGAGGGGTGTCGTGGCGGGACGCGATGGCGGTAGCGTAGTGGCGTGACCACCGGCGTCCTGTTCCGCCATCCCTCGTCGCTGCTCCACGACACAGGTTCCGGGCATCCCGAGCGTCGCGCGCGCATCGTCGCGCTCACCGATGCGCTGAGTTCACGCGACTGGCTCGGCTACTCGGTGCAGTCGTCGCCGGCGGCCACCGAGGCGCAGATCGCGGCGGTGCACCCACCGGCGTACACGGATGGGCTGAAGGCCCTGTGCGCGGACGGCGGCGGCTGGATCGACGGCGACACCGTGACGTCCGCGGAGTCCTACACGGCGGCCGAACACGCTGCCGGAGGGGCGTGCGCGATGGTCGACGTGCTGCTGAAGGGGGAGGCCAGCATCGGCGCCAGCATGCACCGTCCACCCGGGCACCACGCCGAGGCCGCGCGCGCGATGGGCTTCTGCCTGCTCAACAGCGTGGCCGTCGCCGCGCGTCACGCCGTCGACGCCTACGGCGTGCGGGTCGCGGTCGTCGACTGGGACGTGCACCACGGCAACGGCACGAACGACATCTTCCGCGCCGACCACCGCGTCCTCTTCTGCTCCATCCACGAGTCGCCGCTGTACCCCGGGACCGGTCCGGCGCAGGACATCGGCTCGGGCGACGGGACGGGCTACACCGTCAACCTGCCGGTGCCTGCCGGCTCGGGCGACGAGACCTTCTGCTCGCTCGTCGAGCACGTGATCGTCCCGTTGCTGGCGGCCTACGAGCCGGGGCTGGTGCTCATCAGCGCGGGTTTCGACGCCCACGCCGACGACCCGCTGGCCGGCTGCGAGGTGACCGACGAGGGGTACGCCCGGATGGCCGGGGCGCTGCGCGACGGCGCCGCGTCGGTCGGCGCACCCGTCGGCGTGGTCCTGGAGGGTGGCTATGACCTCGGGGCGCTGACGCGGGGGCTGAGCGCCGCATTGGAGGCGATGCGGCAGGATCCCGGGTCCGCTGATGCCGCAACTGCGGGCCTCGCCGAGCACCCGCTCGCCACGCAGGCGCGCGCGCGCCTGGCGTCGCACTGGCCGAGCCTTGTCGCGCCGGCCGAGCGATGAGCGAGGAGGGCAATTACAGCCAGCGGCGTTTTCGCCTCGCCGCCAACGCGACCGAGGTCGTCCTCGTGCGCCACGGCGCGACGACGGATGCGGTGCCCGGCGAGCCATTCGCCCTGTCGTCCGATGGCCACGGCGACCCGTCCCTCTCGCCGCTGGGGGAGGAGCAGGCGCTGGCCGTCGGCGCTCGGCTCGCGCGCAATCCTCCGGCCCTGCTCACGGTCACCACGCTGCGACGCACGACGCAGACCGCTGCCCCGCTGGTCGCGGCCACCGGCCTTGCACCGCTCGTCGTGCCCGAGTTGCGCGAGGTGCATCTCGGGGACTGGGAGGCCGGTGAGTGGCGCATCCGGATGGCCAACGGCGATCCGATCGCGATGCGCGTGCTCACCGAGCAGCGCTGGGACCTCATCCCGGGCGCTGAGGACACCGAGGCGTTCGCCGCACGGGTGCGCGCCGGCGTCCACAAGGTCGCCGCGGCGGCCGGGCTCGGGCGATCTGCCGTCGCCGTGGTCCACGGCGGTGTGATCGGCGAACTCTGCCGGCAGGCCACGGACAGCCGTCCGTTCGCCTTCATCCACGCCGAGAACGGCTCGCTCACGCGCCTGGTCGTGTGGGAGGACGGCGGCGTCACGCTGCAGGGCTTCAACGACACGTCGCACCTCTGAGGAAGCCGTCTCGAGCACGATCCGGCCACCTCAGACCACGTCCGGGTATCGAGACGACCTCTAGCGCGCTGCGAGGCGGGGAGTGTCAGCCGCCGGGCGGCGTGGATGGATCAACCGGGGTGGTCGTGCTGGGGGTGGTGGCGCCGGGAACCGTCGTGCCGGTCGTCGCGCCGGGCGCCGGTGCCGTCGTGCCGGTAGCAGGCGGTCCAGTGGCGGCGCCGGGGGCGGGGGCGGGCGTGCTCGTGGAGGGGGTGGCGGGAGCGGCGGCGCCGGCAGGCGGGGTTGTGCTCGTCGTTGCGGTCGGCTGCGACGATCCGTTCGTCAGCGCGACGAACGCGATCACGAGCACGACGACGGCGAGGGCGATGAGGGTCGCGACGATCACCACCGGAAGCTTCCAGTTCGGCGCGGGGGCCAGGCGGGTGCGCGCCGGTGCGCCGCAGGCCAGGCACCAGTCCTGTCCGCGGACGACGACCGCCTGGCAGCGCGGGCAGGTGATGGTGGCCGGCTCCTGGACCGCCGGCGTGCTCACCGTTTCGCGTCGGTCGCGTCGACCTTCGGCAGGACCGCGGTCGGCTCGTCCTCGGGCTCGGCGGCCGGCACCGGGGGCAGCGGCGGCACGGCCGGCGGGGTCGGCACCGGGAGGCCCAGGGCGGCGGCCGAGACGGGGGTCGCGCCGGTATCGGAGGCCGTGACGACGACCTCGGGCTCCGGGTCCGGCGTCGTCTCCACTTGCGGTTCCGCGGCGGTGTCCGGCTTGGCGGCGGTGTCCGGCTTGGCGGTGCGCTTCGGCTTGGCGGCGCGCTTCGGCTTGGCGGCGGTGTCCGGCTCGGCGGCGGTCTCGGGCTGGGCCACGGGCTCCGGCTCGGACGCGGGCTGCGGCTCCGGCTGCGCCGCCGGCATGATCGGCGAGGCGACCGGGATGGCCTGCGTCGTGTCGGCGGCCGGCGCGACGGCCGGTGTCAACCCGACGGGCACTTCGGTGAGCATCGTCGGCCCCCCGAGGCTGATCCCGCACGACGGGCAGAAGCGCGCGTCGCTGCCGTGCAACGCACCGCAGCGTGCACAGGCGGCGATGCCCGGCTCGCGCAGGTCGGTGAAGACACGCTCGTCCTGCAGCACACGCTCCAAGGCCCGCAGCTCGCGGTCCACGGCGTCGAGCGCGACGAGCTTGGCGCGGACGATCTCGTCCCCCGTGCGCCGGAAGCGGTGCAGGTCGAAGACGAGCCCGCCGAGGTCCCGGAATCCGAGCTCACGGACCCGGCGCAGGTAGCGCAGCCGGCGACGGAAGCGCCCACGGTCGCGGAAGCTCGGCGCCGCGTCCGTTCCCGGGGCGACGTCGGCGGGCAGGACGGGGCCCGGGACGGGCACCGGCTGGCCGGGGGCGTCGGCGAAGAGCGGCGCCACCGGCGGCTGGACGATCGTGGGCTGATCACCCACGGGTCCTGGAAGCGGGGTCCCGGAGGGGTCCGCAGGGCCGGTGGCCGGGGTGGCGTCGCGCCGGCGACGGAGCTTTGACATGCGGCCGATCATGAAGGGTGCGGGCCCTCGAAAGGCGCCGCGGCGGCCGAGTATACCCGCGGCGGTGCCAGCTCCGACCACGCCGCCAGGACCCGCCGGGCCATCCGCTCGGAGGACCACAGGCCGGCGCGCCGGCGTCCGGACACGCGCGGGTC
>JAOPZJ010000050.1 GCA_025964155.1 Solirubrobacterales bacterium
GTGAGTGTCGGATCGGCCCGGGTGAGGCGGGCGTATCGGACACTCGCGGATGCAGGCGCGGCGGCGCCATGGCCATCCGCGTCGGGGGATCTGAACGGAGCTTCATCGACCAGCGATGTTCCACTCATGCCGGAAGTGGCGCGTTGGCGCTCTTCCTGACGCCGAGGCGGTCACCCGCGCCCCAAAGCACCGCGCGGGGTTCGCACTCCCCGTCAATGTGGCCGTTTCAAAGCCCACGCACTACGCCAAGCTCAATCGCGCCAGCGCCGCAAGCGCCGGCGCCCAGCTCGGTTCTTCGCGGTCCCCGCGCGCCGGCTAGCGCCCGTCGGTCGGCCGGCGGATGTTCAAGTTGCCGTCGCCCTCGCGTTTGAGGCCGGGAGCACCCAGCTTCTCGTAGAGACCGTCGGGGTCGTAGACCTGGGTGTCCTCGTAAGGCCACGGCTTGGCGACCTTGTCGGTCTGTCCCGTGACGCGCAGCGTCCCCATGCCGATCAGGGCGACCGTGTACGCCAGGGCGATGACCGACCAGGCAACGGCGAACTCCGTCAGGCGCGGCAGGCGGCGGAACGTCCGCAGCCGGCGGGCGGCGCGGCCGTGGATCGTCATGCCGTCCTTGTCGTGGTACAGGAGCAGCGAGGTGGCCAGGACCGTCAGCGGGAACAGCAGCGGCTCCCACAGCAGCTGCGCCTGCGAGGTGTCGCCGCCCGCGATCAACGGGCCTGGCGCCTGGGAGAAGATGAAGACCTCGGTCTGCGTGCCCAGACGGAAGCCGCCGAAGTCGGTGACGAGCGTCACGAGCTTGCAGACGATGAGCAGGCTCCACAGCGGGTGGCGCTGCATCCAGGAGTCCGGGCCTTTGCGGACGAGGTTGCGCGCCCGCACGCGCTTCCAGACCGCGTGTGCCACCAGCGCCGGGCACATGAGCCACACCATGTAGAGCGGGAAGAAGAAGACCGGCTCGAATGTCGGCGCCAGGTCTGACCAGAACGGGATCGTCCCGTGCGGGAGGTGCATGAGCCGCGGATCGGTCGGGAAGTAGCCGAGCCAGTTGTAGATCGGGTCGAAGGCGTACATGCCGCCGGCCGCGAACGTCACGACCAGGCCGTTGTGCATCCGGCGAGCGCGCCACGACTTCGTGCCGTAGACCGCCAGGAGGATCGCGGCGCCACCGAAGCCGATGGTCTCCCACAGCTGCGGCCAGTGGTCGAAGCCAAGCCATGGCTCGTTCGCGCGTGGATACCCGTCGGTCATGACCGTCCCGATGGGGTTCGGGTCGCGCAGCGCGCCCGGACCTGTCTCTGAGATCGCGAGCATGTACCCCAGCAGCGACCCGAACACGCCGAACGCCACGACGAGCCATGCGCGCGACGGCGCGGGCTCGGGGACGGGCGGGCGGCCTGCGCCGTCTGACGTCCGGAGCGCGCGCGCCCCGGAATGCGTACTGCTTTGCGCGATCGCCACGGTGACTGACTCCTGATGGTTCGGAAGGGACGAGCCGACGCTAGGCGCACCGACTTGTCGGGACATCCCCCCGAAGCCGCACTGGACCCATCCGGAAGGGGACCCGCGCACCCCCCACGCAGGCGCCCGATGCACCGCGTCCCACTTTCGGCCGGGGGATCTCCCGCCTTGGGAAGACGGCCTCAGAAGGCGGGCGTTCTAGCGTCGAACACTCAAACACGCTGATCAACCCGGAGGAGAACGGGATGAACTACGCCTTTGCCGTGAAATGGCTCAAGGGCTTTCGCACAAGCCCCGAGGAGGTCTGCGCGCTGTACGCCGACGACTTCCTCTTCGAGGACCCGATGCTCGACCAGAGCATCACCGACATCGAAGACCTGCACCGGGTCTTCGCGCCGTACGCGAACACCGACCCGGACAACGGGATCGGCATCCACAACTTCCGCATCCGCGGCTACGAGGGTGACGAGCGCAGCGGCCTGATCCGCTGGGAATGGGGCCCGGCCCACGCCGCGGTCTTCCTCGGGCTCGACGTCAAGGACAAGCCGTTCTGGACGCAGGGCCACACGTTCCACGTGTACAACGAGGAGGGCAAGATCACGCAGGAGTCCTCCTGGTGGGACGCATCCGCCGTGCTCCGCGGCATCGGCATGACCGCCGACAAGTCCGTGTTCCCGACCCGGTCCGCCGTCGGCGCGGCCTGAGGAGCATCACCATGAATCTGGATTACGCACAGCGCTGGGCGCAGGCCCGCAGCAGCGACACGGAGGCCTTCGCCGACCTGTACGCCGCCGACCTGGACTTCTGCCTCGAGCACACGATGGTCGACGACCACATGCAGGACACGATCTTCCAGCGCGCTCAGATCCTCGAGCGGCTCGGCGGGTTTGCCAACGACGACGCCGGCAACGGCCTCGGCATCCACACGTTCACCGCCAAGGAGTACATCGGCGACGAGCGCTTCGGGCTGATCCACTGGGACTACGCGGTGGAGCATCTCAGCTCGTTCCGCGGTCACCCGACCGATGGGCAGCCTTTGGAGACGACGGGCTCGACGTTCCTGAGGTTCAACGGCGAGGGCAAGATCGTCCTGGACTCGACCGTGATGAACGACAACCCGATCTTCCAGGCGATCGGGCTGCCCATCATGACCGTCCACTACTGGGACAAGGACTTCGACCCAGCCGCCCTGATGGCCTGAGGGGCCTGCCGGCGAGCACGGACGGTCGAGGGTCGCCAACCGGCGGCCCTCGATCGTCAGCGCGCCGGATGCAGCGGGTGCGTGTCGTCCTCGAGCAGCACGACCTGGTCGGCGAGCCGCTTCGCCGCGGCCGGGTCGGCCGTCGTCAGCAGACACGCGCCGAGCATGTCGCGCGTGCGCTCCCGCAGGATTGCTGCGACGAGGTCGGTGGCGTCGTCGTCGAGGTCCGCCTCGATCTCGTCGATGAGAAGCAGCGGCGATCGCAGCGCGGTCGCCCGGGCGAGCGCGACGAGCTTGCGCTGGCCGGCCGTGAGCTCGCCGGGGACGGCGGCGGCCAGCTGGCCGATCCGATACCGGTCCAGCTCCTGCGCCACCTGGGCGTCAACGCGCCGGCGCGACGCCCGCCCGGCCACCGTGATCGCGTACCGGATGTTGTCGGCGACCGACGCCCCTGCGAACAGCGCGTACGAGGCATCGGGTCCCGCCTCGAACACGACCGCCATCCGGCGCTGCACCTTGCGCAGCCCGCGGGATGACGCCGTCGAGATGTCCTCCCCGGCGACGAGCACCGCGCCCGTGTCCGACCGGTCCAGGCCGGCCGCGAGCCGGAACGCTGTCCTGCCGGCAGGGCGCGGTCCCACGAGCGCGGTGACCGCACCCGGCGGCGCGCCGACGCTCAGCAAGCCCAGCGTCGGGCGACGTGAGACCTCGACGAGTTCGAATCCGAAGCTCATCGACGGCGGCGTGGCCCGGTGGTCAGCGACGGGTGCCGGGCGGACGGCGCAGCAGCGAGGCGCGAAGAAGGTCGCGCTGCGGTGGGGCCGACGGCCGGCGCGCCGGTGGCTGCGGTCGACCGCCCTCCGCCGGCTGGTCGACGCTGCGTCGTAGGATCGGTGTGACGGTGGGGTATGAGAATTCGTGGCGCATGGTGTCTAACCTCGACAGCCATGACATCGCACTAGCTTGCTCGTGCCAACGCACCAGGGGGGGACGCGCGCTGACCTTTCGGGTCATCCCGGTCGGGCGCCGCCCGCGCCGGCGTCTCGCCCGATAGTGGCACGAACCTCCCCCTTCCTGGCCATGCCACGAGCTTGGTGGCCGCTGATACTCGTCCCATGCACCCGGGAGCACATGACCCCTCACGACCCGCCATCATCATGGCCGGTTCGGGCACGGTCACCACCTACGGCGAGTTGGACGCCGCGGCCAACCGCATCGCGCACCTTCTGCGGGGCTACGGCCTGCGGCCCGGGGATCACGTCGCGTTCGCGACGGAGAACCGCCCGGAGTTCCTGATGCTCTCCTGGGGCGCCCACTACGCCGGTCTCCTCTACACCGCGTGCTCCACCCAGCTCACCGGCGAGGAGATGGGCTACATCTTCGACGACTGCGGCGCGCAGGTCGTGTTCATGTCTGCGAAGTTCGCGCAGCGCACGGCCGACGCCCGGACCGCGGCCCCCGACGTCGAGCGCTGGCTCTCCGTCGGTGGCGCGATCGACGGCCTCGAAGCCTACGAGGACACGGTGGCCGATCTGCCGAGCACCCCCACCGAGGAGGGTCGGATCGCAGGCCGCGACATGCTGTACTCGTCAGGAACGACGGGCAAGCCGAAGGGCATCAAGCCGTCGGCGCTCACCCTCGCGCTGGACGAGTCACCGGTGGTCGTGACGCCGATCCTGCAGGGCATGTTCGGGCTCGGCACCGAGGACGTCTACCTGTCCCCCGCGCCGCTCTATCACGGCGCGCCCCTGCGGTTCTGCATGTCCATCCACCAGCTCGGCGGCACCGTCGTGGTGATGGAGCGCTGGGACGAGAGCGCGGCGCTCAAGCTCATCGCACAGCACGGCGTCACCGTCACGCAGCTCGTGCCGACGATGTTCATCCGCATGCTGCGCCTGCCCGCGGAGGAGCGCGCCGCGGCGGACGTGTCGAGCCTGAAGCTCGCCATCCACGCCGCCGCACCCTGCCCCGCGGACGTCAAGCAGCAGATGCTCGACTGGTGGGGCGACATCATCCACGAGTACTACGCCTCGACGGAGGCGTGCGGCCTGACCTGGGTGACGCCGCAGGAATGGCGCGAGCGTCCCGGCACCGTGGGCAAGGCGCTCGTCGGCGTGCCGCACATCCTCGACGAGGATGGCCAGGAGCTGCCCGCCGGCCAGGACGGCGCCGTCTGGTTCTCGGACGGCCCCGCCTTCGAGTACCACAACGATCCAGCCAAGACCGCGGAGGCCACCGACGCGCGCGGCTGGCAGACGTTCGGCGACATCGGCCACCTCGACGAGGAAGGCTTCCTCTACCTCACCGACCGTGCGTCGTACATGATCATCACGGGCGGGGTGAACGTCTACCCGCAGGAGGCCGAGGACGCGCTCCTCTCCCACCCCCAGGTCATGGACGCCGCCGTCTTCGGCATCCCCCACCCGGACTTCGTCGAGGCGGTCCAGGGCGTCGTGCAGCCCGTCACCATGCCGGCGGACGAGGCGCAGGCGCAGGCCCTGGAGCAGGAGCTCATCGCCCACTGCCAGAACGGCCTCGCGAAGCTCAAGTGCCCCAGCTCGATCCACTTCCGGCCCGAGCTGCCGCGGACCGCCACCGGCAAGCTGCTCAAGCGCCTGCTCAAGGACGAGTACGCCACGACGGCGGCCGGATCAGCCGCCTGATGTCCGACGCTGCCGCGCCGCTGTGGGAGCCGTCGCCCGATCAGGTCGCGGCGGCAGAGATGTCGGCGTTGATGCGTGAGGTCGGGGCCGGGGACTACAACGAGCTGTGGCAGTGGTCCGTCGACGATGTCGGGCGCTTCTGGGGCACGATCTGGGACCGCTACGGCGTGCAGGCCGACGGCGATCGGACCGTCGCGCTGGCCGACACCGGGATGCCCGGCGCGGCCTGGTTTCCGGACGTCGCGCTGTCGATGCCCGAGCACGTCTTCCTCGGCAAGCAGGATCACGCCGTCGCGATCCGGTTCGCCGGCGAGGGTCACGAGCTCGCGAGCTGGACCTGGGGTCGCCTGCGCGAGGAGACCGCCCGCGTCCGTGCGGGCCTGAAGGCGATGGGCGTCGTCCGCGGCGACCGGGTCGTCGGGTACCTGCCGAACGCTCCGCAGACCGTCGCCGCGTTCCTGGCGACGGCCTCGCTCGGCGCCACGTGGTCGTGCTGCTCGCCGGACTTCGGGACGCGCACGGTCATCGACCGCTTCGCCCAGATCGAGCCCACCGTCCTGCTCGCCTGTGACGGCTACCGCTACAACGGCAAGCCGTTTGACCGGTCACCGGTCGTCGACGAGCTCGAGCGGGCGCTGCCGACGCTCAAGCGCACCGTCCGGCTGGCGTACCTGCACGACGACGGCGACGAGGGCGACTGGGCGCAGGCCTTCGGGCCGACCGAGGAGCCGCTGGCCTTCGAGCGCGTGCCGTTCGACCACCCACTGTGGATCCTCTACAGCTCCGGGACGACCGGCCTGCCCAAGGCGATCGTCCACGGGCACGGCGGCATCCTGCTCGAGCACCTGAAGGTCTGGCGCCTGGCCCAGGCCGTCGGTCCCGACGATCGCGTCCTGTGGACCACGACGACGGGCTGGGTGATGTGGAACCTGCTCGTCGGCGTGCTGCTGACCGACGCGTCGATCGTCCTGTACGAGGGCAGCGTCGCCAGCCCGGACATGAACGTCCTGTGGGACCTCATCGAGGACGCCGGCGTCACCGTCTTCGGGACCGGCGCCGCCTACCTGCACGGCTGCCTGAAGGCGGGCCTGGCCCCGGACGCAGAGCACGACCTCTCCCGGCTGCGTGCGGTGGGATCGACGGGATCGCCGCTGTCGCCCGAGGGCTTTCGCTGGGTCTATGACCATGTCGGCCCCGACACCTGGCTGTTCTCGATCTCCGGCGGCACTGACATCGCGTCGGCGTTCGTCGGCGGCACCGAGATCCTGCCAGTCCATGCCGGCGAGCTGCAGGCCCGCTGCCTGGGCGTGGCGGTCGCCGCGTGGGACGACGACGGCAACGAGGTGCACGACGACGTCGGCGAGCTCGTCGTCACCCAGCCCATGCCCTCGATGCCCGTGCGCTTCTGGAACGACGAGGGCGACGAGCGCTACCGCGAGTCCTACTTCGAGATGTACCCCGGGATCTGGCGCCACGGCGACTGGATCCGCATCACCCCCCGCGGCTCGGCGGTCATCTACGGGCGCTCGGACTCGACGATCAACCGTGGCGGCATCCGGATGGGCACCGCCGAGATCTATGCGTCGGTGCTCGCCATCGACGAGGTCGCCGACGCGCTCGTCGTCGATGTCCCGCCGGCGGACGGGACCGGCGATTCGCGGATGACGATGTTCATCGTCCTGGCGACGACCGACAGGCTCACGCCCGAGCTGACCAAGCAGGTCGCCGCGAGCGTGCGGCGCGACGCCTCACCCCGGCACGTGCCTGACGAGCTCGTCGTGGCCCCGGAGATCCCGCGGACGCTCACCGGCAAGGTCCTCGAGGTCCCGATCAAGAAGCTCCTCATGGGCCGGGACCCCGGGAGCGTCGTCAGCCGCGATGCGCTGGCCAACCCCGTGGCGTTCGACTGGTTCGTGACGTACGCCGCCCAGCACGCGGTGGTCCCCGCGGCGCCGGGCGGCTGACGGGACGCGGCGTCAGCGCGCCGCGACCGCGAGCTGCTCGCGCAGGAACGTGACGATGTCCTGCAGGACCTCGTCGCGGTTGGTCTCGTTGAGGACCTCGTGGCGGGCGCCGGGGTAGACGTGCTCCGTCAGGACCGTGCCCTTGACGTGCTCGATGGCCTCACGGGTCACCGACAGCGGCGCCAGGGCGTCCTCCTCGCCGTGGACCCAGACCGTCGGCAGGTCGCCGAAGGTCGGGCCGGCCGCGATCGCGTCGCAGGCGCCGAAGATCGCTTCGAGCGTCGCCCGGTGGAAGGGCCCGTGGTACACGAGCGGGTCGGCCATGTAGGCGGCGCCGACGGACGCGTCGCGCGAGAGGATCGCCGGGTCGATCGGGACATCGGGCAGCGGATCCAGCGCGAGCAGGCCCTGGATGTCCGGGTTGCCGCCGATGACCGGCCCGGAGAGCACGAGGGCGGCGAACGCGGAGGGATCGCGCTGCGCCAAGCGTGTGGCGAGGACCCCGCCCATCGAATGGCCGACGAGGACGATCGGCAGCTCCGGGTGCACGGCGGCGGCGAGATCGACGACGAGCGACAGGTCGTCGACCAGCGGCGCGACGTCCTGGATCAGCGCGCGCGTGCCGTCCGAGCGGCCGTGACCGGCGTGGTCGGGGGCGAAGACGGACGCGCCCTCGGCGATGAGGCGCTCGGCGACATGCGCGTAGCGGCCGGCATGCTCGCCGTAGCCGTGGGCGAGCACGACGACGAAGCCAGGGCTGTCGTCGCCGCGCCAGTGGTGCACGGCCAGCCTGCCTTGGGTACCGGTGATCTCGGTGGGGACGATCGGGGACATCGGCGCTGCTCCTTCATCGGGATCGACGGGTGAGGTGACATCGAGGATCGTGCGGGCGACGAGCGGCGCGTCGTCGAACATCGGCACGTGGCCGACGCCCGGCAGAATGACGAGCTCGGCGCCGGGCACGTTGGCGACGAGCGGGCGGCCGTAGCGCTTCAGCGGGAGGGTGCGGTCGCGCTCGCTCCACGCGATGCGGATCGGGTAGTCCGCCCGCGGCGCTGCGGCCAGCCCCTCGTCCGCCGACACCCAGGTCAGGAAGGCGTCGAACACGACGCAGCCGAGCGCCTCGTCCAGCAGCTCGTACACGTCCGACGCGGGGACGCGATCGCCGTGCTCGGCCACCGAGCGCAGCAGCAGCCTGCGGAAGCCAGGCCGCCTGACGAGCGGCCGGAGCGCCGCGCCGCCGCGCTCCGTGGCGAGACGACCGGCGCGCATCAGCCGCACGAGCCGCTTGAGGTCCCGCGGGCTGCCCCAGCCACCCGCCGGCGAGAGCGCGACGACCGACCTCGCGCGCCCCCGGCGTCCCAGCTCGAGCGCCAGCCAGCCGCCGAGCGAGTTGCCGACGAGATGCGCCCGTTCGATGCCCTCGGCGTCCAGCTGCGCCTCCAGCACGTCGGCCATGCCGGCGACCGTGCCGGGGAACCCGGCCTCCAGGGCGCCAGCGCCGTGGTGTCCGGGCAACGTCGGGGCGAACACCGCGTGGCGGGCGGTCAGCGGGTGCAGGACGGGACGCCACACCCGCCACGTCCCCGTGAACCCGTGCAGGAGCACGAGCGGGGTACCCGTCCCGCCGCGGTAGGCCTCCATCACGCCCGCCAGATCGGGACTGTGGCCCCGGGCACGAGGTCCACGACCTCGGCGAAGCCCTCGACGAGGCAGCGCCCGAAGCGCTCGGGCTCGGTGATCGCCGCCGGGTCCAGGTTCACGGCGACGCAGCACGTCTCGCCGTGGCTGAGGAGCACGATCATCGCCGCGCAGCCCGGCAGCGGGGCAAAGCCGTACATCCGCTCGACCTTCGCGCCGGCGATGTACACCTCCTCGCGGAGGCCCGGGACGTTGCTGGCCTGCAGGTCGTTCGCCCTTGTCAGCCTCCCCGCCAGCTGGGCGATGACCGGGCCGGGCAGGCGCGCGAGCGCCGGGGCCATCGCGCCGAGGCCGTTGAGGGCGGGCTCGTCGCGGACGGCGCGGACGGCCTCGCCGAGAGCCCGCATGCGCGCCGCCGGATCCGTCATCCCGACGGGACCGGCGAGCCGCGCGGCCGCGAAGGCGTTGCCACCGGCAGGATCGGAGGCCGTCCGGACGCTGATCGGCATCGCGAACGGCATCGTGGCGATCGGGACGCCGAGCTCCTCGTGGTAGCGGCGAAAGCCACCGAGCAGCGACGCGAGGAAGGCGTCGTTCAGGGAGGCGTCCGCCGCCTTGGCCGCCGCCCGCAACGCGGCGAACTCCACGTCGAGGGTGCCGAAGTGCCATGCGCCGCTGCGCC
>JAOPZJ010000433.1 GCA_025964155.1 Solirubrobacterales bacterium
GCCCGCGCGCAGACGCCGGCGTCGGCCGGCCCGATGCAGGCCAAGCGCGCCACCGTGCGGCGGGGCCGCGCGATCGCGGCCACCCGTGGCGGCGGACGCCTCGTCGTCGCGCACGATCGCCTGCACACCATCGCGATCCTCACGCCGAAGCGCAGCCGGACGAAGCTCGTCGATGTCGGCGGACAGCCGCTGGAGGTCGCCGTCTCGCCCGACGGCCGCCTCGCCGCCGTCACGACCGCGTTCTGGGACCAGCCCGGGCTGGCGATCGTCGACCTGCACACGGGCGTCGTCCGCGCGCGCATCGACGTCGGGCCCGCGCCCTTCGGTGTCGCGTTCACGCCCCGCGGCGAGCGGCTGATCGTCAGCGGCGGCGAGCAGGAGGGGACGCTGCACGTCCTCGGGACACGCCGCTTCACGGTCACCGCCCAGGCACCGATCGGCCTCGTGCCGCGCGGCCTCGCACCGGCGCCCGACGGCAAGACCGCCTGGGTCGTGCTCACCGGGCTGGACCGCCTCGCGCGCGTCAACCTCTTGACCGGGCGGGTCACGCGCACGCTGGACACGCCACGCCTTCCCGATCGCGTCGCGGTCTCACCCGACGGCCGCCGGCTGCTCGTCTCCCACGGCGGCCGGGACGCGGAGCTTGTGAGCGAGATCGAGGTCGCCTCCGGGCGGGTGCGTCACCACCGCGCCGGACGGCTGCCGAGTGCGGTCGCCTGGACCGCGCGCGGGCGCCGCCTCGTCCTGCTCGCGGGCGCCGGTGAGATTGTGATCCTCGGCCGCGCCGGGAAGCGCGCGCGGCGGCACGTCGGCGGCGACCCGCGCGGCCTCGCGGTCGCCGGCGAACGCGCGTGGACGGTCGACAGCCTGACGGGGACGGTACGAGGGGTGCGGATATGAGCGCTAGATCGTCCGTCGACCGGCGCGGGCTCCTGACGGGGGCCGCACGGCTCGCGGCCACCGCCGGCGTCGCGAGCCTCGCCAGTGGTCTTGCCGCCGGACCCGCCGCGGGGGCGCAGCGGCGCCCGAACGTGCTCATCCTCATGACCGACCAGGAGCGCCACCAGGACCGCCTGCCCGACGACCTGCCCACGCCGGTGCGCTGCTGGCTGGACGCCAACGGCACGCGGATCGACCGCTTCCACGCCTCGTCGATGGCCTGCTCGCCGTCACGGGCCTGCTACTGGACCGGGATGTACGCGCCACAGCAGGGAATGTTCGGGACGTTCGTCGTCGGCACCCAGTTCACGATGGACCCGTCGATCCCGACGATCGGCGACCTCTTCAAGGAAGTCGGCTACCGCACGGCCTTCTTCGGCAAGTGGCACCTGTCGTTCCCCGGTGAGCCGCCGACGAACCTGGAGGCCGCGCTCGACACCGTGCAGGGCAACCCCCTGCGCGGCCACGGCTTCGACGACTCGGCGATCTCCCCGCCGGCGGACGTCGGCGGCTACAACGACGGCTACACCAACGATCCGGTCTGGACCGGGCAGGCGGTGTCGTGGCTGCGTGAGCACGCGGCCGATACGCAGCCCTGGCTGTGCGTGCTGAGCCTGCTCAACCCGCACGACATCCAGTTCTACCCGCGGGGCTTCCGCGCCGACTTCAAGCGCCCGGACTACGAGCCGAAGCTCGAGCGGTCGTTCTACGCCGAACCGACGCTCGCCGACAAGCCGACCAGCCAGCAGCGCTTCCGCGAGGTCGTGGCCGTCATCGCCGGCACAGGGAAGACGCTGCAGGACGATCCCGCGTACTGGCGCGGCCAGCTGAACACCTACTACGACCTCATCGTCCGCAACGACGAGATGCTCGGCGCCGCCATCAAGGAGGTGATCGCCCAGGGCGCGCTCGACGACACCGTGATCGTGCGCACGTCCGACCACGGCGAGCTCGGGTCGGCGCACCGCCTGCAGAACAAGGGCACGACGATGTACGACGAGCAGAACCGCGTCCCGTTCACGGTCGTCTATCCCCAGCGCTTCCCGCGCGGCCGCCGCTCGGGGGCGCTCGGCGAGGCCGTCGACCTCGTGCCGACGCTGCTCGAGATCGCCGGCGCGAAGGATCCCGTCGCCCGCTGGCCGTGGCTGCGCGGCGTCAGCCTGGTGTCCGCGCTCGAGGACCCCGACAGTCCGGGCCCGCGCGACTCGATCCTGTACCGCATCGACGAGTACCCGATCACGAACGTCGCCGTCGCCGTCCCCACGAACAGCCACATCCGGGCGATCTTCGACGGGCGCTACAAGTTTGCCCGCTACGTCGCGGTCGCCGATCAGCACTTCGCGGGGCGGGAGTTCGTCGAAAGCCAGGAGTTCGAGCTCTACGACACCTGGAACGATCCCGACGAGATCCGCAACCTCGCCAATGACCCCGGGTACGCGACGCTCGCCGGCGAGATGCTTGACTGGCTGTACGAGCGGGAGAAGCTGAAGTTCGGGCCGGTCGTGCTCCCGGCCTACGGTGAGCGTGGGCCGATCACGCACCTGCCCGAGCCGCCAAGCGCACAGCTGACGAACAACAGCATCCCGAACCCGTGGGTCGGCTCGGCTCCGGGGAGCTACCTCACGGTGCCCTTCGAGCAGCCGAATCCGACGCGCTTCCTCTACGAGGGCACGCTCCCGCAGTCGCTGGGCGGTGGCTCGTCGAGCGCCGCGCACGCGGCAGACCTCGCGCGCTTCTTCTGCGAGCTCACCCCGAGAGGCTGATCAGGAATGCGACGACGACCACTGACCGTGATGGCGTGTGCGGCGCTGGCCGTGCTGGGCACCGCGATGCCCGCACCGGCACAGCAGCCCGCGATCAAGATCCCCGGCCCGCTGGACGGGCCGCTGCCGCGCTTCACCGGTGCGCCCGCCGTCGCCCAGCCGCTGCGCGGTCCCTACCCGCCCGCGAACCCGGCGCTGGCGCCCGACGGTCGCAGCGGCAGCGGCCTGGCCGCGGGCAACGGCGCGGCGTCACCGTACCCCGGGCCGCTCGGACACGGGACCACGCGCACGAGCGCGGTCCAGTTCGGGACGTGCGCCTCGTTGGCGTTCGATGCCGCGAACCACCTCGTCGCGGTCTGCAACGGGCCGCTTGGACCGGCGCTGCGGCTGATCGACCCGGTCTCGCTCGCGACGCTTTCGACGCTGACGCTCCCGTTGCGCATGAGCGCCGACCGCACCGACCTGGCCGGCGGGACGCACTACATCGTGCGGGCCGACGGCACGCTGCTCGTCCCGACCCACGCCCGCACGCTGATCCGCGTCGCCGTGGTCAAGAACGCGCTGCAGCAGACCGGTTCGGTGAACCTCAACGGCGTGCTGGCGTCCGGCGAGCGGCCGTTCGCCGTCGCCGCCGGCTTCGACGGGCGCGACTGGACGGTCGGCAGCCAGGGGACGGTGGCCACGATCCCGCGCGGCGATGGCGTGCCGCGCACGCTGGCCCTGCACGAGCCCGTCGCCGAGGACATCGCCACCGACCCGACGGGCACCTACGTCGTCACCCGGGACGCCCTGTACCGCCTGCAGGCGCGCGCCGATGGCACGCCGCGGATCGTCTGGCGCCAGCCGCTGGCGGCCGGCGTGACCGACTCCCACGCCGGACGCATCCATCCCGGCCCGGGCACGCCACCCGCGATCGTCGCGGGCGGCTTCGTCGCGGTCGCCGACGGGCTCAACCCACCGCGCGTGAACGTCGTGCGGGTTGCCGGCCCCGACTCGCGGCGGCTGGCGTGTGCCGTGTCGGTGTTCCGGCCCGGCGCCGGCAGCGTCGAGGCCCACCTCGTCGTGGCCGGGCGCTCGATCGTCGTCGCCAACGCCTACGGATACGACGGCCTGCCGACGACGGAGCTCGGCGGGACGAGTACCGGCGGCCTTGCGCGCGTCGTCGTCGGGAAATACGGCTGCCGCGTGGCGTGGACGAGCGACCAGATCTCCCCCTCGGCACAGGCCGTCGTCTCGCGTGCGACGGGGCTGCTGTACACGCTCGTCAAGCCGCGCGGCTTCCCGGACGCGTGGAACCTCGCCGCGATCGACTGGCGTACCGGCCAGTCGCCGTTCTCCGCGCTCGCGGGAGAGGGCCTCGGCCACAACAGCGAAGGCGGCGCACTCGTCCTCGGCCCGGACGGGTCCGCGTACGCCGGCACGTTCGCCGGGGTCGTGCGATTCCGCGACAAGGGGTGACCGCGCTCGGGCGCGGCGGTGCGCGGTCGGCGGTGCGCGGTCGGCGGTGCAACCACGGACCGACGTCCGTTTTTCCCCGAGCCGGGACTCGGCGGCGATTGCCGATCAGAACGAGCGCGACCACGCCGCGCCCGCCGCCGCGGTGAAGGCCGGCGCCGTCCGGTTGACCGCGGTCGCTGACCCAAGCGAGCAGCTTGACGCACGGATTATCGTCGGTACATGTCTACAACGTTCACGGAGCCTGAAGCGCTCGAGGTCGACGACGCGAACGCGACTGGACTGACGCCGGTCGTATTCGTCCACGGACTCTGGCTGCTCCCGAGCAGCTGGGACCGCTGGATCGAGGTCTTCCGGGAGGCCGGTTACGCCCCCCTGACCCCCGGCTGGCCCGATGATCCCGAGACCGTGGAGGAGGCCAACGCCCACCCCGAGGTCTTCGCCCACAAGACCGTGGGCCAGGTCGCCGACCACTTCGCCGACCTCATCGGAAAGCTTGACAAGAAGCCGGCCGTCATCGGGCATTCCTTCGGCGGGCTGCTGACCCAGATCATCGCCGGACGCGGCCTCTCCGCTGCGTCGGTCGCGATCGATCCCGCGCCCTTCCGCGGCGTGCTGCCGCTCCCGATCTCGGCACTGAAGTCCGCGCGACCGGTCCTCGGCAACCCCGCCAACCGCAACCGCGCGGTGCCGCTCACCTACGACCAGTTCCGCTTCGGCTTCGCCAACGCCGTGAGCGAGGAGGAGGCCAAGGAGCTGTACAACACCTACGCCGTGCCCGGATCGGGCGCGCCGCTCTTCCAGGCCGCCAGCGCCAACCTCAACCCGTGGACCGAGGCGAAGGTCAACAGCAAGAACCCCGACCGCGGTCCGCTGCTGATCGTCTCCGGCGAGAAGGACAACACCGTCCCCTGGGCGATCGCCAACGCCTCCTACAAGAAGCAGAAGCGCAACGACGCCGTGACCGAGATCGTCGAGGTCCCGAACCGCGGGCACTCGCTGACGATCGACAGCGGCTGGCGCGAAGTCGCCGACAAGGCCTTGGCCTTCATCAAGCGCTTCACCAAGTAGCCGGCTCAGATCCAGCCGGTTCGGCATCCCGTCCGTCAGGCGGGAACATGAAGGACATCCTGATGCCCAAGCTCACGATCGTCATCGCCTCGACCCGCCCCGGCCGCGCCGGGCTGCCCATCACCCAATGGTTCACCGGTCGCGCGGAAGCCCACGGCCGCTTCGACGTGCAGGTCGCGGATTTGGCCGAGGTCGACCTGCCGCTGCTGAACGAGCCCAACCATCCTCGCCTGCGCCAGTACACCCACCAGCACACATGGGATTGGAGCGCGACCGTCGACGCCTCGGACGCGTTCGTCTTCGTGACGCCCGAATACAACTACGGCTACACGGCCGCGCTCAAGAACGCCATCGACTACCTGCACGAGGAGTGGAAGCACAAGCCCGTCGGCTTTGTCTCCTACGGCGGCGTTGCGGCCGGCACGCGCGCGGTCCAGCAGCTCAAGCAGGTCGTCACCACGCTGAAGATGGTGCCGCTCTTCGAGGCGGTGAACATCCCGTTCCACACGCAGTTCATCGACGAGGAAGGACGCGTACAGGCCAACGAGGTCATGGAGCACGCCGCGGACGCCATGCTCGAGGAGCTCGCCCGCACGGAGGCCGCGCTGCGCGCGCTGCGCGATTGACGGGCGCGGCTGGCTAGCATTGCGCCATGAGCACCACTGCGCAGCCCATCGTCACCGGCGTCGACTTCGTCACCGTCCCGACGAACGATCTCAACGCCGCCGTCGCCTTCTACGGCACGACCCTCGGACTGCCGTGCTCGGTGCATATGCCCGACCGCAACTTCGCCGAGTTCGAGACCGGTGCCGTGACGCTCAGCGTCGTCGTCGCGGCGAACTTCCCGTTCGGCTACCACCCCAACCCGAACCCATTGGCGCTGCACGTCGACGACGTCGCCGCCGCCCGCGACGCGCTGGCAAGCCGCGGCGTGGCGTTCCTAGGCGACACGTTCGACACGGGTGTCTGTCACATGGCCTTCTTCACCGACCCCGACGGCAACGCGCTGATGCTCCACCACCGCTACGCGCCGCGCGTCACACAGAGCTGAGCCGCCGCGAGCTCCGCGCTATCCCCGTCGGATCCGATTGAGGAAGGGGACCAGCCGCGCGAGGAAGTCGTTGCGGCTGGGGCTCGATCGGGGTCAGCTGACTCATGGGGCTCTCCGGATCTGTGTGCGTGACCTCACGGTATTTCACCCACGTCCCTTCAGAGTAGGTGCATGTTCTCTCCCGCCGGTGTCACCGAACAGCGCCCCGACGACGTCTACAGCGATGACCTCATCCTGACCCGCCACGGCGGCAGCAGCGTCGCGCTGCATCGCCGTCTGTCCGGTCAACCCACACTGGTCGGGCGCTTCGCCAGCGCCCGCGACGCCTGGGAGGCGGTCGACGCCATCGACCTCGCCGAATCGGCTGCGCTGAGGCGCGCCGCCTAGCACCAGCACATCGCCGTTGTGACCCTGCACAACGCGCGATCTCATCCCTCCGACGCCATCGTCACGCAATCCATAGCGTGACCGGCATGGACCATCCGTTCGCGGCGTTCGACTTGACCGGCCGCACCGCGGTCGTGACCGGCGGCAGCCGCGGGCTCGGACGTCACACCGTCCTCGCGCTCGCGGCGGCAGGCGCGGACGTCCTGATCTCAAGCCGCAGGCAGGAGAGCTGCGAGGCGCTGGCGGACGAGGTGCGGCGCGATACCGGCCGCGCCGCTTACGCGCACGCCTGCCACGTCGGAAAATGGGACGAGGTCGACGGGCTGGCGGCCGCCGCCTATGAGCATCTCGGCCGGGTCGACATCCTCGTCAACAACGCGGGGATGTCTCCCTTCTACGACACGCCCCAGGACATCACCGAGGAGCTGTGGCACAAGGTCATCGACGTGAACCTGACGGGTCCGTTCCGTCTCACCGCGTTGATCGGCGCCCGCATGGCGCAGGACGGGGGCGGCTCGATCATCAACATCAGCAGCGCAGCCGCCACGGCGCCCCACGCGGGCGTGATCCCCTACGCCGCGGCCAAGGCGGGCCTCAACGCGATGACCATGGCCTACGCACGCGCCTTCGGGCCCACGGTCCGTGTGAATGCCGTGCTCCCGGGGGCGTTCTTCACGGACGTCAGCAAGCACTGGGACATGGGCCGGTTCGAGCGTGAGGCCGACGGCTTCGCGCTGCGTCGGGGTGGGGATCCCGAGGAACTGGTCGGCACGATGCTCTACCTCGCCAGCGATGCGTCGTCCTACACCACGGGGGCGCTGCTGCCGGTCGACGGCGGCTATCTGCTGCCCGCCGACGCGGGGCGCGGGGACCCGGCGTGAACACCGTTCTGCAGGCGGGCATCGTCGCGACGCGCGCGCAGGCCGCGACGCTGGATCCCCCGCCGTTGGTCGTGCTGGAGAACGTCGTCGACGCACTGGACGCCGTCGGACTCGGCAGCGGGCCCGTGACCGCCGAGCCGATCGCGGCCGGCAACTCGAACCTGACGTTCGTCATCCGCCGGGGTGACCAGATCCTGGTCCTGCGGCGCCCGCCGCGCCCGCCGTACCCGCCGAGCACGCACGACGTGCTGCGCGAGCACGCGATCCTCGCGGCCTGCGGGCCCACCGAGGTGCGGGTTCCGCGCGCGATCACGGCCGTCGGGGACCCGAGCATCATCGGCGCGCCCTTCTATGTCATGGGGTATGTCGCGGGCGTGGTCATCACGACCGCACTGCCTGCGGAGCTGCAACCGCCGCCCGCGCGCCGCGCGATCGGCGAGGAGCTCGTCGACGCCCTGGCAGAGATCCATGCGCTGGACTGGCGCGCCGCCGGGCTCGAGTCGATGTATCGCGGCGACGACTACCCCGGTCGTCAGTTGCGCCGCTTCGCCGGCCTGTGGGAGACCTACGAGGCACGCGCCCTGCCCGCGGTGTCCGAGGCGGGCCGTCGGCTGGCCGCCCACCGCCCGCCGCCGTCGCCGCCGACCCTCGTTCACGGCGACTACCGCCTGGGCAACGTGATGTTCGCCGCCGACGCCCCGGCGCGCCTGCTCGCCGTGCTCGACTGGGAGATGACAGCGATCGGCGATCCGCTGGCCGATCTCGGCTACCTCATCGCGACGTGGGCCCAGCCCGGGAACGCGTCCGGCGCCCTGCTCGGCCTCGGCGCGGTGTCCGCGCAGCCGGGCTTCGCGACGCGGGAGGAGCTTCGCGTCCGGTACGAGCAGTGCACGGGCCGCGACACCACCTGGCTGCCGTGGTACGAGGCGCTGGCGAACTGGAAGTCCGCCGTGCTCCTCGAGGGCTCCTACCAGCGATTCGTCCGCGGCGAGTCCGACGACGAGTTCTTCGCGGGCCTTGCCAGCGGGGTGCCGGCGCTCGCCGAGCGCGCGCTCGTGGCGCTCGATCGCGTCGCGGCCTGACACGGCGCGCCGCTACCGCGACGCGAGCTGCGGGTTCTCCCGCACCGCGCCGGACGCGATCAGCGCGTCCAGCTCGGCTGCCGCCAGCCCCCAGTCGGCCAGCGCGACCCGGGTGTGCTCGCCGGCGCCGGCGACCGGTCCCGGGGTGTCGCTCGGCGTCCCGCTGAACCGCGGTGCCGGTGCCGGCTGCACGACCCCATCGACCTCGACGAACGTGCCGCGCTCGGTGTTGATCGGGTGCCGGCGTGCCTCGTCCAGGGACAGCACCGGCGCGAAGCAGGCCTCCTGGCCGGCCATCGCCTGCACCCACTCCTCACGCGTGCGCGTCCGGAAGATCGCGGCGAAGCGCGCCTTCATCTGCGGCCAGTGCTCCCGGTCGTTCTGCTCCGGGAGGTCTTCGCCGTCGAGGCCCAGCACCCGCAGGACCGACGCATAGAACTGCGGCTCCACCGCGCCGATCGTCACGTATTCGCCGTCGGCGGTCTCGTACACGTCGTAGTAGGGCGCGCCGCTGTCGAGCAGGTTCGTGCCGCGCTGGTCCGACCACGTCCCCAGGTCACGCCAGCCGAAGAAGCCGGTCATCAGCAGCGCCGCACCGTCGACCATCGCGGCATCGACGACCTGCCCCTGTCCGGTGGCCCGGGCGGACAGGACGCCGGCGAGCACGCCGACCGCCAGCAGCATCCCGCCCCCGCCGAAGTCGCCCACGAGGTTCAGCGGCGGGGTCGGCGGCTGGCCGGCGCGGCCGATGGAGTGCAGCGCGCCGGTGAGCGCGATGTAGTTCAGGTCATGGCCGGGCTCGCGGGCATTGGGACCGTCCTGCCCCCACCCGGTCATGCGTCCGTAGACGAGGCGCGGGTTGCGGTCCAGGCACACGTCCGGCCCGATGCCCAGCCGCTCGGCCACGCCGGGGCGGAATCCCTCGATGAGGACGTCCGCCTCGTCGACGAGCCGCAGCAGCGTGGCGACGCCGTCCGGGTGCTTGAGATCGATCGCGACCGAGCGGCGCCCGCGGTAGAGCAGGTAGTCGGGCTGCCTGTTCTCGGGGGTCCCGTCCGCGCGGTCCACCGCGTCGGCGCGGTCGACGCGCAGCACCTCGGCGCCCATGTCCGCCAGGACCATCGCGCAGAACGGGCCCGGCCCGAGGCCCGCGATCTCGATGACCTTCAGTCCGTCAAGTGCTCCCATGTCGGTTCCTCGTGCGTCTCGCTGTCGTGGTCAGCGCCCGGTGAAGGACGCGGGTCGCTTCTGGGTGAACGCCGCGAGGGCCTCCGCCATGTCCTCGGTCCGCGTCGCGAGGATCTGCGTGCGGTTCTCCAGCTCGATCGCGGCCTCCAGCGAGGTGGCGTCGACGTTGCGCTGCAGCACCTGCTTGGTCATGAAGATCCCGAACGGCGAGTTCGCGGCGATCTCGAGCGCGAGGTCGGCGGCATCGTCCAGCAACCGGTCGGCCGCGCAGATGCGGTTGGCCAGGCCGATCCGCAGCGCCTCGTCCGCGTCGACCTGACGGCCGGTGAGCATGAGCTCGGACGCCATCCCCAGACCGACGATCCGGGGCAGCATGTGCGACACGCCGATATCGCCGCCCGAGAGCCCGATGCGGACGAATGCGGCGTTGAAGCGCGCCTGCGGCGAGCAGAGCCGCACGTCGCATGCCAGCGCCATCGCCATGCCGCCGCCGGAGGCCGGCCCGTTGACGGCGGCGATCACGGGTTGGGGCAGGTTGCGTAGCGTGGTCGCCAGCGACGCGACGAGCTCCTGGCGCCGGTAGACCGAGAAGAGGTCCCCGTTCGTGCCGACCGCGTCGCCTTGGCCGATGTCGATGCCGCTGCAGAAGCCGCGGCCCTCCCCGGTGAGGACGACGACACGCGTGGTGGGCGTGCGGCGGATCTCGTCGAGCGCGTCGAGGATCTCCTGCACCATCTCCCAGCTCATGGCGTTGAGCTTCTCCGGGCGGCGCAGCGTGAGCAGGGCCACGCCGTCTCGCAACGCGTCGACGGTCAGCGTGTCGGGCATACCGGCACCCTTGCGGACGCGGCGCGGCGTGTCCCACCCCGTTCCCGGGGGCTTTGGAGAACCGTACAACGGACGCACGTGGCCGCGCGAAGGGTCGGTGACCGGCGGTCGTAGGTTGGCCTGACCGCAAGCGACGTCAGACGCCAGGAGGCGACGACATGTCCTGGGACTTCTCCACCGAACCGGAGTTCGAGAGGAAGCTCGAGTGGATGCGCGGCTTCGTCAAAGAGGAGATCTACCCCCTCGAGACGCTGCCGCTCGACTACAAGCAGTTCCGCCAGATCATCAAGCCGCTGCAGGACCAGGTGCGCGAGCAGGGCCTGTGGGCCGCGCACCTCGGCCCCGAGCTCGGGGGCCAGGGGTACGGGCAGGTCAAGCTCGGCCTGATGCACGAGATCCTCGGCGCCTCGGAGCTCGCGCCCCCCGTCTTCGGCGTGCAGGCGCCGGACACCGGCAACTCGGAGCTCATCGCGATCGGCGGTACCGAGGAGCAGAAGCGCAAGTGGATGAAGCCGCTGCTGGCCAACGAGATCTGGTCGGCGTATTCGATGACCGAGCAGGGCACGGGCTCGGATCCGACGCAGTTCACGACCTCCGCCGTCCTCGACGGTGACGAATGGGTCGTCAACGGCACCAAGTACTGCGTCGGCAACGCCGAGCGCAGCGACATCCACATCCTCATGTGCGTGACGGACCCGGACGCCGAGCGCCACCGGCGCGCGTCGATGCTCATCATCCCGACCGACGTCCCGGGCATCGAGATGCGCGAGATCGGCCTCATGTCCGACCCCGAGGGCAAGGGCATGCTGCACACCCACAGCGAGGTCCGCTACACCGACGTCCGCGTGCCGAAGGCGAACCTCCTCGGCGAGCGCGGCAAGGGCTTCGAGCTGGCGCAGAAGCGCCTCGGTCCTGGCCGGATCCACCACTGCATGCGCTGGGTCGGCGTGTCGCGTCGGGCGTTCGACATGCTCTGCGAGCGCGCCGTCAGCAAGAGCGTGCACGGTGGACCGCTGAGCGAGAAGCAGATGATCCAGGCCTGGGTCGCCGAGTCGATCGCCGCGATCGAGTCGATGCGCCTGCTCACGCTGCACGCCGCGTGGAAGATCGACCAGGTCGGCGCGACGAACGCCCGCCAGGAGATCGCGATGATCAAGTACCACGGCGCGCCCGTCATGCACGACGTGCTGGACCGCGCGATCCAGATCCACGGTGCGCTCGGCTTCAGCGGCGACATGCCGCTGGAGCACATGTACCGCTGGGCGCGCGCGTCGCGGCTGTACGACGGGCCCGACGAGGTCCACAAGGTCGGCGTGGCCAAGCGCATCCTCCGCACCTACACCCCCCAAGACGTCCCCAGCGACCACGTCCCGACGCGGCGCGCGGCGGCGATGCAGAAGTACGCCGACCAACTCGAGGCGCTCGGCGCCCTCAGCGTGGCGTAGGTCCTACGCCCGGCGCGTCCCCACGGCCCGCTCCTCCTCGGGGCCGTGGGGACCGACGTCCGTTTGTCCCGGTCAGAGCAGGGAGAACTGGACGTCCGTCGTGTCCCTCGCCGGCCCCGGGGGTCAGGCCGCGCGAACGGCTCACGCCTGGTGGGCGCCGCCGTCGATGTTGATCGCCTGGCCGGTGATCGGAGCGCCCGCGTCGCTGCAGAGGAAGGCGACGAGGGCGCCGACCTCCTCGACGCTGACCATCCGGCCGAGCGGCTGGATGCGCAGGAACTTCGTGATGATCTCCTCCTGGGTGGTGCCGCGCGCGGCCGCGGCGGCGTCGGCCTCCGCGCGCACCATCTCGGTGTCGACGAAGCCGGGGACGAGCGTGTTGGCGGTGACGCCCTGCTTGACGTACTCCGCCGCGAGCACCCGCGTGAGCCCGAGGATCGCGTGCTTGCTCGCCGTGTACGCGGCGGTGCGTGCCACCCCGAAGCGGGAGTAGAGCGAGCCGACCGTGACGATGCGCCCCCAGCCGCCGGCGGCCATCAGCGGCGCCAGTTCCTGGGCGATCACGAAGGCACTCGTGACGTTGACGCGCATCGATTCCTCGAACGCGTCCAGCGGCAGGTCACCGGTCGGCCCGTTGCGGGCGATGCCGGCGCAGTGCACGAAGACGTCCGGGGCACGACCGAGGGCCTGCGCGGCGTCGCGAGCGACCTGCCGGACCGCGTCCAGGTCGCCGGCGTCGGCGGGCAAGACTCTTAAATAGCTACGTATAAGAGGGAATAAACTAGGCCTAGCTAGGTCCTATTATATATATTATAGTAAGATTAAGCT
>JAOPZJ010000443.1 GCA_025964155.1 Solirubrobacterales bacterium
CGCGCCCGCTGCGGCTCGCCGGCGCGGCGGTCGGCGGGCGGCTTCCGTCCGGCGGGCCGGTCGGGAGCACCACGAATCGGGCGCGGCGGCTGGCGACGGGGCTCGCGCTGGCACCGGCCGCACGGTACGCCCGGTACATGTCGTGGTTCGATGCCACGCAGCGCACCGCGCTGTACACCACCCAGTGGCGCGCGCTGCTCACGCACGAGACCCCGGCCGAGGACGTCCTCGCGGAGCACTGGCATCGCGTGGCCGGCGGGGACGTCGTCGGCACGATGCTCCAGGTCGATGCGGCCACCTACCTGCCCGACGACCTGTTGACCAAGGTCGACATCGCGACGATGGCGCACGGCCTGGAAGCACGTTCGCCGTTCCTCGACCACGAGCTGATGCAGTTCGCGGCCTCGATCCCGGGGACGGAGAAGGTGTGCGGCTCCCAGAAGAAGCTCGTGCTGCGCGACGCCCTGCGCACCTGGCTCCCCGACGAGATCCTCGACCGCCCGAAGCAGGGCTTCTCGGTCCCGATCAGCGACTGGCTGTCGGGCGAGCTGCGCGGGCACGTGCGTGACGTCCTGCTCGACGACGCGACACTGAATCACGGACAGCTCGACGGGCACGCCGTCGAGGCGCTGCTCGCCCGCCACGATGCCGGCGCCGAAGCCGAGGCCCAGCGCATCTGGAGCCTGTACATGCTCGCGCTCTGGCAGCGCGAGTTCCTCGACGCGCCGGCACAGGTCCCCGCCGCCGTGGGCCGGTGAATCCGTGATGCAGCAGCGTGTCCTCGTCATCTCGGCCGTCCGCAACGAGGCGCCGCACATCGAGCGCGTCGTGCACGCGATGGCGGCGCAGGAGCGCCCGCCCGAGCGCTGGATCGTCGTCGACGACGGATCGACCGACGGCACGCTGGAATGGCTGCTCGCGCTGCAGACCAACGTCGACTTCATGGATGTCGTGACGCGACGCTCGCCCGACGACATCGCCGGTGCACGAGACCGGCTCGCGCGCGCCGCCGCACCACGCGCGTTCAACGCCGGCCTCGCACGGGCCGATCGCCACGCCTACACGCACATCATGAAGCTCGACGGCGACATCGAGCTGCCGCCGGACTACTTCCGGATCCTGCTGCGCGCGTTCGCACGGGACCCGGACCTGGGGCTCTGCGGCGGCGATCTGGAGGAAGAGATCGCCGGCACCTTGCGGCTTTTGCGGATCCCGCCCACGCACGTCCACGGGGCGCTGAAGTGCTGGTCGCACGAGTGCTTCGAGGCGATCGGGGGCGTTCACGAGACCCTGGGTTGGGACACGATCGACGAGACGTACGCGCGGATGCGCGGCTACACGACGCGCCATCTCCCCGAGCTCGTGGCCCGCCATCATCGCGAGGTCGGGACCGCGGACGGCACGCTGCGCGGGCGCGCCCGCCACGGTGAGTGCGCCTACATCTCCCACTTCGGCCTGTGGTGGGTGACGCTGCGGGCCTTCAAACTCGCCCGCTCACGGCCGCGCGGCCTGTCGGGCGCCGCGTTCCTCTACGGGTACGTGCGTGCCGCGGCCCGGCGCGTGCAGCGTGTGCCGGACCCGGAGTTCCGGCGCTTTGCGCGACAGGAGCTGCGAGACCGGGCGTGGAGCGCCGCACGTGCCTCACCGCAGACCATCTCAACGTCGGGCAGGAGGGCCGGATGCGAGTAGGGATCGTCGGACTGGGCTACGTGGGCCTGCCGCTCGTCGTCGGCTTCGCCGAAGCGGGGCTTGACGTCGTCGGGGTCGATGTCGATCAGCAGAAGGTCGCCGGCCTGCAGGCGGGACGGTCACACGTGGAGGACGTGCCCGCGGCGCGGATCGAGGCGGTGTCCGCGCGCTGTGCGTTCACGACACGCATCGTCGAGCTGCATGAGGCCGATGCCGTCATCGTGTGCGTGCCGACGCCGCTCACCGCGAATCGCGAACCGGACCTCAGCCCCATGCTCGGCGCCGCGCGGGCGCTGGCCGCCGTCATCCGCCGCGGACAGCTGATCGTGCTGCAGTCCACCACTTTTCCGGGGACGACCCGTGATCACCTCGTGCCGCTGCTGGAGGAGTCGGGCATGCGAGCGGGCACGGACTTCGCCGTGGCGTACTCGCCCGAGCGCATCGATCCCGGGCGCACCGACTACTCGCTGCGTACGACGCCGAAGGTGGTCGGTGGGCTGACGGCGTCCTGCACCGAGCGCGCAGTGCAGCTGTTCGGCCACATCTGCGACCACGTCGTGCCCGTCGGCACGCCCGAGGTCGCCGAGCTGTCGAAGCTGCTCGAGAACACCTTCCGCGCGGTGAACATCGCGCTCGTCAACGAGCTGTCGATCGTCGCCGACCGCATGGGCATCGACGTGTGGGAGGTCATCGACGCCGCCGCCACCAAGCCGTTCGGCTTCATGCGCTTCGAGCCAGGCCCGGGGATGGGCGGGCACTGCATGCCCGTCGACCCGTTCTACCTCGCCTGGAAGGCGCGGGAGTTCGACGTCGTCACCGAGTTCATCGAGCTCGCGGGCAAGGTGAACATGCAGATGCCGTACTTCTGCCTGGAGCGCATCGAACGGGCACTCAACGACGCGGGACGTCCGGTGAACGGGGCGCGCGTGCTGCTCGTCGGCGTGGCCTACAAGGCCGGCCAGGGTGATCTGCGCGAGGCACCCGCGCTGAAGCTCATGAAACTGCTCGCCGCGCGGGACGCGGAGTTGTCCTACCACGACCGCTTCGTGCCCGCGCTGCCCGAGTACGGCCTGTGCCACGTCGAGCTGGACGAGGCCCTCGCCGATGTCGATCTCGCCGTGATCGTCACCGCTCACCCGGGTGTCGATCACGCCGAGGTCGTCGCACGCGCCCCGCAGGTCCTCGATCTGCGAGGCGTCACCAGAGGGCTGCCCGCGAGCACCGCGCAGCGGCTCTGACCACCAGGCAAGGGGAAACACGATGAGCATCACCACACGAGGCATCGCCGGGGCGGTCATCGCCGTGCTCGCGCTGCCGGCGGCCGCATCCGCCGCACCGTCGACGCTGGGCGCGTATTGGAAGCTTGACGAGTCCGCCGGGACGACGGCCGCCGACAGCTCCGGCTTCGGCAACACCGGCACGATCTCCGGGGCCCAGCACATCGCGGGGCGCTTCGGTAACGCATTGACCTTCGACGGCGGTCTCGCCGAGGTCCGTGTCGCGCGCTCGGCATCGCTCGAGCCCGCCACGATGACGGCCGAAGCGTGGGTGCGCTCGCCGGCCAGCCCCGGTCTCTCGCGGCACATCCTCTCCAAGGGCGCGAGCTCGTGTGGCGGGGCGTCCTACGGGCTCTACACCGGCAACAGCGGCGGCCTCTCGTTCTACGTGGCCGGCACCGAGGGCTTCACCGTCTCGGCGGACGCGGGGACGGGCATCTGGGACGGGACCTGGCATCACATCGCGGGCACCTACGACGGCGCGTCGCTGAGACTGTTCGTGGACGGGGTCCAAGTGGGAGCGCCGATCGCGTCCAGCGTCGTGGTCGACTACGGCCTGCCCGACACCAGTGACGCGCTGCTCGGCGTCTACGGCGGGCCGTGCGCCGAGTCGCACAGTTTCTCGGGCGACATCGACGAGGCGCGCGTCTGGGACCGCCCGCTGACTGGAGTGGAGCTCGCGGCGAGCGCCGCCATGGGCGCTCCCTCCAGCCGCGCGCTCGACATCGAGCGGTACAGCGACGACACCGTGATCCACAGCGCCGACTTCGCCGATGGCAACGTCACGGTCAGCACGGAGTCCTCGTCCGGCACGCAGCGGATCAGGTCGGCGAGGATCGTCGAGCTTCTGCCACGGTCGTCGGGCGCGAGCTGCGGCGGGCTGCTGTCCAGCTGCGACATCACGCTCTCCAACGAAGGCAGGACGGCGACCCTGAAGGTGCGGCGTTCCCTGACGGGCCTGCTGGTGTCGAGCGCCACCGTACGGGTCACGCTGGCCGGTGGCAGCAGCTTCCTCGTCACCGTCAACCTCCGCGGGTAGGCGGGCGAGCGATCACGTGAGATCTGCCGGGTGCCCGACCGGGCGCCCGACAGGCCCGCGAGCGGCCCGCGCGCCGGCGCCGCGACGGCGACCGCGACCGCGGGCGCGGGCGGCGAGGTCGTCGACCAGGCCCAGATACCGCTCCTGCTGCACCGCCCAGCCCAGCTCGCGCTGGCGCGCGGTTGCGCGCTCCGCACGCTGCACGGCGTCCGCCGGCGCCGCGCACAGCTCCGCGATCGCCGTGGCGAGGGCGGTGGGCGAGCCGGGATCCGCGTACCGCAGCTCGTCGGCGGCGAAGTGGCGCTGCACCCCCGGCAGACGCGAGCAGACCACCGGGAGGCCGGCGTGGACGTACTCCATGAGCTTGACGGGCAGGAGGAGATCCGTGAAGGCGTTGCTCAGCGTCGGTACCACGCCGACGTGGGCGGCGCGGAGCTCGGCAGGGATCTGCGCGAACGGCACCGGCCCCGCGGCGACGTCCACCCGCCCCGGAGCGACGTCACGGGCGAGCGCCGCAAGCGCGTCGCGCCCGTCACCGCTGGCGAGCACGCGCAGCCTCGCGCGCGGCACTCGCTCGCCGAGCAGGCCGAAGGCGCGGATGAGCGTCGGCACACCGAACCGCTCCGCCCCGCCGCCGTGGTAGAGGACCCGGATCGGCCCCTCGGCGGGCAGGCGCACCGGCGCCGCCGGCGGGCCGAAGACGCCCTCGTCCGGGGCGTTCATGACGACGGTCGTACGGCCGACGCCGACGCCGCGTGCCGCGAGGGTGTCCCGGGCGGCGTCGGTGACCGTGATGACGGCGTCGGCACAGGCGGCGCTCAGCCGTTCCTCCAAGAACGCGAGGCGGGCGGCGCGGGGGCCGAAGCGACAGGCAAACAACTCCGGAAACGTGTCGTGCACGTTGAGGATCACCGGGGTGCCGCGCCGCCGTGACAGCAGCGCCGCCGCGACGAGCGCGTCGGGCATGTTGTGGATCTCGACGACATCCAAGCGGTCGAGCGCGGCGACGCAGCGGCCCGCGGCCGCGAGGAACGACGAATAGCCGTGCACATAGCGGGCGACGCCCGTCCCCCGGCGCGCGCCGCGCAGCCCGTGGACGTGGATCGTTCCGCCACCGACGTCGACCCGGTCGTCCTCCCCGAGGCACGCGAGATGGACCTCGTCCCCGCGCGCCGCCAGGGCGCGAGCCTGGCGCTGGATGCGCGAGTCCAGGCGAAAGTCCGAGTAGTGCACCATCGCGACCCGCAGCGCACGCCGACGGGCCGGTGAAGCCGTCGCGGTCATGTCGCGACGGGACCGCCCAACCACTGGCCGTGGACGGCGACGGGCGCGCCGTCGGCGCCGAGCGAGCGTTCTGCGGCCTCGAGCGCCTCGACGATGGCAAGGCCGAGTGCGGCGTTGGAGCGCGGCTCGTCACCGGTGTTGATGCAGTGGCAGAAGTCGGCGAGCTCCAGGGCCAGCGGTTCCGTGGGCTCGACCCACGGGATCACGACGTCACCGGACCGGTACGTGAGCTGGTGCTCGCCGAAGGTCACAGGCTCGGCGACGTCCATGCCGCGGTCGTAGACGCGCACCGGCTCATCCGAAGCGGTGTCGTCGTAGACCACCATCCGCCGGCTCCCGACGACCACGATCTGCCGGACCTTGCGGGGCGCGAGCCACGACAGCTGCACGTTGGCGGTCGGACCACCCGCGAACTGGAGCGTCATGAACGCCGTCTCCGGGGTGTCGGCGCGGAAGACGCTGCAGCCCGTGGCAGACACCTGGTCGATCGGGCTGTCGATCCAGCGCAGCAGGATCGACAGGTCGTGCGGCGCCAGGTCGCACAGGACGCCGCCGTGCTGGTACTTGCCGAGGTTCATCCGCGACGATGTCACGAAGTGGACGTCCCCGATCTCCCCCGTCTCGATCAGATCGGCGACGAGGTTGACCGCCGGGCTGTAGACGAACGTGTGGCCCGGCATCAGCAGCAGCCCGGCGTCGAGGGCGAGCTGGACGAGCTCGCGCGCCTGCTCGGACGTCGTCGCCAGCGGCTTCTCGACGAGGACGTGCTTGCCGGCGCGCAGCGCCGCGGCGACGATCGCGTGATGCGTACGCGGTGGGGTCGCGACGATCACCGCGTCCGTGTCCGGGTTGCTCAGCACCGATTCCAGGCGAGTCGTCGTTCGCACGCCGGTATGGCGCTGGCGGCACGCCTGGGCCCGTGACTCGTCGAGCTCGCAGACCTCGACGAGCCGCATGTCGGCGTGCTGGAGGACGTTGCGCACGAGATTCGGTCCCCAGTAGCCGTATCCGACGACGGCGACGCGGACGGGACGGGCGCATTCCGTGGTGCCCAGGTGGAACATGATGGCTCAGGCCGCGCCTTTGCGCCCGAGCACGACCCGCACGGTGCGCAGCAGGATGCGCAGGTCGAGGCCGAGCGACGTGCGCTCGGTGTATTCGACGTCATAGAGCACCATCTCCTCGTACGTGCGCTCGTTGCGCCCGCTGATCTGCCACAGGCCGGTGAGGCCGGGTCTGACGGCGAAGCGGCGCCGGTACCAGTCCGGGTAGTGCTCGACCTCGTAGGCCAGCACCGGGCGCGGCCCGACGAGCGCCATCTGGCCCCGCAGGACGTTCAACAGCTGCGGCAACTCGTCGACGCTGGAGCTGCGCAGGACCCGGCCCAAGCGTGTGACCCGGTCGTCACCGGCGAGCTTGTAGAGTCCGTTCTGCGCCTCCGGGCCGGCATCACCCGTGATCAGTGCGCGGACATACGCGCGGTGCCGATCGGGGTCGGCGTCACAGCGCATCGTGCGGAACTTCAGGACCGTGAACGGACGCATTCCACGCCCGAGTCGCTGCTGGCGAAACAGCGCGGGCCCCCGCGAGTCCAGCCTGATTGCGAGCGTGACGAGGACCAGCAGCGGTGCCAGGAGCAGCAGCAGCAGCGACGCGAAGACGACGTCGACGATGCGCCGCGCCACCCGGGAACCGAACGTGGCGTCGGCTGCGCGCTTGGACGCATCCGGGGCGGTGGTCGCGATGGTGGTGGTCGCTTCTGAATGCATCGGCCAATCAACGGCTCGCGGCGACGCCAGCTTCCGCGGTGGACGATTCGACGACCGCCGCGATGACGCGATCCACCTCGCCGTTGCTCATGCCAGGAAACAGTGGAACGCTGCAGACCTCCACGGCGAGCCGCTCGGACACGGGCAGGCTGCCGCGCGGCAGCCCGAGATGGGCGTATGCCTCGGTGAGGTGAATCGGCTTGGGGTAGTGCACCGCCGACGCGATGCCCGCGGCGCGCAGGTGCAGCCGTAGCGCGTCACGCGCGTGGGAACGCACCACGAACAGGTGGTAGACGTGATCGGCTCCGACGAACGGCGGCCGCGGCATCGCGATGCCGCTCTCGGCGAAGGCGTGGCGCAGCACCCGGCCCAGGCGGCGCCGCTCATCGTTGACGCCGTCAAGCTCGCGGAGCTTGATCGCCAGCACGGCCGCCTGGATGGCGTCCAGGCGCGCGGTCCCACCGACGACCTCGTGGCGGTAGCGCGTGCGCTCGCCATGCGACCGCAGCATCCGGACCCGGTCCGCGAGCTCGCTGTCGGCCGTCACGACCGCGCCACCGTCGCCCCACCCGCCGAGGTTCTTGGTCGGGTAGAAGCTGAAGCACCCAAGGTCGCCGAGCGTCCCGGCGCGGCGGCCGCGGTAGCGGGCGCCGTGGGCCTGGCACGCGTCCTCGACAACCGCTACGCCGGCGGCCCGCGTGACGCGCAGCAACGGCTCCATGTCGACGGTCGAGCCGTAGAGGTGCACCGGGATCGCGCAGCGCACACGCGGTCCGAGGGCGGCGGCCACGTGGTCGGCGGTCATCAGGTGGGTATCGGGGTCGACATCGACGAGGAGCGGCTTGGCGCCGACCGCGCTGACGGCCTCCGCGGTCGCGACGAACGAGTTCGCCGGCACGATCACCTCGTCGCCGGGGCCGACGCGCAGCGCCCGCAGCGCGAGCTCGAGCGCACTCGTGCCCGAGGCCACGCCGACCGCGTGGGCGATCTCGCAATACGCGGCGAAATCGCGCTCGAAGCCCTCGCTGTGCTCGCCGAGCGTGAACGCACCGGTGCGGGCGACACGCCGCACGGTCGTCAAGAGCTCCTCGAGGAGGTCCGGCTCGGCGTGGCCGAGGCGCGTCAGCGGGATCTCCGCCGGGGGCCGGGCCGTCCTCATGTCACGACGTGCGTGGTCGCGGTCGCCAGCGTGCAGGGCCGCGCGTGCAGTCGTGTCAGCTCGCACTGCAGCGCGCGCCGCCCGCGATAGTGCAGGCCGTGCACCGAGCTCTCGGAGCGGCCCAGCAACTCGGCGATCTCACCGGGGCTCAGGCCCACGACGTGTCGCAGCAGCACGACGCTGCGCTGCTCCTCCGGCAGCGTCGCGAGCGCGACCGCGAAGCTCTCCCGACGGTCGGTGTCGTCGTCGGCGCCGGCGTCATCCGTGCCGTGGACCTCCGCCACCGCGATCGTCCGATTGGACCGCAGGTAATCGATCGCCGCGTTGTGGGCGACCCGGAGCAGCCAGCCGAAGAACGGCACCGCACCCTCGTCGTACCGGTCGATGACGGTGATGAGCTTGGCGAACACGAGCTGCGTGATGTCCTCGGCCTCGTGGTGGTCGCGCACGATGCTCCGCACGTAGCCGCTGACGTTGCCCGCGTAGCGGACGTAGAGAAACCGCAACGCGTCGCGGTCGCCTGCCTTCGCGCGTCGGACCACCAGCAGCACGGTGCGACGCATCTCCGGCGTCTCGTTGTGCGGCGAGCCGACCACCCTGCTCGCCCGCATCTGCTCAGCAGCCGTCCAGACACCCGGTGCCATTCGCTGCGCCTCCCGATTAGGAAGGGCAGCTAGATGTCGCCCTTCGCGTGTTGACCGGGGGGATCGTCGCGCCTGAGGCCGTATCCGACTGAGGGTGATCTGCTGCCCGGCTGGGGTGAGTTCGTCCTCGCCGTGGCGTAGTTCTGGCTCATGCATGCGGTCACCCGTTGACTGCATGGATAGGGGCGCCGCGACCCCCGCCACGGGCACGCGGGCACGGACCGACGCGTGGCGCTCAGGCCGTGACGCCGGGCGCGTTGCGGGCTACGTCACGGCTGCGGGCGCGGGCGGGAACGTCACGCCCGTGAGCGCTTCGGACCGCTGGAACAACGTCGCGGCGACCGCCTCGTCGCGCGCGGCGGAGCTGGCGCCGACGAGGTGCGGATGCCCGCGCTGCTCGCCGATTCCGTCGGGCCCGACGTAGGAGCCGCCCGGGATGTCCTGCGTGGCGGCGAACAGCGTGGGCAGCGCGCCCATCTCCGCGCTCTGGGCCATCAGCCTGTTGCCGATCGCCATCAGCTTGTCCTGGAACGAGGCGGTGTGGGACTGCAGGTTCGTCGACGCGTACCCCGGGTGGGCGGCCATGGCGGTGACGGAGGACCCGGATGCGGCCAGCCGCCGCTGCAGTTCGAAGGTGAAGAGGAGGTTGGCGAGCTTGGACTGCCCGTAGGCCGGCCACCGCTTGTAGGTTCCCGCGTTCCAGTTCAGGTCGTCCAACCGGATCTTGCCGATCCGATGCGCCCCGCTGGAGACGGTGACGACCCGGTCGGTGATGCGGTCCAGCAGCAGCCCGGTGAGCGCGAAGTGGCCCAGGTGATTCGTGCCGAACTGCATCTCGAACCCGTCAGCCGTGCGGGACTCCGGCACCGCCATCACGCCTGCGTTGTTGATGAGGACGTCGACGGGCCCGGTGACGCTGTCCGCGAAGGCACGGACGGATGCCAGCGACGCCAGATCAAGCTCACGGACCTGCGCGCCGGAACCGATCTGTGCGGCGGCGGCCTCCCCCTTGGCCGCGTTGCGCACGGCGAGGATCACCTGGGCACCGGCTCGCGCCAGCTCCGTGGCGGCGCTCAGACCGATGCCGCTGTTGGCGCCGGTGACGATGATCGTGCGCCCCGTCTGGGAGGGCAGGTCTGCTGCGGTCCATTTGCTCATCGGTCCAACTTTACGGTTTGTCGACCTGACCGCAACAGGGAAGGGTGGCAGCGGGGGTCCGGGAGATATGTTTCAGGAATCGTGCCCACCACCCCTTCAGCCCAGTACTCCCTGACGATCCGCGTCGAGATCGAGCACAAGCCCGGGATGCTCGGGCAGGTCGCCTCCGCGATCGGCCAGGCCGGCGGGGTGATCGGCGCCGTGGACCTCGTGGAGGCGAACGACGCGACGCTGCTGCGCGACATCACCGTCGACGCCGCCGACCCTTCGCACTGGGACAGCATCACGCACGCGATCGACGCGCTCGACGGCGCCCGCGTCGTCGACACGACCGACCGCACCTTCCTGCTCCACGTCGGCGGCAAGATCGAGCAGCACAACAAGTCGCCCCTGCGCACGCGGGATGACCTGTCGATGGCGTACACGCCCGGGGTGGCCCGCGTCTGCATGGCGATCGCCGAGGATCGCGACAAGGCGTTCCAGTACACGATCAAGCGCAACACGGTGGCCGTCGTCTCTGACGGCACGGCCGTGCTCGGGCTCGGCGACATCGGGCCCGAGGCCTCGCTGCCGGTGATGGAGGGCAAGTGCATGCTCTTCAAGGAGTTCGCCGGCGTGGACGCCTTCCCGATCGTGCTGAACACAAAGGACCCGGACGAGATCGTCGAGACCGTCAAGCGCATCGCGCCAGGCTTCGGCGGCATCAACCTCGAGGACATCAGCGCGCCGCGCTGCTTCGAGATCGAGGACCGGCTGAAGGCCGAGCTCTCGATCCCCGTCTTCCACGACGACCAGCATGGCACCGCCGTCGTCGTGCTCGCGGCCCTCTTGAATGCGTGCAAGCTCACCGGCCGAGACCTCATGGACCTCCGTGTCCTCGTGACCGGGCTGGGTGCCGCCGGCGTCGCCGTCACGAAGATCCTCATGGCCGCCGGCGTGCGCCACATCGTCGGAGCGGACTCCAAGGGCGTGCTCTCGACCGAGCGCGCCGACTACCAGGACGGCTCGATGAACGCCATCAAGCGCTGGTACGCGGAATCGAGCAACCCCGACAGGATCACGGGCCCGCCGATCAACGCGCTGGACGGGGCTGACCTCTTCATCGGCCTCAGCGGCGCGCGGATCTTCCCCGCCGAAGCGCTGTCGGCGATGAACAAGGACGCGATGGTCTTCGCGATGGCCAACCCCAACCCTGAGGTCGCACCCGAGGAGGCCGCCCCGTACGCGCGCATCATCGCGACCGGCCGCTCGGACTACCCCAACCAGATCAACAACGTCCTGTGTTTCCCGGGCGTGTTCCGTGGCGCCCTCGATGTGCGAGCCAGCCAGATCACCGAAGAGATGAAGATGGCCGCCGCGCGCGCGATCGCGACGATCGTCGACGGCGCGGATCTGCGCGAGGACTACATCATCCCGTCGGTGTTCAACCGCGACGTGGCCCCCGCGGTCGCCGCCGCCGTGGCCGACGAGGCACGCGCCTCCGGTGCCGCCATGGCCGAGGAGAACACGATCGGCTTCGCGGCGCAGGACACCGAGCTTCTGCGGGCGGGCGGCTGACCATGAACGTCGCGGTGACCGGCGCCACCGGCCTCATCGGCCAGCGGCTCGTCGCCGCCCTCAAGGACCGTGGTGATGAGGTCACGGTCCTCTCTCGTAACGCGGAGAAGGCGACCGCCGCGCTCGGCGTGCCCGCCGTGGCCTGGGACGCCCTCGCGGGCCCCGCACCCGCCGAGGCCCTCGCCGGTCGGGACGCCGTCGTCCATCTGGCGGGCGAGCCCGTCGCCCAGCGCTGGAACGACCAGCGCAAGCAGGCGATCCTCGCTTCCCGGGAGACAGGGACCCGCAACCTCGTCGCCGGCCTGCGTGCGGCCGACCCGCGCCCGGCCACGCTCGTCGCCGCCTCGGGCGTCGGCTTCTACGGCAACCGCGGCGACGAGCTCGTCGACGAGTCCTCCCCCGCCGGCGACGACTTCCTCGCCGGCGTCTGCGTGCGGTGGGAGCGGGAGGCGCAAGCCGCCGCAGAGCTCGGCGTGCGGGTCGTGCACATCCGCACGGGGGTCGTGCTCGACAAGAGCGGCGGCGCGCTGAAGACCATGCTGCCGCCGTTCAAGGCGGGCGTCGGCGGGCCGGTGGCCGGCGGCCGCCAGTACATGCCGTGGATCCACCTGGACGACATCGTCGCCCTGTACCTGGCCGGGCTGGATGACGCCGCGTGGCGGGGCGCCTACAACGGCTCGGCCCCGGAGCCGGTGACGAACAAGGCCTTCTCCAAGGCACTGGGCAAGGCGCTGCACCGCCCGTCCTTCGCCCCCGTCCCGGCGTTCGCCGTGCAGCTGCTGTACGGCGAGATGAGCGAGGTCGTGACCGGGGGTCAGCGCGCCGTGCCCAGCCGCGCACTCGCACACGGCTACCGCTTCAGGCACCCGGACCTGGACGAGGCGCTCACCAGCGCGCTGAGGGCTTAAGCCTCGGCGGGCTGCGGCAGCGGCGCGGACGGCTTGACGCCGCTCGTCGGCTGGGCCGCCTCGCGTTCCTCGCGGCTGGCCCGTGGCACGCCGGCCGCCTTGTAGGCGTCCGTCTCGTCGAGGGTCTCGACCTTCAGCAGCTCGGCCGTCAGCTGCTCGAGCTGTTCCCGGTGCTCGGTCAGCAGCATCGTGACGTCGTGGTGGGCCTCGTCGACGATCCGCCGGACCTCCTGATCGATGAGCTGCTGCGTGGCCGGAGAGACGCCCTCGCTGCCGGGCAGCAGCATGCCGTTCGGGCTCGAGGGCTCCACGGCGATGGGCCCGACCGCCTCGCTCATCCCCCAGCGCGTGACCATGCCGCGCGCGATGCTCGTGAGCTGCTGAATGTCGGACTCCGCGCCCGTCGTGATCGTCCCGTAGATGACCTCTTCGGCGACGCGGCCGCCGAGCGCGACGAGGATCTTGCCGCGCAGATAGCCCTCGTCGTAGTTGAAGCGGTCGGCCTCCGGCGCCGAGAGCGTGACGCCGAGCGCCATGCCGCGCGGGATGATCGAGATCTTCCGGACAGGGTCCGCGCCCGGGGTGAGCATCCCGACGAGGGCGTGGCCCGCCTCGTGGTAGGCGGTGCGCTGACGCTCGTCATGACTCATGACGACCTTGCGCTCGGCGCCGAGGATGACCTTCTCCAGCCCGTCGGTGAAGTCCTCGAGCGCGACGCGTGTGTGCCCGCGCTTCGCCGCCAGCAGGGCCGCCTCGTTCACGAGGTTGGCGAGGTCCGCGCCGACCATGCCGGGGGTCGAGGCAGCGATGGCGTCCAGGTCGATGCCCTCCTCCAGGGGGACCGAGCGCGTGTGCACCCGCAGGATCTGGGCACGACCGACCTTGTCGGGTGACTGCACGACGACGCGGCGGTCGAAGCGGCCCGGACGCAGCAGCGCGCTGTCGAGGATCTCCGGGCGGTTCGTGGCCGCCAGCACGATGATGCCGATGGACGGGTCGAAGCCGTCCATCTCGGTCAGCACCTGGTTGAGCGTCTGCTCGCGCTCGTCATGGCCGCCCAGGCCCCCGCCCCCGCGGGCACGGCCGATGGCGTCGAGCTCGTCGATGAAGATGATCGCCGGGGCGGCCTTCTTGGCCTCGTCGAAGAGGTCCCGGACGCGCGAGGCCCCGACACCCACGATCATCTCGATGAACTCACTGGCCGACGCGCTGAAGAACGGCACCTCGGCCTCGCCGGCCATGGCCCGGGCCAGCAGCGTCTTGCCGGTGCCCGGCTGGCCCGTGAGCAGCACGCCCCGCGGGATCTTGGCCCCGAGCTTCTTGTACTTGTCCGGGTTGCGGAGGAAGTCGACGATCTCCTTGAGCTCCTCCTCGGCCTCGTCGATGCCCGCGACGTCGTTGAACGTCGTCCGCGTCGTGCCGAGCTCCACGCGCTTGGCCTTGGAGCGGCCGAACTGCGCCCCGAGGCCGCCCGCGCTGGCGGCCGCCCGCCGCGCGATGAAGATGAAGGCCCCGATGAGCAACAGCGTCGGCAGCAGCGAGATGAGCAGGTTCGACATCAGGCTGCGGCCCTGGTTGGGCGGCTCGGCGTTGACGATGACCTGCTTCTGCTCCAGGAGCTTCGCCAGGGCGTTGCCGTTGCTCGCGAACGTCGGGATCTCGGTCGTGAACTTCGTCGTCTTGCCCTTCTTCCCCGGCGGGTCGATCGCGGTCTTGAACGTGCCGGACACCGTCTCCCCGCGCGAGGAGATCTCCTTGACGTTGCCCTTCTTGACCTGCTGCAGGAACACCGGGGTATACGAGATCGACGCGGGGCGCTCCCCGCCGGGCAGGAGCGTCGTCAGGAAGAAGTTGATCGCGAAAAGCCCGAGCAGCAGGATGCCGAAGCGCCGCCAGCTCATGCCTGCCGGCGGCTTCGGGCCGCCCTTGCCGTCCTTGCCGGTCTTCTCGGGCGTCCCGCGTCCGTCCGGGGCGGGCTCGACCCGCCACGGGGTGCGCGGGGAATCGCCAGAGCCTCCGCCTTGCCGGTTGTCCGGCGCCTGCGGGGGCCGCGACGACCGGCTGGAGTCGTCCGCCGGATTGCGCGGTGCGTCAGCCGCAGGGCGCGGTGCGTCGTCTGGCATGGCTCCAGAGTAGAGGGTGATGGCTACGTCAGGTAGGCGAAACCGCGACGTGGAGTCGCCTGCGGCCGCCTGAGCAGCACCCTGCGGTCAACCCCGTTTGGGAATCGGCCCTTCCTGCTTCCAGCGGGAGTCGGCCTTGGGGGGGATCACGAGCCAGACGATGAGGCCCACGAACGTCAAGCACAGGCCCGTCGCGAGCCCCGCCTTCTCGCCGTAGCCCTTGCGGTCCGACAGCCAGGAGGCCGCGATCGCCGAGCCCATCCAGATGAACAGCAGGTAGAGGGCCTTGGCCCCGATCAACGCAAGAATCATCATGAGCCCAGGTATGCCTTTTGGACCTCGGGATCGTTCCGGAGGTTGTCGGACGTGTCGGTCAGCGCAACCGTACCGGTCTGCAGGACGTAGCCCCGGCTGGAGACCTCGAGCGCGAAGTTCGCGTTCTGCTCCACCAGCAGGATCGTCATGCCCTGCCGGTTGATCTCGGCGATGGTCTCGTAGATCCGCTCCACGAGGATCGGCGCGATCCCCATCGACGGCTCGTCGAGCAGCAGGAGCGTCGGCTTGGCCATCAGCGCACGCCCGATGGCCAGCATCTGCTGCTCACCGCCGGACATCGTGCCCGCCTTCTGCTTCTCCCGTTCCTTCAGGCGCGGGAAGAGCTCGAAGACGTTGTCCATGTCACTCGATATCTCAGCGTCGTTGCGCAGGTAGGCGCCCATGTCGAGGTTCTCGCGGACCGTCATGCGCGGGAAGCACTTGCGGCCCTCCGGCGACTGGGAGATCCCGACCCGGACGATGTCCTGTGGCGCGGTCGTCGTGATGTCCTTGTCGTCGAACCGGATCGAGCCCTTCCGGGGCGGGTTGAGCCCGGAGATCGAGCGCAGGGTCGTGGACTTCCCGGCGCCGTTGCTGCCGATCAGCGTGACGACTTCGCCGCGCTCCACCGTCAGCGACACGCCCTTGAGGGCCTTGATGTTCCCGTAGTACGTCTCGATGCCTTCGACTTCGAGCAACGCCATCGTGTCAGCCCTGCTTTCCGAGGTAGGCCTCGATCACGCGCGGGTTCGCGCGGACCGTCGCGGGATCACCCTCGGCGATCTTCTCGCCGTGGTCGAGCACCGTGATGTGTTCGCTGACGCCCATGACGACCTTCATGTCATGCTCGATGAGGAGGATCGACAGGTCCAGCTCGTCTCGCAGCCGCTTCATGAAGGTCGTCAGAACCTCAGACTCCTGCGGGTTCATGCCGGCGGTCGGCTCGTCGAGCAGGAGCAGGCGCGGCTCGGACGCCAGCGCGCGTGCGATCTCGACCCGCCGCTGATCGCCGTAGGAGAGATTGATCGCCAGCTCGTCGAAGGTCTTGGTCTCCAGGCCCACGAACCCCAGCATGTCGCGCGCCTTCTCCCGCGTCCCGCGCTCTTCACGGCCCACCCGCGGGGGCCGCAGGATCGAGCCGATGAGCCCCGCCCGCATCCGTGCGTGCTGGCCGACCATCACGTTCTCGACCGCCGTCATGGTCGAGAACAGCCGGATGTTCTGGAACGTCCGGGCCACGCCGCCGGCCATGATCTTGTCCGGGCGGTGGCCGGTGATGTCCGCGCCGTCCAGCACGATCTTGCCGCGGCTGGGCTTGTAGAGCCCGGTCAGCATGTTGAAGAACGTCGTCTTCCCGGCGCCGTTCGGGCCGATGATCGACACGATCTTCTTCCGCGGGATGGCGACGGTGACGTCGTTCACCGCCACCAGGCCACCGAAGATCTTCGACACATTCTCCGCGGACAGGAGCGCGCCCTCCACCTCGGTCGCCAGCTCGGCGACCTCGGGCGCGCCCGGGTCGATGGATCCCGATGTGCTCATTATGCGCGCACCTCCACGATCGCCTCGTCTGCGCCGATGCCCTCTTTGAGCTCCAGCCGGCGTCGCTTCTCCGGGAGCAACCCCTCGGGCCGCAGGATCATCACCATCACGAGCAGGAAGCCGAAGATCCCGAAGGACAGCTGCGTCAGGTCGAAGTCCAGGCCCAGCGAGCCTGGGATGCCGTTGAAGACGTCGGGGATGAAGTAGGAGTTGATGAACGACAGCGTGATCGCGCCGAGCACCGTCCCCCAGATCGACCCGAGGCCACCGAGGATCACCATCGAGAGGATGAAGATCGAGAACGCGAACTGGAACTGGTTGGCGTTGACCGAGTTGAAGTACGTCCCGAGGAACGCTCCGGAGAGGCCGCCGAACGCCGCGCCCGCCGCGTAGGCCATGAGCTTGGTCTTCACCAGCGGGATGCCCATCGACACCGCGGCGACCTCGTCCTCCCGGATCGCGATCCAGGCCCGTCCCAGGCGCGAGTCGCGCAGACGGAAGTTCACGAACAGCGAGAACGCCACCATCGTCAGCGCGACCCAGTAGTAGCCCCGGATCGAGAAGGCCGAGTCGAACTCCTTCAGCAGCGGCAGATCGAGCGCGTCCACCGGCGAGATCGCCTGACGGCCGTTGGTGTACTTGAAGCCACCGATCTGGCCGTTGACCGCGAAGCGGCCGATGATCTCGCCGAAGGCCAGCGTGACGATCGCGATGTAGTCCCCGCGCAGGCGCAGTGTCGGGAGGCCGATGATCATGCCCGCGATCGACGTGATGATGACCGCGGCGACGAGCACCAGGAGGAAGTTCAGGTGGATGCCGGGCAACGTCGAGGCGAACGTGCCCGCGCCGATGTGGATGCCCTTCTCGCCGTTGATCGAGGAGAAGAAGTCCGAGGCGAACCAGCCCGCCGCGTACGAGCCGAAGGCATAGAACGCCACGAAGCCGAGGTCGAGCAGACCGGCGAAGCCGACGACGATGTTCAGGCCGAGCGCCATGACGACATAGGCCAGGGCCAGGACGCAATCGTCGATGAAGCCGTCCAGCGGCGGCTTGAACAGCGGGAAGATCGCCAGCGCCCCGATGAGCACCACCGCGATCGCGAGGTTGGCGTGCTTCCAGTTGCGGAAGGATTCCAGGTTGGAGTTGATCGCAGACATCTAGCCGGCCTCCCTCGTCTCTTCGCCGACGAGCCCTTGCGGCCGGAACACCATGATCAGCACGAGGTAGGCGAACACGACCGCAGGCGTCCACTGGGCGCCGATCCGGTTGTCGGAGATCTGCTGGATGCAGCCGATGATCAGGCCGCCGATGACGGCGCCCTTCAGGTTCCCGATGCCACCCATGACGGCGGCCGTGAACGCGATGAGCCCGGCGGTGAAGCCCTGGAAGTACCACACGTTGGTCTGGTAAAGGGCGTAGACGAGGCCGGCAGCGCCGGCCAGCAGGCCACCGAGGAGGAAGGTCAGCGAGATCGTCGTGTCGACGTTGATCCCCATGAGCCGCGCGGCCTCCGGATCCTGCGCGGTCGCCCGCATCGCCTTACCCGAGCGGCTGTGGTTCACGAACGTGGTGAGCAGGAACACGAGCGGCGCGGTCACCGCGAGCGCCAGCACGTCGCTGTTGTGGATGTCGATCCCGGCAACCGAGACCAGCACGTGCTGGGCCTTGATGAGGTCGGGGACGCCCTTCTGGCTGCTCCCGAGCCAGACGATGCCCACGTTCTGCAGGATGAAGCTGAAGCCGACGGCGGTGATCAAGGGGGCAAGCTTGGGGGCTGACCGCAGCGGTCGATACGCCACGCGCTCGATCATGACGTTCATCGTCCCGCAGACGACCATCGCGACGATCAGGGTGACGAGCAGGCCGGCGATCAATCCGAGCGTCCCCGTCGTAAGCGCCAGCCCGACGGTCCCCCACATGCCGACCGCGACGAACGACCCGATCATGAAGACGTCGCCGTGAGCGAAGTTGATGAGCTCGATGATGCCGTAGACGAGCGTGTAGCCGAGGGCGATGAGCGCCCAGATGGCGCCGTTGCTCAGCCCGGCGAAGAGGTTGTTCCCCAGCCGCGAGAGGTCGCCCTCGTCTTGCAGATCCTTGATCCCGTAGAAGACCGGGAGGCCGAGCAAGACGATCCAGAGACCATAGGCGGAGAAGAACTTGCGCAGGCGCTCGGAGACCGGCGTCGTGCGGATCTCCTCCTGGGGGGGCAGCGTGGCGACGTTCACTAGATGGAGTCTTTCCTCATGCGGTGGTCGGAGAGGGTGATTTGTGCACCCGGGGTCGCGCCCGTCGGCGCGACCCCCGATGTGACCTCTGTGTCGTGACTAAGCCTGCGCCACGATCTTCTTCTCGTAGGACGGCAGGCCGTTCTTGATGGTGTAGAGGCCGTAGTCCGTCAGTGTCGTGTCACCGTTCGGATCGATCGAGTAGGTACCGATGATGCTCTTGCGGTCCTTTGTCCCGAACAGCGCCGCGAGGACGGCGGTGCGATCGTTGGCCTTGGCACCGGCGCGCTTAAGCGAGTCGAGGGCAAGCGCCATCGTCTCGTAGCCGTAGATGCCGTACGGGTCGACCGTCTGGGTGTTGTACGTCGCCTTGAACTTGTCAAGCACCCCAGAGGCGTCGGGCAGATCCTTCACGCCGAGCGTCGCGACCGTCAGCTTGGTGCGGGCGCCGACGTCCGCCGGGATGCCACCCTTCTTTGGGTTGGTGAACGCCTCTTCCGCCACGCCGTCCGGGCCGTAGAGCTTCGCGGTCGTGTTCGCCGCAGCGACGTCCTTGAACACCTGCACACCGTTCTCACCCGTGACGCCGGACCACACGAAGCAGTCGGACTTCACGTTGCTGGCGAGCGAGCGGTAGTTGGCCGCCGACTTGTCGGTGCCCTGGCGATCCTGGATCGTGAGGTTCTGCGCCTTCGCGGACGCCTCGATGTTCCGGGCCAGACCGGCGCCGTACGTCGTCTTGTCGTCCCAGAGGGTGGCGGTCTTGCAGCCGTCCTCCACCATCGTGGTCACGAGCGCCGCACCCTGGATCTTGTCCCGCGGGACGACCCGGGCGTACGTCCGCTTGCCCGTGGGGTAGTACTTGTTCGGCTCGCCGGGCTCGGAGCCAGGCTCGTTGGTCGTCAGGCCGATGTACGTGTTCGACGGGCTGATCTGCGGGATGCCCGCCTTGTTCAGGATCGGCAGCGAGACCTTCGTGCCGCCGGAGTTGAACTCACCCAGATAGAAGATGGCGGACTTGTCCTGGACGACCTTGCGGGCGTTCTGGGCGGTCTGGCCCTCGTCTGCCGTGCCGGGGTTCTGCGCGGTCGAGTCGTCGAGCGACACGTACTTGATCGTGAACTTCCCGACCTTGTTGCCCACTTCGGCGAGCGCAAGCTTCTCGCCGTTGATCACAGCCTGAGACTGCTCTCGAGACGTGCCCTGGAGCGGGAGGCTCGAGTAGATGGTCAGCTCGCTGGAACCGGAGCTGGCCCCCGAGCCGCTGCTGTTGTTGTTCGAGTCGCTGCCGCAGGCAGAGACCCCCATCGCCAGGCCGCCGATCAGGCAGCCTGTCGCAACGATCGTGCGTGATCGCAAGGTGCATTCCTCCTCATTGGAATCGAACTGCTACGGCGACCATATACGAGTCGGCAGGCCTTGTGCCCAACTTTGCGGTGGACGTTCGTCCATGGCGTTCTACCCGCGTATCAGGGCATTCCTGCGGCCTCAAGTGGCAGACGGGCCAACTCCATCGACCGCCGATTGGCTACTTGGTCGAATTGGTATCGATGACCTTCTGAAAGGCCAGTTTGCCGTTCTTGACGGTCGCCGCTCCGTACTCGGCCAGCGTCGTGTCGCCGTTCTCGTCGATCGAGTACGTACCGAGCACCGAATCGCGGTCCTTGATGCCGAAGAAGGCGTCGACGACCGCCTGCTTGTCGTTGGCGTGGTCCCCGGCGTTTTGAATCGCCAGCAACATGACCTTCATCGCCTCGTACCCGTAGATGGCCAGCGGCTCCGGGTCCTCGCCGAACCTCGCCTTGTACGTCCTGAAGAAGTCCTGTCCGCTCGGGGGATAGAGCCGGGGGTCCAGCGTGGGCGTCGTGATGTACACCTGCTTGGCCACAGCGGCATCGAGCTTGCTCGTGAACGCTGTCTCGGCAAGGCCGTCGGCCCCGAAGAGCTTCGCGGTCGGGAGCGCCGCGTGCAGCTCGGTGAACAGCTGCACGGCGTTGCTCTGGGTCCGGCCCCCGAACAAGACGCAGTCGGCGCCCGACGCCACGACCTTCTCGATGACCGAGCGTTGGTCGACCGCCTGGGGATCGATGGGCTCGGTGCCGGCGATCTGCAGGCCCCGGGCCGGGGCCTTCGCAGCGACCTGGTCCACGATGCCCTTCCCGTAGAACTCGTTGTCGTGCAGCAGGAAGGTCGACGTACAGCCCTCGTCATGCTGGTAGGTGATCTGGGCGGCCGCCTGGACGTTGTCCGCCGGGATGACCCGTCCGAAGGTGCGCTTGCCCGACGGGTAGTACTTCTCGGGCTCGCCCTTGTCCGCGCCCTCTGACTCGGTCAGCCCCACCGCCGTGTTCGAGGGGGATATCTGCAGGATGCCGGCCTCGTTGAGGACGGGGATGGAGATCGCGGAGGCCCCGGAGTCCAGGTCCCCCAGGTACCCGATCGTGGTCTTGTCCTGTGCGGCCTTGCGGGCAGCCTCGGATACCGACTTCGGCTCCCATCCGGCCGGTCCGGCCGAGTCGTCGAGGCTGACGTACTTGACGATGAACTTGCCGACCCGGCCACCGGCGTCCTCGAGCGCGAGCTTCTCGCTGTTGACGATGGACTCGGACTGGCCGGACGAGGCCCCGCGAAGCGGAAGGCTGGAGTAGATCGTGAGGGTCGTCGCGTTGGCGCCATCGGGCTGCGACGGGTCACCACTACCGTTGTTCCCGCCGCACGCGACCATCCCGATGGCCAAAGCCGCAGTCAGGCAGGCGGTTGCTACAGCTCTTCCTCGCACGTGTTCCTTCCTCGGAGAACCCGGTGACCGCGGGCGTGATGCTCAGACCGGAGGCCACACCATAATCAAACCGGAGGCCTGGTCCGGCTTGCCGACCGGTGTCAGGCGTCGCGGTTGCCCGGCAGGTACGGCGCGAGCATGCGGGCAGTGGCCGCCAGGATCACGATCACGACCGTGATCATGAAGCCGTCGACGCCCTTGGCCCCGAGCGACCAGAGGACGATCCAGACGATGAGACCGATGGTGGTGGCGACGACGAGACCCATGGCCGGGAGCCTATCTCAAGAAAGCGCGGCAGCTAGTGCTGCCACCACCCTCCGGACCGCCGGCGCGGGGTCCTTGGCCTCGGCCGCCTCGCGCACCAGGCGGCTGCCGACGATCACGCCGTCCGCACCGGCGTCGGCCGCTTCTGATGCCTGCTCCGGCGTCGTGATGCCGAAGCCCAGGGCGACCGGCACGTCGGTCGCCGCCTTCGCACGCCCCACGATCTGCGCCACGCGCTCGCCCAGGGGCGCCGCGCGCTCCCCGGTGGTCCCCGTCACCGACACGGTGTAGAGGAACCCACGGGCGCGCGCGCCGATGGCGTGCAGGCGCTCGTCGGGCGTCGTGGGTGCCACGAGCGGCACGAGCGCGATCCCGGCGGCATCGCAGGCGGCCAGCACGGCCGGAGCCTCCTCCATCGGGAGGTCGGGCACGATCAGGCCACTGGCCCCCGCGTCGCGCAGCGCCGCGGCGAACACCTGCGGACCGCGGACGAGCACGAGGTTGGCGTAACACATGAGCACTACGGGGAGGCGCCCCGCCAGGCCCTCGCAGACCTCCATGACGCGCGCGACGGTGGCGCCGGCCCGCAGCGCCGCCGTCCCGGCGGCGGCGACGACCGGGCCGTCGGCCAGCGGGTCGGAGAACGGCACGCCGAGCTCGACGAGGTCTGCCCCACCGTCGGCATACGCCAGCCCGATGTCGAGCGACCGTTCCGGGCTCGGGAAGCCGCCCATGAGGTAGGGCATCAGCGCGGCCCGCTTGCCGGACGTCGCGAAGGCGTCCGCGATCCGGGCGGCACCCTCGCCGAGCGGCTCGGATGCCACCTGCCCAGCCTCGCCTGCGGCTCGCCGGCGCTGGTGGTCGGACTCCGTGAAGCCGCTCATAGCTCTTCCGCCCCAAGGCGCTCGAGCACCTGGGCCAGGTCCTTGTCGCCGCGCCCGGACAGGCACACGAGGTCCAGCGTGGACGTCGACGGCTCCTCGAGCGCGAAATGGAAGGCATGCGCGGTCTCCAGCGCGGGGATGATGCCCTCGAGCTTCGTCACCGTCGTGAACGCCCGTAGCGCGTCGACGTCCGTCACCGCCACGTAGCGCGCCCGTCCGAGGTCGCGCAGGTGCGCGTGCTCGGGACCCGATCCGGGGTAGTCCAGCCCCGCCGAGATCGAGTGCGCCTCGGTGATCTGCCCCTCGGCGTCCTGCATGACGGCCGACATCGACCCGTGCAGCACCCCGGACTGCCCTCCGACCGTCAGCGGGGCACCGTGGCGCCCGGAGTCCAGGCCGTCACCGGCGGCCTCCACGCCGATGAGCTCCACGTCCGGATCGCCGACGAACGCGGTGAAGATCCCGATCGCGTTGGACCCGCCGCCGACACAGGCGATCACCCGATCCGGCAGCCGGCCCTCACGCTCCAGGATCTGCGCCCGCGCCTCGTCGCCGATGACGCGCTGCAGGTCCCGCACGAGCGACGGGTATGGCGCCGGTCCCACGGCAGAGCCGATGATGTAGTGCGTGGACTCCACGTTCGTGACCCAGTCGCGGATCGCCTCGCTCGTGGCGTCCTTCAGGGTCCCCGAGCCCGCCTCGACCGGATGCACGCGTGCGCCGAGCAACTGCATGCGCTCGACGTTCGGGCGCTGGCGCCGGATGTCCTCGGTGCCCATGAACACGACGCACTCCATGCCCAGCAGCGCGCACGCCGTCGCGCTGGCGACGCCGTGCTGACCGGCGCCGGTCTCGGCGATGATCCGCCGCTTGCCCATCCGCTGCGCCAGCAGTGCCTGGCCGATCGCGTTGTTGACCTTATGGGACCCCGTGTGGTTGAGGTCCTCGCGTTTGAGATAGATGGTCCGGGCGTGCGCGGGTCCGCTCACGTATTCGGAAAGGCGGCGTGCGCGGTAGAGGCGCGAGGGGCGCCCCGCGAAGTCGCGCAGCAGCTCCTGCAGCTCCTCGAGATAACCGGGGTCGTCGCGCGCGACCACCCACGCCTGCTCGAGTTCCGCCAGCGCAGGCATGAGGGTCTCGGGGACGTACTGGCCCCCGTAGGGCCCGAAACGATGCTCGACGGCGGTCATGACGACACCTCCTGCTCGGAGTTCCCGGCGTCATCACGCACCGCGTCGGCGGCGTGGACGGCCTCGACGAACGCCGTCACGAGCTCGGGGTCCTTGACCCCCGGGGCGGCCTCGGTCCCGCTGGCCACGTCCACTGCGAACGGGTGGGTCGCCTCGATCACATCGGCGACGTTGCCGGCGCTCAGCCCCCCGGACACGATGAGCGGGACGCGGGACATGCGCAGTCGTGTGAGGCCCCAGTCGAACGTCTCCCCCGTGCCGCCCTGCTTCCCCTCCACCCGGGTGTCGAGCAGGTGGAACTGCGTGCGATAGCGCTCCATGGCCTGGATGTCCGAGCGCGATCCCACACGGGCGGCCTTGACGACCTTGGCGCCGGTGCGGCGTGCGACCTCGGCGCAGTAGACCGGACCCTCGTCGCCGTGGAGCTGGACCATCGTGAGCTTCGCGACATCGACCGCCGTCGCGACCTCGTCCAGCGTCGCGTCGACGAACACACCACACACCTGCACCTGCCGGCGATAGGCGGCCGAGATGGCCGCGGCCTCGTCCAGCGAGCAGGCGCGTGGCGACTGATCCCAGAGGATCATCCCGAGCGCCCATGCCCCCGCCTCGACGGCGACGGTCGCGTCGTCGACACTGGTCAGGCCACAGATCTTCACACGGGTGGGACGCACCGCCCCATCGTAAGGGGTGGACGTCGAGTGTCCCGACTAGCCCACCTCGGTCGCATTGGGCCGCGCGGCGAGCTTTGCGGTGACCGTCAGCTTCTTGCCGTCGCGCAGCACGCCCACGGTGACCACGTCCCCGTGCCTGTGCGCGCTGACGAGCGAGGCCAGGTCGTCCGAGGTCCGCACGGGCTTGCCGTCGATCGATTGGATCACGTCCCCGCCCAGCATGATGTCGTTGCCGCTGAGCTGCTGGGTGTAGCCGCCGGCCCTGATGCCGACCTTGGCGGCCGGACTGCCGGCCTGCACGGTCTGCACGAGCACGCCGGTCTTCGTCGGCAGCTTCAGCGGGTTCAGGGAGCCATCGATCGTGAGCGACGAAACGCCCAGGTAGGCACGCTGGACCGTCCCGTTGGACTTCAGCTGCGGCAGGATCTGCTTGGCGGTGTCGATCGGAACGGCGAAGCCGATGCCGACGCTGCCGTTACCCCCGCTGCCCGTCTCGATCTGCGAGTTGATGCCGATGACGCGGCCGGCGGCGTCGATCAGCGGGCCGCCCGAGTTGCCGGGGTTGATCGCGGCGTCCGTCTGGATGACGTTGCTGATGCCTTCGCCGTTGGGCGCGGAGATCCGCCGCTGCAGGGCGCTGACCACGCCGGTCGTCAGCGTGCGGTCCAGGCCGAACGGGTTGCCGATCGCGATGACCGGGTCGCCAACCTGCACATCCTTGGCCGAGCCGAGCTCCAGCGGGGCGAGGTTCAGGCCGTCCGGATCGACCCGCAGGAGCGCGATGTCCGAGGAGGTGTCCTTGCCGATGACCTTTGCCTCGACGACCTGCTTGTCGGCGAGCTGCACCGTGACCTTCACGGCCCCGTCGATGACGTGGGCGTTCGTGAGGATGTCGCCGTTGTGATCGATGACGAAGCCCGAGCCGGTCGAGGTGCCGCGCTGCTGCGAGGGGGTGCCGAAGTCGAACGGGGATGCCTGGGTCTGCTGGACGACGTCGGCCCGGATGAACACGACGCCCGGTGAGTCGCGGCGGTACAGGTCGCGTGCGGTCATCGCGCCGCCGGCCGAGACCCGCCCCTGGGGCGCCGCCAGGGGCGCCTGCTGCACCACGGTCGTCGTGCTCGACGTCCCGCCCAGGTCCAGCACGGCGATGCCGCCCGCGGCGATCGCCCCGCCGAGCACGGCCGAGGCCACGGCGACGGGAATGGTGCTGCTCCTCATGGCGTCGATACAAGCGCAGTGCGCTGAAGGTTGGCCAAACGGCGGTTGAACGGGAGGTAAAGGACTGGTGGCGGTACCTGCACCAGGGCGTCAGACGAAGTCGCCGTGGCCCTCGCCGCCCCGGCGGCCGAGCAGTGTCGCAAGTGCCTCGTCGGGCCGCGGCGCCCGCATGAGGCTCTCCCCCACGAGGACGGCGTCGACGCCCACCCGCTCCAGATCCTCGAGCTGCTCGCGGTGATGCAACCCGGATTCGGACACGACGGTCTTGCCGGTCGGAACGTCCGCCAGCAGCTCGTACGTGCGCTCGACGTCCACGGTGAAATCGGTGAGGTTGCGGTTGTTGATGCCGATGATGTCGGCGTCCACGACCGCGAGCGCCGTCTTCAGCTCGTCCTCGTCGTGAACCTCGACCAGGACATCGAGGTCCAGGCGGGCGGCATCGATGTACAGCGACTCCAGGTCCCTCTCGTCCAGCGCGGCGACGATGAGCAGGATGGCGTCCGCGCCGGCCACGGCGGATTCGACGATCTGGTAGCGGTCGACGATGAAGTCCTTGCGCAGGATCGGCAGGCGGCAGGCGGCCTTGGCGGCGCGCAGGTCGTCCAGCGAGCCGCCGAAATGCGGCCCCTCGGTGAGGATCGACAGGGCCGCCGCCCCGCCGCGCTCGTAGGCGTTGACGATCTCCTCCACGGTGGAGCCCGCACGGATCTCGCCGGCGGAGGGAGACGCCCGCTTGTGCTCGGCGATGACCGAGATGCCCGGGCGCGTGAGGGCCTCGCTGAAGGGACGGTCGTCGCCCTCACGCGCGGCGAGATGTCGCTCGAGCTCCTCGAGCGGCACCTCACGGCGCCGACGACGGAGCTCCTTCTGGGTGACCTCGACGATGCGATCCAGAACGCTCACGTCACGACCTCATTCCTGGCGCGCGCGAAGATCGAGCCCTCTGGGCGACGATTCCGCCTCACGCGGGATCGGTCCCGCCCGCAAGGTCCATGCTCAGCGTCACGAAGCGCTTGAGCGTCGTGGCCGCGGCGCCGGAGTCGATCGCCCGCTCCGCAGCCCGTACCCCGCTTTCGAGACTTGGCGCCCGCCCGGCGGCGTAGATGGCGGCGCCCGCGTTGAAGACGGCCATGTCCCGCGGCGCGCCGCGCTCACCGGCCATGATCGCGCGGGTGATGAGGGCGTTGTCGGCCGGAAGGCCCCCGATCACGTCCTCATATGCGGCGTCGTCGAGTCCCACGTCCGCCGGGGACACGTCGTAGCGCGCGATCTGCTGTCCGTTGACTTCCACGACGTGAGTGACGGCGGACAGGCTCAACTCGTCCAGGCCGTCGGCGCTGGACACTACCAGCGCGCGGTCGCAGCCCAGGGTGGCGATCGCCCCGCCCATGCGGTCCACGAGCCCCATGTCGGCGACGCCGATGAGCTGACGGCGGGCTCCCGCCGGGTTGGTCAGGGGGCCCAGCACGTTGAAGATCGTCCGCACGGCCAGCGCCTTGCGCACGGGGACGACGAACCGCGTCGCCCCATGGTGAGCCGGGGCGAACATGAAGCCGAAGCCGACCTCCTCGATGCACTGCGCCACCTGATCGGGCGAGAGGTCGATGCGCGCGTCCAGGGCCTCAAGCAGGTCGGCGCTGCCGGACAGTCCGGTGGCCGAGCGGTTGCCGTGCTTGGCCACGCTGCAGCCCGCCCCCGCGGCGATCAGCGCGGCGGTCGTGGAGACGTTGAAGGTCTGGCGCCCACCCCCGGTTCCGGCGGTGTCGACGAGGTCGGGCCGGTCCACCGCGACTCCGGCGGCGAGCAGGCGCATCGTGGTGGCGAGGCCGGCCATCTCCGCCTCGGTCTCGCCCTTGGTGCGCAGCGCGATGAGCACGGCGGCGATCTGCACCTCCGTCGCGTGGCCCTCCATGATCTGTGCCAGCACCGCGGCGGCCTGCTCGCGCGGCAGGTCGCGCCCGGAGGCAAGGTCGTCGATTGCGGCGGTGAGCACGTCGTGCGGCATCAGACGGGCCCGCCGAGGAACGCACGCAGCATCGACCGCCCGTGCTCGGTCAGCACGGACTCGGGGTGGAACTGCACGCCCTCGGCCGGCAGTTCGCGGTGACGGATGCCCATGACCACGTCGCCACCGCGCGCGGTCACGTCGAAGCAGTCGGGCAGCGACGTCTCCTGCACCACGAGTGAGTGGTAGCGGCCGACCACGAGGTCCTGCGGCAGGCCCGTGTAGACGCCACGTCCGTCGTGGGTGATCGCCGTGGTCTTACCGTGGACCGGGAGGTGACGGACGACGGTGCCGCCGAAGACCTGCGCGAGCGACTGGTGGCCCAGGCAGACGCCGAGCGTCGGCACGCCCGCCTCAGGGAAGCGGCGCATCGCCTCCATGGAGATGCCCGCGTCCGTCGGCGTGCAGGGCCCCGGGGAGACCAGGACATGCCCGGGCGCCGTCGCCAGCAGCTCGTCGACGGTCGCGCGGTCGTTGCGCACGACGGTCGGGTCGGCGCCGAGCTCGCCCAGGTACTGGACGAGGTTGTAGGTGAAGGAGTCGTAGTTGTCGATGACGAGCACGCCGGGCATCTATTTCCAGTCCGGCTGGCGAGCGGCCAGCTCGATCGCCTGCTTGACCCCGCGCGCCTTGTTCACGGACTCCTCGTACTCATAGTCCGGCAGCGCGTCGGCGACCGTCCCGCCGCCGGCCTGGATGTGGGCGCTGCCGTCCTTCATCACGACCGTGCGGATGTGGATGCACGTGTCCAGGTCGCCGGTGTAGGAGAGGTAGCCGATCGCACCGCCGTAGCCGCCGCGCTTGATGGGCTCCAGCTCGTCGATGATCTCCATCGCGCGGACCTTCGGGGCACCGGAGAGCGTGCCCGCGGGCAGCACGGACGCCAGCGCGTCCATGGCGCGGATGCCCTCGCGCAGCGTGCCCGAGACGTTGGAGACGATGTGCATGACCGTGGAGTACAGCTCCACGCCCATGAGCGTGTCGACCTTGACGCTGCCGTACTCGCAGACGCGACCCAGGTCGTTGCGCCCGAGGTCCACGAGCATGACGTGCTCGGAGCGCTCCTTCTCGTCGGCGAGCAGGCCCTCCGCGAGTTCGGCGTCCTCGGCGTCGGTCGCGCCGCGGCGCCGGGTGCCGGCGATCGGTCGCGTGGACACCCGTGAGCCCGAGACCGTCAGCAGCGGCTCGGGCGAGGCCCCGGCGATCTGGAAGTCCTGGAAGTCGAGGAAGTACATGTACGGCGAGGGGTTCACCACGCGCAGGCCGCGGTAGACGCTGAACGGATCGATGCCCGTCAGCTCCGCGCTCCAGCGCTGGGATGGCACGACCTGGAAGGCGTCACCGGCGTGGACGTACTCGACGATCCGCGAGACCATGCCCTCGAACTGCTCGCGCGGCATGTTCGACTCGAAGGTCGGGACCTGGCGGCCCTCGTCGTGCTCGGGCGCGGTGGGGACCGGCCCGGCCAGCAGCGCGCGCGCCTTTTGGATCGTCGCGACGGCGTCGGCGTAGGCGGCGTCCACGTCCTCGACGTCCTCGGTGTAGACGTTCACGAGGATCGTGACGGTGTGCTTGAGGTGGTCGAAGATCACCAGCACGTCCGACAGCATGAGCGCCATGTCCGGCAGCCCCAGGACGTCGGGGTTGGGCGGACCGAGGGTCGTCTCGACGGTCCGCACGAGGTCGTAGCCGAAGAACCCGACCGCGCCGCCGGAGAACGGCGGCAGGTCCTGGAGCGGAGCCTGGCGGTAGCGCCCGACGGCGTCGGCGGCGACCTCATACGGATCGCCGTCGTCACCCAGGGACCAGCGCACGATCTGCTTGGGCCGCAGGCCGATGAACGAGTAGCGCCCGAACCGCTGTCCCTGCTCGGCGCTCTCCAGGAGAAACGCCGGGTACTCCGGCGTGGTCCCGCGCAGCTTGAGGAACGCGCTGACCGGCGTCTCGCAGTCGTCGATGAAGGTGTGACGCAGCGGGACGAGGTTGTAGGACGCCGCGAGCTCACGGACCTCCTGCAGCGACGGGGTGACGGCGGGCGCCGCTGAGGCGGCCGCCGTGTCAGCGGCTGCGGGCATCGAGGATCGCCTCCACGTCGGCGAGCGTGCGCCCGCGACCGTGCAGCAGCACGAGCAGGTGATACAGGACGTCCGCGGCCTCGTTGTCGACGCGGTCGTCGGTCTCCTCGCGCGCGGCGCGGGTGACCTCCTCGGCCTCCTCCCGCACCTTCGCGCCCGTCAGGACCGGATCGTCCAGCAGCTGCACGGTGTACGAGCCCTCCGGGCGTTCGGCCTGGCGCTGCGCCAGGACGCGCTCGAGCGCGGGCAGCACCTCGTGCGGCGCCGGCGGCTGCAGGTCCCCGGTGAAGAAGCACGTGCGCGCGCCGGTGTGGCACGCGGGACCGGCGGGCTCGACGAGCGCCAGCAGTGCGTCGTTGTCGCAGTCCACGCGCAGCGCATGGACCTTCTGGATGTTGCCCGAGGTCGCGCCCTTGTGCCAGAGCTCCTGACGCGAGCGGCTCCAGAGGTGCAGCTCCCCCGTCTCGACCGTCCGGGCGACCGCCTCGGCGTTGGCGTAGGCGAGCGTCAGGACCTCGCCCGTGCGCCAGTCCTGGATGACACAGGGCACCAGACCGTGCTCGTCGTAGGCGATCTCCACGCGGTGATCGTACAAAGGCGCATGCCTCGCGCCCCTCCCGCCATCGTCGCGCACCGCGGTCAGGCTGCCGTGCGACCCAGGTACCGGCGCATGTCATGCGCCGGTCCCGGCCTGCCCAGCAGGTAGCCCTGCGCAAGCGGGCAGCCGAGCTGGACGAGCTGCTCGCGCTGCTCCTCGGTCTCCACGCCCTCGGCGACGGCCGCCATCTGGAGCGACCGCGCGAGCGCGACGACCGCCGTCAGGACCGCGGCCGCGGCGGGGTCCGAAGGTGCCCGCGCGAGGAACGACCGGTCGATCTTCAGGATGTGCACCGGCAGGGCGATGAGGCGCGCGAGCGAGGAATGACCGGCGCCGAAGTCGTCGATCGCGATGCGCACGCCGGTCGCGGCGAGCTCTCGCAGGAGTGGGCCGGTGCGGGTCGGGTCCTGCATCGCGGCCGTCTCGGTGATCTCCAGGACGATCGTCCTCGGGTCGATGTCGTCGGCCGCCAGGCGCTCGGACACGCGCTCGGCGAACGCCGGGCTGCGGAGCTCGCGCGGGGACAGGTTCACGTGGATGGTGGGCTCGAACCCGTCCTCGCGCCAGCGCACGCGCTGGCGCACCACGAGCTCGAGCACGAGCTCGCCCACACGGTCGATCAGGCCCGTCTCCTCGGCGAAGGTGATGAACTCGCCGGGCATCACGAGCCCGCGGATCGGGTCCTGCCAGCGCACGAGGGCCTCCAAGGCGTGCAGCTGACCCGACACGGGGTCGACGATCGGCTGGTAGTGCAGGACCAACTGCTCGTCGGCGATCGCCTGACGCAGGCGGCTCGTCATCGAGAGGCGGGCCAGCGGCTCCCCGCGGTCGGAGTCGAAGAGGCGGATCTCGTCGCGGCCGTCGCGCTTGGCCTGGTACATCGCCGCGTCGGCGTGACGCAGCAGCGTCTCTGCGTCCAGGGAGTCGCCCGGGAGCAGACTGATCCCGACGCTGCCGCCGATGTGGAACTCGGCGCCGGACACGACGAACGGCGCGGCGAGGGCATCCAGTAGGCCGCGGGCGGCCAGCCGCGCGTCGGCCTCGGCGGTCCCGGGGTCCAGGTCTCCCAGCAGGACGAGGAACTCGTCGCCGCCGTGACGGGCGAGGAGGTCGGCGCCGCGCGTGCGGGCTCGCAGGCGTCGCGCGACCTTCACGAGCAGGCGGTCGCCCGCGCTGTGCCCGAGGGAGTCGTTGACGAGCTTGAAGTCGTCCAGGTCCAGGTACAGCAACGCCACGGCGTGCCCTTGGCGGCTGGCCCGGGCCAGCGTGAGGTCCAGGTGCTCTCCGAAGAGGCGGCGATTGGGCAGGCCCGTCACGGCATCGTGGTTGGCCAGGTGGGCGATCTGCTCGGCTGCGGCACGGCGCTCGGTGATGTCGTTGCCCGAGGAGACGCTGCCGGTGACGCGCCCGTTGTCGTCGCGGACGAGGCGGGTGGTCCACGCCACGACCCGGGTGGTGCCGTCCGCACGCCGCAGCTCACGCTCGTACCGGGGCGGCAGGGCGCCGCCGGTCAGAGCCTCGACGAAGCGCCGCCGGCTGACGGTCTGCCGCTCGTCAAGGCCGAAGACCGCACCGAGCAGGTCCTGGTCGCCGGTGGCGGGTTCCGTCACGCCGAGCAGGTCGTAGCCGGCCCGGTTGATGAGCTCGACCTGACCGTCGGTGTCCAGGACGACGATGGCCGCTCCCGCCGCCTCGAGGTAGCGGGCCGCACGGGTCCGTTCGGCGTCGCGCTCGTCGCGCATCGCCCGCAGCGGCGTGATGTCGATGAGCACGCCCTGCATGTGGGTCGGCCGCCCATGCTCGTCGCGGATGATCGTGTCGCGCTCCCACACCAGGACCTCATGGCCGTCGGCGTGGATCATGCGCATCTCGATGTCGAGGGATGCCTCCGCCTTGAAGGTGCGCTCCTCCTCGGCGCGCACGCGCTGCACGTCGTCGGGGTGCACGCAGCGGTACCACAGCTCCTCGTCCTTGAGGAACGCGGCGGGCGCATGACCCAGCAGCCCCTCGATCTGTGGGGACACGTATCGCAGCGTCCCGTGGACGTCGCAGTCCGTGATGTACGTGACCGCAGGGACCTGTTCGACGAGCCCCCTCCAGAGCGCTTGAACCATCGTCGGGTCGTCGGCGAGCGCGGAGATTCGGGGGCCGCCGGGAAGCGACTTCATCAGGTCATGCATCGCAGAGGGGAAGGATGGCGCGGTGCGGGGCAGCCAGGGCGCCATCCATACCCCGTATCGGCAGAAATCTCCCCCACGTTGAGCCCCGAGAGGGTGGCCGGGTACCCCACCCGGGTCAGGCGAGGCGCACGGTGCCCATGGCGGCTCGTGCGACGCCCACGGGACCCAGGCCCGTCCGCCGCGACAGCACGTCGCCGTCCAGCGACTCGACACGGTCCAGGACGCGCTCGTAGACGCTGCGTGCCAGGCGGATGCCCGGACGGACCGACGACGGCACCTCCGCCTCGACGGTCGCGGTCTGGGCGAAGAGCTCACGGGCCCGCTGAACCTCGGCGCCGATGCGCGCACGAAACGGCGGGGTGACCACGCCCAGGCGCAGCGTCTCCTCCTCCAGGCCCGGCAGGTAGACGCGGCCCAGCCGCCAGTCGTCGCGCACGTCACGGATGAAGTTCGTGAGCTGGAAGGCCACCCCGAGCTGTGCCAAGGGCTCGACGGCCGCCGCGCCCCCTCCCAGGAGGGGCGCCATGAGGCGGCCCACCGTCGCGGCGCTGCCGTCCATGTAGCGGTCCAGCGCCTCGGGATCCCCGATCCTGACGCGGTCGTCGCAGTCCACCCGCATGGAGTCCATGTAGCGGTCAAGCAGGTGCAGCGGCAGGTCGTGCCGCGGGCCGGCGTCCGCCAGTGCGGCGAGGACCGGGTGCGCGGGCCACGCACCGGTCAGGCCGTCGCGCAGCGCGGCCTGCCAGCCGTCCAGCGCCGCGCGGCGTGCCGCCGGCTGGCTGGCGCGGTGACGGCCGTCCACGATCTCATCGGCACCGCGCAGGAACCCGTACAGCGCGTGGACGGCCGGGCGGCGGTCGCGTGGCAGCCGCGCGGTGGCGAGGAAGAACGTCGGGTCGTGGCGGCGCTGCAGTCGACGACACCGCCCGTAGGCGGCGTTCACGGCCTCGTCCTGGGGGGTCAGGTCATCCACGCTGCTGCCGACGACGTAGTCTCGCCACCACACGGATGCCGCGAATCTTCGACAGACGGCTGGTGCTCGTCACCGGCAAGGGGGGCGTGGGCAAGTCCACGGTAGCCGCGGCGCTCGGGCGTGCGGCCGCGGCGCAGGGCCTGAAGACGATGGTCTGCGAGGTTGGCACCCATGCTCGCCTGCCGGGCCTGCTCGGGGCCGTGCCGGGGCCGCTCGGTGAGGAGCAGGCGGTGCAGCAGGGGTTGTGGACGGTCTCCATCGATCCGGATGATGCTCTCAAGGCCTGGTTGGCGAAGCAGTTGGGGTCACGGTCGCTCGTCAACATCCTGACGCGCTCGAACCTCTTCTCGTACTTCGTCGCAGCCGCCCCCGGTGCGCGCGAGCTCGTGACCGCCACCAAGATCTGGGAGATGGCCCAGCGCCCGCGCTGGAACTCGGCCGATCCGACGTTCGACATCGTCATCGCCGACCTGCCGGCCACCGGGCACGCGCTGGCGATGCTCCGTGCCCCCAAGACGTTCAACGACATCGCCCGGATCGGCCCGATCGCCTCACAGGCCGGCGCGGTGGCGCGGTCGCTGGCCGATGCCGCCCAGTCCGCGATCGTCGCGGTGACGATCCCCGCCGAGCTGCCCGTAGGCGAGACACTCGAGCTCCAGGACCGCACGGTCGGAACGCTCGAGCGTGAGCTGGACCTCATCGTCGCCAACGACGTCCTGACGACGCGGTGGACGCCGGAGCAGGCCACCGAGCTGGGCGCGACGGGCGTGGCCGTCGCCGGGCGCGTGCACGGGGCGGTCAACCGCGAGGCCGCGCGGGCCGCAGTCCAGCAGGCGCAGCTGCAGCGGCTGCGCCATGGCGCCCGCGTTCCCGTGCTTACGCTCGCGCACCTCACGTCGCCGGCGCTGCGCCCGGACGACGTCGAGGCGCTCGCGAAGCAGCTGAGCGAGCAGTTGGGGTAGCGCGTCAGTCGATGCCCAGGCGGTCGAGCATGCGGTCGTCTCCGCGCCAGCCTCTGCGCACCCGCACGCTGAGATCCAGGTGGACCTGGGTGTCGAGCTCACGCTGCAGCTCCTTGCGCGCGGCCATGCCGATGGCCTTGATCATCTTGCCGCCCGAGCCGATGAGGATGCCCTTCTGCGACTCGGTCTCGACCCACACCATCGCGCGGACCCGTGTGAGGTCCGCCCGTGTCTCCTCGATGTCGTCGATGATCACCTCGACGGAATGCGGCACCTCCTGGAACGTGCGCCGCAGCACCTGCTCGCGCACGAGCTCGGCGAGCAGCACGTTCTCGGACTGGTCGGAGCTGTCGTCCACCGGGAAGTAGAACGGGCTCTCGGGGACGAGCGAGCGCAGGTGCTGGGTCAGGGCGAAGACACCGAGCCCGGTCTTCGCGCTGATCGGGAAGATGTCGTCGGCGACGCCGAGCGCCGCGGCGGCCATGAGCGCGCTCACCGTCCCGGCCTTGTCGAGCCGGTCGCACTTGTTCAGCGCGATGACCACCGGGGTCTTCGCCTCGGTGAGGGCGGCGGCGATGAAGCGGTCGCCGGGACCGACGCCCTCCTCGGCGTTCAGGATCAGGAGCGCGGCGTCTGAGTCGCGCAGCTCCGACTCCACCCGGCGCTGCATCCGGGCCGTGAGCGTGTCGCGAGGACGCTGGACACCCGGCAGGTCCACGAGGATGAGCTGCGCGTCCTCGGTCGTCGCGACGCCGCGGATTGCCCGGCGCGTGGTCTGTGGCTTGTCCGAGACGATCGCGATCTTGCGCCCGACGATCGAGTTGACGAGCGTCGACTTGCCGACGTTCGGTCGCCCCGCCAGGGCGACGAAGCCGGCCCGGGTGCCGGTCGGGGTGGTGGGGTCGACGTCCTGCATCACCAGGACAGGATCTCGGCCTGCAACGCGAGCATCTCGCCGTTGTCGGTCTCGTGATCCATGCCGGTCAGGTGGAGGGCCCCGTGCACGATCGCCTCGCGCAGATCCTCCGTGTGGGCGGGGCAGATGACGATGTCGCCGAGCTCCCGGGGGCCGTGCGCCTCCCCGTCCTCGTCGACGCCGAACGAGAGCACGTCGGTCGGGCCGACGGTGCCCCGGTACTGCGCGTTCAGCTCGGCGATCCGACTGGCCTCGACGAACTCGACCGCCAGATGACCTTCGTCGACCCCCGCGGAAGCGAGGGCCAGGCCCACGAGCCGCTGGACCTCGGCCTCGGGCGGGACCCCGGGCGCAAGCTGTGGATGGATGACTTCGACGTCGAGCAAGACTTTGATCTTGACAGGTCGGGCGAGCCTGGCGGCTCGGCTGACCCGGTCAGGCGCGGCGGCTTGCGGTCGCGGGGCGCAGCTCCGGGGCAGCCCGCTCGGCGTGCTCGCCGTACGCCTCGACGATCCGCTGGACCAGGCGGTGGCGGACGACGTCCTCCCCGCCGAAGCGGACGAAGTCGATGTCGTCGACCTCCTGGAGGATCTCCCCGACGACGACGAGCCCGGACTGCTGCTCGCGCGGCAGATCGACCTGCGTGACGTCCCCGGTGACCACCATGCGGGAGTTGAAGCCCAGGCGGGTGAGGAACATCTTCATCTGCTCGGGCGTCGTGTTCTGCGCCTCGTCGAGGATGATGAACGAGTCGTTGAGGGTGCGTCCGCGCATGAACGCCAGCGGCGCCACCTCGATGACGCCCTTCTCCAGGTGAGCGACGACCTTCTCGGGGTCCATCATGTCGTGGAGCGCGTCGAAGAGCGGGCGCAGGTAGGGGTCGATCTTCGCCATCAGGTCGCCGGGCAGGAAGCCCAGGCGCTCACCGGCCTCGACCGCCGGGCGCGTGAGGATGATGCGGCTGACCTCGCGCCGGTTCAGCGCGGCGGCGGCCGCCGCCACCGCGAGGAACGTCTTGCCGGTACCGGCGGGGCCGACGCCGAAGGTGATGGTGTTGTTGCGGATCGAGTCGACGTAGCGCTTCTGCTGCACGCTCTTGGGGATGACCTTCGTGGCACGGTGGCGCCATACGACGTCGTCGAGCACCTGGGCCGGGGGCGTGTGGTTCGCCAGCGCGCCGCTGACGGTGCGGATCATGTCCGCGTCCACGGCATGCCCCTGCTGGACCAGTGCGGCGAGCTCACGGACGATGACCGACGCGGCGGCCACCGACTCGGCGTCACCGTCGAGGGTGATGACGTTCCCGCGGACGTACAGCGAGCACCCCACGTGCGATTCGAGGGCTCGGAGTGTCTGATCGTTGCTGCCCGTGAGGGCGACGGCGACATCGTTGGAGACCTCAATCTGGCGACGCACGGTGGTAGGAATCAGCTCCTCAGGGTTTCGTTGACGAGTGCGGACACGCGCTTGCCGTCGGCGCGTCCCGCGATCTGTGGCATGGCGGCCTTCATCACGGCCCCCATGTCCTTCGGTGATGACGCCCCGACCTGCGCGACGGCGGACTGCACGATCGTGCGCAACTCGTCATCCCCCAGCTCGGCGGGCAGATAGGTCTCGATGATCTGCGCCTCGGCCTCCTCGGCATCGGCCAGCTCACCACGGCCATTGTCGCGGAACGCCGCGGCGGCTTCCACCCGTCGTTTGCGTTCGCGGCGCAGCACCGCCTGCTCGTCGTCCGATCCCTCTTTGCTCGCCTTCTGCAGCTCGGAGAGGACCAGGCGCAACGCGCCGACACGATCCTTCTCCCCCGCCTTCATGGCAGAGATCAGGTCGGCCTTCACGGTGTCCGTCAGCGTCATCCAGGGGTGACGATAGCGCCAGTCCCGGTCGCATCGTCGGGGATGGCCGCGTGCGGGCCTTCGACGGCCTCTACCGGTCCGGTCGAGGGGGCTCCGCGGTTCGTGTCGACGCGCGTCAGCGCCGGCGGGTGCCCGAGCTGCCCCAGCTCGGACGTGTCGCGTCCGAAGACCAGCCCGACGTTCCAGTCGATGAGGAGCCGGAGCTTGCGCTTGGTGCCCGGCATCATGGCCAGGTGGTAGCTGCGGGCCAGCCACCAGGCGGGTGCGCCGCGCCAGCGGATGCCCATCGTCGACGCCACGGCCTGGCTGCGCCCCATGTCCACGAACACGCCCTTCGTCTTGAAGCGGAACGGCTTGACCTTGCCCGTGCCGAGCGTGGCGGCGACGTTCCGGGCGACGAGGCGGCCCTGACGGATGGCGTGCTGCGCGGTCGGCGGCGTCGGGTGCTTGAGGCCGCGAGCGGGGTCCGGCACCGCGGCGGCGTCGCCGATGGCCCAGATGTTGCTCGTGCCGTGCACGAGCATCGTGCGGTCGACCTCGAGCCGCCCGCCGCGGTCCACGGGCAGGCCCATGTCGGCGATGACCGGCTGCGGACGCACGCCGGCGGTCCACACCACCGTCCGCGTCGGGACGACCTCGCCGCCGGAGAGCGTCGCGGTGCTCGCGGTCACGGCGTCCAGCGTCGTGTTCGTACGGATGTCGATGCCCCGTGAGCGCAGCTCCCGCATGGAGAACTCGGCCAGCGGCGCGGGAATCTCGGGCATCACCCGCTCCTGCGCCTCGACGAGCATGAAGCGGACGCCGGAGGTCCGGCACCGCGGGTACAGCTCGATGACGTCCGCGGCGAAGTCCTGCAGCTCGGCCAGCCCCTCCAGGCCCGCGTAGCCGGCGCCGACGAAGACGTAGGTCAGCCAGGCGGCGCGTTCAGCGGCGTCCGTCATCCGCTCCGCGATCTCCAGCGTGCGGATCAGCCGGTTGCGCAGCGCAATCGCCTCCGGCAGCGACTTGAAGCCGACGGCATGCTCGGCGAGGCCCGGGACCGGCAGCGTGCGGGACACCGAGCCCAGGGCGACGATGAGCTGGTCGTACCGCAGGTCCTCCACGGCGTCGTCCTCTGGCACCCGCACCTTCAGCGTGCTCGTCGCCGGGTCGTTGCCGACGACCGTGCCGAGCCAGAGGTCGGTGCGCCGCAGCTCCTCCCGCAGGGGGACCACCACGTGGCGCGGCTCCAGCGTGCCGGCCGCCGCACCGGGCAGCAGCGGCGTGTAGAGCATGAAGTTGCTGTCGGTGACGAGGGTCACGCGCGCCGCCTGCGGCGCCAGGACCCTCTCGAGGGTCCGGGCGGCGTGGAAGCCACCGAACCCTCCACCGGCGATGACGATGTGCCATGACATACGAGCAGTCTCCTCCCCGGGACGCGAAGAGACCAATCGCACAAGCGTGTTACAAAGTCTGGCGCGACCGGGCGCGGCAGGAGCTCACACGCATGCCGCGCGGAACCTGTCCAGGCGCCCGCGGTGATCCAGCAGCGGCGAGCGGTCGATCGCGTAGAACCGCGCAACCCCGTCGGCGACCTGCTTCGCCGTCCCCGATCTCACAGCCGCTTCCAGCTTGAGCGCCCCCGCACGAAGGCGACTCAGAGCGCCCAGCACGCCCTGCGTGATCCGCAGCGCGCTGCGGCAGTCGTAGCCGGGCACGATGAGCTTGAGCTTCGCGTTGAGGCGACGGGACTTGTCCGCCTGCGTCGCGAGGTTCGCGGCGTAGCGATGCAGCCGCGCCCTGCAGCGGTCGCTGCTCTTGCACGAGGGCAGGCGTAGCCCTGCGGTGAAGGCATCGCCTTCGGCGCGACAGGCCGACCGGAAGGACCGCAGCAGCTCATCCGTCGTCGACAGCTTGAGGCAGGCCTTGTTGAACCGGGCAAGCTTGGCCGGCGCCGGCTTCGTCGCATCCAGGATCAACGCGGCTTCCAGCACCGGATCCAGCGCGGCGGCCCGCTCGCCCGCCAGCGGCAGCGGCGGCGGGGCGCCCGTGCCCTGCCCGGAGGCGGTCCCCGCCCCCAGGACCAGCCCCATCGACATCAACAGCGTCATCACGGTCGTGCGCATTGCCGCCAAGAGAATCACAACCGGCGACGACCTGCACCGGTTCCCGGTCGGATGCGCGCGAACCGGGGTGGTGAGGACCCCGCTCAGCGGGTGAGCAGCAGCGCCGCCCATTCGCCGCTGTGGCGGCGGTCGGCCTCGCGCAGCCCCTGACGGGCGGCGAACGCCGCAGCGACCTCGTCGGCCTCGTGCGCGAGCAGACCCGACGCGATCACCGCGTCCGGCTGCACCCCGGTGAAGCCGTCGGCGGCCACCTGCAGCAACAGCGGGCGCAGGAGGTTCGCGAGGACGACCGGAGCGCCGGCCGTAGGACCGTCGTGCATGAGGTCGTGGCGCGTGGCCTGCACCGTGACGCCGTTGAGCGCCGCGTTCTGCACCGTCGCGGCGACGGACTCGCGCTCGTGGTCGATGCCGGCGACCGGCCCGAAGCCGAGCTTGGCGGCGGTGATCGCCAGCACGCCCGAGCCGCAGCCCACATCCATGACGCCGCGGGGCGGCTCGGCGTCGAGCGCCAGCAGCAGCTGCAGGCAGAGCCGCGTGGTGTGGTGGGCGCCGGTGCCGAACGCCTGGCCGGGATCGATGACGACGTCCTGCAGCGGCGCGGCGACACCGTCCCGCCCGCCCGCCCGGTGCCAGGGCGCACGGACGAGCAGCCGGCCACCGACCTCGATCGGCTGGTGGAAGTCCTTCCAGCGCTCCGCCCAGTCGTCGGCGACGCGGGTCGTCAGGACCTCCACCAGGGCATCGCCGGCCGCCGCCTGCAGGTCCGGGAGCTCCGGCAGTTCGCCGGGCGCCCCGTAGATCGCGTACTCGACGCGATCCCCGAGGTCGACCTCCTCGACCCCGGACGGCGCCAGCTCGAGGAGCTCCGCGAGGGCGACCTCGGCGTCGGCCCGGCGGACGCGGACGGCGAGGCGGATCACCGTCGATGCGCCTTCACTGGTGGAACAGGCGCTTGAGCTTGGAGACCATGCCCTCGTCCGAGCGCAGGTTCTCCGGCGTCACGGTCTTGGCGAAGTCGTCCAGCATGCGCCGCTGGTCCTTGGAGAGCCTGCGCGGGACGACGACGTTCACGACGACGCGCAGGTTGCCGCTGCGTCCCGCACGCCGCAGGCCCGGCATGCCGAGGCCCCGCAACGTGATCGTCTCGCCCGGCTGCGTTCCGGCGGGGATCTCGACGTCGGTGCTGCCGTCGATCGTCGGGGCCTGGAGCGTCGCGCCGAGCGCCGCCACCGGCGCCGCCACGTCCAGCACGGTGATGAGGTCGTCCCCGTCGCGCAGGAAGCGCTCGTCGGGCTCGACGTGGACGAGCACGTAGAGGTCACCGGGCGCCCCGCCGGCCTCGCCGGCGTGACCGCGACCGGACAGCCGGATGCGCTGCCCGTCGGCGATCCCGGCCGGGATGTCGACGTCGAGGCTGCGCCGCCGTACCTCACGCCCACGGCCGTCGCACTGCTCGCACGGCGTCTGCGCGATCCTGCCGTCCCCACCGCAGACGTCGCAGGCGACCGTCCGCACGACCTGGCCGAACGGCGTCCGGCTCACGCCCTGCAGGCGCCCCGCACCACCGCAGCGCTCGCACGTGACGATCGGCGTGCCGGGCTCGGCACCGTTGCCGTGGCACTTGCCGCACGGTTCGATCGCCTCGAAGCTCAGCGGGACGCGGGCGCCCGCGGCGGCCTGCACGAGGGTGATGTCGACCTGGATGCCCACGTCGTCGCCTTGGGCGGGCCCGCCGCGTGCCGAGCCCTGGCCGCCGAAGAAGGCGTCGAAGAGGTCGCTGATCGACCCGAAGCCATCGAAGTTCGGACCCATGCCACCGGAGCGGAGGCCGTCGTGGCCGTGCCGGTCGTAGGTGGCGCGCCGCTCGGCGTCGTTGAGGATCTCGTAGGCCTCGGCGGCCTCCTTGAACTTGTCCTCGGCCTGCGGGTCGTGCGAGTTCACGTCAGGATGCAGCTCGCGCGCGAGCTTGCGGAACGCCTTCTTGATCGTCGATTCGTCGGCGTCGCGGGTGACGCCGAGAACCTCGTAGGGGTCACGGGGAACGGTGGAGCTCATGCGGGTACGGGTCTATGCGGTCTCGTAGATGTCTTCGATGAAGCGCGACAGCTGCAGGGCAGCCTCACGCACCGAGCCGATGACGACGGCGTAGTCCATGCGCACCGGCCCGATGACTGACACGGTACCCAGCTTGCGCGCGGGAAGGCCGTAGCCGGCCGCCACCAGCGCGAGCGAGCGCAGGGCCGGGGCCTCATCGGTGTTCTCCGAGCCGATGCGCACGACCACGTCGCGCTCGCCCAGCGCGCTGCGCAGGACGCCCAGCAGAGACACGCGCCGTTCGAGCATGGCCATGATGTCCTCGATCTGGTCCAGGTCCTGCAGGCGGTGCTCCGCGAACAGCCGCGCGGCGCCGTCGACGTAGAGGGAGTCCTCAGCCGTGGACATGAGGTCGGTGAAGGCCGGTGACAGGGCGTCGAGGAAGGCGCGCTCCCGGTTGCCCAGATGCGTGTCCGTCAGGCGCGCACGCAGGGTTCGGGCGCCGAGCCCGACCCCTGTCAAGCGGCCGTTGAGCTCCTCGCCGGCCCAGGCCACGAGACCCGGGTCGACGGGGCTCTCGAACGTGAAGACGCGCTTGGTGACGCCGCCGGTGGAGGTGATGATCACGACCATCAGGACCTGCGGTTGCAGGGCGAGGACCTCGACATGGCGGACGGTGGCGGTGTCGATCGGCGGCGCGGACACGAGCGCCATGAGGTTCGTCATCTGCGACAGGGTCTCGGTGGTGACGCGCATGGCCTCGTCGACCTCGCGCCGCATGAGCTGCATGTCCATGAGCCCCACCAGCCCGCCGCGGACCGGCAGGCGGTCGGGGCCGTGCAGCAGGCGATCGACGTGGTAGCGGTGGCCGGCGTCGGTGGGCACGCGGCCCGCGGATGTGTGCGGGTGGGCCAGCAGCCCGTTCTCCTCCAGCAGGGAGAGCTCGTTCCGGATCGTGCTCGGACCGCAGTCCAGGTCCGGGTCGGCGGCCAGCGCCTTCGAGCCGACCGGGGCCCCGGTGGAGGCGTAGGTGTCGACGACCTTGCGGAGGATCAGCTCCTGGCGGGCACTGAGGATCACTGTGGTGAGTGTAGGACGGCCGCCGGTCCATGCGGGCGCGGGGCGTTCAGCCGATCTCGACCTCCGCGACGGCGTTGCGGATGATCTCGATGCCGTTCTGGGTCGCGACCGTCTCGATGAGGGCCACCCCGTCGGTCACGTCGCGGACGGTCCCGGTGACCGTCACCTCCGCCTCCGGCACGCCCATGCCGCGGAACTGGACCGACAGCGCCTTCAAGGCGTGGGGGCCGCCGGCCGCCTCCGTCTGGGCGCGCGCGACCTGCGCCATCGTCCACAGGCCATGCAGGATGCGACCCGGCAGGCCGACCTGCCGGGCGAAGTCCTCGTCGATGTGGATCGGATTGAAGTCACCGGAGGCGCCCGCATACCGCACGGTCAGAAAGCGGTCGGGGGTGGTCTTCAGCTCGGGCAGCTCGGTGCCGGGGATCAGGTCGGCCATGGTCAGACGCCTCGCACGATGTTGGTCCAGGTGCCGACGCACACCGTGTCGCCGGCCTGGTTGGTGGACACGGACTCAAAGACGTAGAAGCCCTTGCCGCCGGACTCGGAGATGTCCTTGACGGTGAAGGAGGTGGTGATCTCGTCCCCCGCGACGACGAGCGGCCCCCAGCGGAACTCCTGACTTCCGTGGACCATGAGCGCGAACTTGATGCCCACCTCCGGGTCGAAGAGCCCCGGGCCCAGGGCAGCGGCGCTGTACACGACCACGAACATCGGCGGCGCCACCACGTCCGTGTAGCCGGCGGCGCGGGCGGCGGCGACGTCGAGGTGCAGCGGGTTCGTCTCCCCCACGGCGAGCGCGTACTCGCGTATCTTCTCCCGGCCGACGGCGTACATCGTCGGCGGGTAGCTCTTGCCGATGGCACTCGTGTTCACAGGCATGCGCAGACCCTATTCGCGGCAAGCCGTCCGGCGCCTGACGGAGGCTGTGCCCGTCCCGCGCGATACGCAGGGCCCCCTCCCGGACCGATGACGCTTCCCGAGCCCAGACCCGTCCCGCACCGGATCGAGCCGTTCTGGGACGCCCAACTGGCGATCGCCACGGTGCTCGTCCTCTACGCGCTGCTGCCCGATCCCCTGACGCTCGGCCCCCGCTGGGCGGTCCCCACGCTCTGCGGCGTGCTCCTCGCCGCCCTGGCGTACGCGACGCCTTGGGGCAGCGACACACCCCCGGCGCGGACGGCCACGCGTCGTCGTCTGGCCATCCTCGTGATCGCCTTGGTCGCCGTGGCGAACCTCGGTGCGCTCCTGCAGCTCGTCATCGACCTCATCTCGGCCAACGGCCTCTCGGGACGGACGCTCCTGCGCGCGGCGGGCACGGTGTGGCTCGCGACGACCCTCGTCTTCGCGGTCCTGTTCTGGGAGCTCGATCGGGGCGGACCGGCGGTGCGCTCGGACCAGGAGGCGGTGCGGGACCACTACCCCGACTTCATGTTCCCCCAGATGGACTCAGGCGCACCGGCGCCGATCGGGTGGATGCCGGGGTTCGTCGACTACCTCTACCTGTCGTTCACGAACGCCTCGGCGTTCAGCCCGACCGACACGATGCCGTTCACCCACACCGCGAAGCTGCTCATGCTCAGCCAGAGCGTCGCATCGTTCGTCCTCGTGGTGCTCGTCACCGCCCGTGCGGTGAACATCCTGCAGTAGCGATCAGACGATGATCGCCACCACGCCGCCGTCCACCGACCACGCCGCGCCGGCGACGCTGGACGCCCGCGCGCTGCAGAGGAAGACGACCACGTCGGCGACCTCCCCCGGCTCGGACATGCGGCCCAGCGGCGCCTGCGCGCTGCGCTCGGCGATCGCGGCCTCACGGGTCGTGCCTCGCTGTACGGCCAACTGGTCGGCCATGCCGCCGTCGCCCACCCACAGCTCGCTGCCCGTGATCCCCGGGGCGACCGCGTTGACGAGCACGCCGTCTGCGGCGTACGCGTCGGCGAAGACCCGCGACAGGGAGAGCTGGCCGGCCTTGCTGACGGAGTAGGCGGCGTTCATCGTCGACGGCCGCTTGCCCGCCGACGAGCAGACGTTGACGATCCGTCCCCACCCTTGCCGCGCCATCAGCGGAGCGCTCGCCTGCATGAGGCGCATCGGGGCCATGACATGGAGCTCGTGGTGGCGGCGCCAGTCGTCGTCGTCCAGCTCGTGCAGTGCCTTGACGTACGAGGTGCCCGCGTTGTTGACGAGCACATCGACGGTGCCGAAGGCCCTGAGGCACGCCGCGACGACGTCGCCACCCGCGGCCGGCGCGGTGACATCGGCAGCGTAGGCGACGACGCGCCCGGGACCGCCCGTCGTGGCGACGAGCTGCTCGAGGATGTCGGCGCGCCGCGCGACCGCCAGGACGTCCGCCCCCTCGGCGACCAGCCGCTCCGTGATCGCGCGACCGATGCCCTGCGACGCGCCCGTCACGACGCAGGCCTTGCCGGTCAGTCCCATGTCCATGGCCAGGACGCTACCGAGGCCCGCCGGTGCACGATGCTTGAGACCCAGTGCTCGGATAGCGAGCACTGGGTCTCACGGATGCCCCGGCGCCCGGTCAGTCGGCGGGACCTGCCTGCGCGACCCTGGCATAGGGCCTGTAGTCGTCGGCGGCGCCGCGGCAGGCGCCGCGAAGCAGGAGCTCGACGTCCAGGACGGCCTCCTCGATGGAGAGCGCGCTGGTCTTGAGCCCCTCGCGATCGACGAGGAGCTGCGCCTGCTGCCGGAACCCCCCGACCGTGTCGCGCATGTGCCCGCAGGTATAGGCGGCCGCGTCGGCCGCCGGGCCGCCGCAACCGCCCTGCGCGAGCGCCAGGCATCCCAGCAGCGCGATGTGCCTGCGCGCGCGCATCACCTCAGGCCGCGGCCTCTGCGGCCGTGCCGGATGGCGGCAGGAGTTCGGCACTCGAGGTCTCAAGGAGCGGCCGGCCCGCGGTCTCTGGAGCCCACAATGCAGTGATGACCGCCCCCGCAACGCAGAACGCCGAGCCCACGAGCATCGTCGGCCCGATGCCGACGGTGTCCAGGCCGACCGGCAGCAGGAACGTGCCCAGCGCCGCGCCGATCCGGCTGGCGGCGGCGGCGACTCCCACCGCCGTGGTGCGCAACTCGGTCGGGAACAGCTCGCTGGGGTACGGGCCCGTGAGGGTCCCGCCGATCGCGTTGAAGTACCCGAACGCGACGAACGAGGCCATGACGACCGCGACCGGGGCGGAGGGCCACACGCCGACCACGGCCAGTGCGGCCGCGCAGACCCAGAACGGTCCGATCAGCATCGCTCGGCGCCCTATGCGGTCCATGAGCGCGACGCCGGTCACCGCGCCGACCACCGCCATCGCGTCGGTCGCGATCGTGGCGGCGTGTTCGGCGAGGCCCAGCGCGCCGAACACCTGCGGCGCAAACGTCACGATCGCGAAGTACGGCGCGACGTTGCACGCCCAGAACCCGCACACGAGCAGCGTCCGCCGGCGGTATGCGGTGGAGAGGAGATTGCGGACGCCGCCGCGTGCGGGCGGCTCGTCCGCCATCTCACGGTCAAAGAACTCTTGGCCTCCAAGGTGCTCAAGCGTCACGGCCCGGGCCTCCCGGCGGCGCCCGCGGCTCATCAGCCACCGGGGGGACTCCGGCATGCCACTGCGCAGGATCAACGTCGCCACGGCCGGCAGCGCGCTGCTTGCCACGATCAGGCGCCACCCAAGCCCCAGCACGTCGAGCATCAGGTATCCGGCAAGGACCGAGACGAGAAAACCGATGTACCACGATGCGATCAGCCAGGCGCTGAGCCGCCCGCGCCGCTCCGCGGGCGCGAACTCGGCCAGGAGCGGCGTGCCGATCGCGTACTCGGCCCCGATCGCCATGCCGAGCAGGAGCCGGATCACGAAGAGTTGCTCGACGGTCTGCGCGAACGCCTGCGAGACGCCGAAGATGACGAAGCAGACGATGTTGACGAGAAATGGACGCCGGCGGCCGAAACGGTCCGTCACGCGGCCGAACAGCGGCCCGCCGACGAAGATCCCGATCAGCGACGACGCCCCGATCAGGCCCGCCCACGCCGTGGAGACGTCAAGGTCGCGGCTGATCGACAGCAGGACGACACTGATGATCCCGAGGTCGTAGCCGTCCAGGCCCTCGCCGCACGCGGTGGCCAGGGTGACCCGTCGCAGGAACCGCCTCTGGCGAGGGTCGGGTTGGGTGTCGGTCTCGGGGGTCGTGGACGCGGACATGGACTCCCGGCAGCCGCGCGGTGCGTTCGTGGTCCGCGCCTACCCCGCCATATAGGCCGCCCGAAGCCGCCGGCCACCTCGGGCTTCACGGCTCGCGTCCGGAGCACTGGGTCTCACGGATGGCTCGGCGGCCGGCCTACGGCTTGGAGGGGCCGGGTGGGCCGGGCCCGATCTGGACGCCCGAGCAGCCGAGCGCGGAGCTCGCGCCCTCCTCGAACGAGCCGCCCTTGACCTGGCCGGAGCGCATCGCGTCGGCGTACTCCCACAGGACCCTGGGGTAGTCGCCCTCCTTCTGCATCTCCCTGAGGATCGGCCAGTCCTTCGCCGTGGCCATGGCGGCGACCGCCTGGTCGACCGCAGCGCTGTCGCCCGAGCGGCGCGCCTTGGCCCAGCGCTGCAGCCAGCGGCAGGACACGAGGCCGGTGACCGCGGCGCCCAGCTGGTAGCGATCCTTCGTGAGGTCGGCGCCCTTGATCTGGCCGGTGTCGAACCCGGGCGGCACCGGGATGCCCCTGAGCATCCCCTGGATCGCCGTGTCGCGGTCGGTGGTCTTGACGACGCTCGGCGGCATCGCCGAGAGCCACGTGTCGGTGTCGACGCGGGTGAGTGTCGCGAGCAGCGCCTTGAACGCGGTCACGTCGGCGGCGCCCGCGCGGAACTCGAGCACGCGGCCGTCGTAGCGGAAGAGCGCGGTGACGTCGCGGTGGCCGGGCGTGCCGCCCGAGTACTGGTAGACGTGTGCGGTCGTCCCGAGCACGGGCGCGGTCGCGCTGACCTCCGCGTCATGGCCGCGGTCCTTGATCCAGTTCTCGAGCGTCCCGCCGCGCCAGTTCAGCTGCGCGACGGTCAGGTCGGCCGGGACCGGCCCGGTGTCCCCCGCGAACTGGGGCGTCGTCTGGCGCGGCGGCGTCGGCCCGGTGCGGAAGTGCAGCTCGCCCTCCTGCGCGGACTGCTCGTCGGCGTACTCCACGCGCCAGCCGGGAGCCTGCAGCAGCACGAGCGGCGAGGCCTCGGCGAAGCGGACCTGCTGCGCCGCCCAGACCGTCCCTGACCGATCGCCGGGACCGCTCCCGAGCGACAGGAACGCCATCATCGCCACCGACACGGCGGCGACCGCGAGCGCGAGGCGCGGCAGGACGCGACGGCGGCGGCCCCGCGTGGGCGCGGGATTCCCAGGAGGTGCCGCGACCGGGTGGGCCTGGGCCAGCAGCAGGTCCAGGAGCTCGTCCTCCGCCGCCCCGAGGGGGAGCGCGGCAGCCCGGTTGGCCGGCAGCGGGTCGGCAGCGCGCAGCAGCTTCAGGAGCTGGTCGTCGGTCATCGGGCCGCCTCCGGGGCAAGGGTGGGTGAGGTGGTGAGCGCAACCGGGTCCTCGCGCAGGAGCTCGGCGCGCAGGCGCTTGCGGGCACGGTGCAGGCGGCTGCGGACGGTGACGCCGGGCACCTGCAGGACGGCGGCGATCTCGGTGGGGGTCAGCCCCTCCCAGCTCGTGAGCCGCAGGATCTCGCGGTCCTCCTCGTCCAGCCGCGCCAGGGCGGCGCGCACCGCGGCGACGCGGTGGTCCTCCGGGCTCATGACCCCCGCCGCCGCCGCCG
>JAOPZJ010000451.1 GCA_025964155.1 Solirubrobacterales bacterium
GGCCCGCGGGCCCGCGTGCGCTCCTGCACGATCTCGGCGAGGATCGACAGCGCGATCTCTTCCGGCGTGCGCGCACCGATGTCGAGGCCGGCCGGCGTGCGCAGCCTCGTCCGCAGCGGGTCCGGCAGCGCGAGGGCGGACCGCACGCGCTCGCCGCGCGTGCGACTGGCGACGAGTCCGACGAACGCGACGCCCTCGGTCAGCGCCGTGCTCAGCGACGCCTGCTCGTCGCGCCCATGGGAGGCGACGACGAGCGCTGCGTCGTCGCCGCTGATCGGGGTGGATCCCCCGGGCGCGACGACGACGACGTCGAACCCGACCCGCGGCGCGAGGTCGCGCAGCGCCCGCGCCACCGGTGCGTCCCCGACCACGACCAGACGCGGCGCCGGCAGGCATGGATCGAGAAGGATCTCCAGCGACCCGCCGCTCAGGCACGGGTTGTGTGACACCACGGCGCCGTCCTCCACACGCTCCTCCTCGCCGTTGCCGGGCGCGTCGGGAAGCAGCTTGAGCAGCAGTGGCTCGCCGGTCTCCAGCACGCGCAGGCCGTGCAGGCGCACCGATTCCTCCGCGCACACGCCGCCGACGAATCCCTCGACCGTGCCGTCGCCGAGCACGATCGCCGTGTCGCCGGGACGCACGCTCGCGGGGCGCTGCACGCGCACGACGGTCGCGCACGCGAACGCCACGCGCTCGTCGCGCAACCGCTGTGCGCGTTGGGCGAGGGCCGGGGGGATCATTGCGGGGGCTCCGCCCGCCCCTGCATCGCATCCCAGACGCGTCCGGGTGTGCACGGCATGTCGATGTGGTCGACGCCGTGACTGTCGTGCAGCGCGTCGATGATCGCGTTGACGATCGCCGGCGGCGATCCGACCGTTGGCGACTCGCCGACCCCCTTGGCGCCGATCGGGTGGTGCGGCGACGGCGTGACGGTGGCACCGAGCTCCCACTCGGGCACCTCCAGGGCGGTGGGGATCAGGTAGTCCATGAACGACCCGCCCAGGCAGTTGCCCTGCTCGTCGAAGGCGATCAGCTCCATCAGCGCGATCCCGACGCCCTCGGCGAGACCGCCGTGGATCTGGCCCTCGACGATCATCGGGTTGATCCGGACGCCGCAGTCGTCCACGGCGACGAACCGGCGGACCACGACCTTCGCCGTGCCCGGATCGATGTCGACGACGCAGATGTAGGCCCCGAACGGGAACGTCAGGTTCGGGGGGTTGTAGACGCAGGTGTCCTCGAGCATCCCCTCGACGCCCTCGGGCAGGTCGCCGGCGCCGTGCGCGGCCATCGCGATCTCCTGGATCGTGCTGCCCTGCTCGGGGTCGCCCTTCACGAACCAGCGTCCGCGTTCCCACTCGAGGTCGTCGGGCGACGCCTCGAGCATCCCGGCGGCGATCAGACGCGCGCGCTCGCGGACCTTGCGCGCCACGAGCGCGGTCGCCGCGCCTGACACCGGCGTCGATCGACTGCCGTAGGTGCCCAGGCCGTAGGGGGTCCGGTCGGTGTCGCCGTTGACGACCTCGATGTCGGCCGACGGTATCCCCAGCTCCTCGGAGACGATCTGCGCAAAGGTCGTCTCGTGGCCCTGGCCCTGGCTCATCGCGCTGATCCCGAGCACCGCCTTGCCGGTCGGGTGCACCCGCAGGTCAGCGCCGTCGTTCATCGCCAGCCCGAGGATGTCCATGTCCTTGCGCGGCCCGGCCCCGACGGTCTCCGTGAAGAAGGCGATGCCGATCCCCATCAGCTCGCCGCGGGCGCGCTTCTCCGCCTGCTCGCGGCGCAGGTCGTCGTAACCGGCGATCTCCATCGCCAGGCGCATCGCCCGCTCGTATTCGCCGGAGTCATAGGTCCACCCGGTCTTGCACTGGTACGGGAACTGCTCGGGCCGGATGAAGTTCTTCAGCCGCAGCTGTGCCGGGTCGAGCTTCAGCTCCAAGGCCAGCGCGTCGACCATGCGCTCGACGAGGTAGACGGCCTCGGTGACCCGGAACGAGCAGCGGTAGGCGACGCCGCCCGGCGCCTTGTTCGTGTACACGCCGGTGACCTTGCAGTGCGCGGCCTGCAGGTCGTAGGAGCCGCTGAAGATGTGGAAGAAGCCGGCCGGGTACTTCGTCGGCTGCGCCGTCGCGTTGAACGCCCCGTGATCGGCGGTGGTGGTCACCCGCAGGCCGGTGATCGTGCCGTCGCTGGTGGCGGCGATCTCGCCATGCATGATGTAGTCGCGGGCGAACCCGGTCGACAAGAGGTTCTCCGAGCGGTCCTCCATCCACTTGACCGGCTTGCCGGTGAGGATCGAGCCGACGATGGCGCAGACGTAGCCCGGGTAGACCGGCACCTTGTTGCCGAAGCCCCCACCGATGTCGCCGGGGATGATCCGGATCTTGTGCTCGGGCAGGCCGGCGACGAGCGCGTAGACGGTCCGGTGCGCGTGCGGCGCCTGTGTGGTCGTCCACAGCGTGAGCTTCCCCATCACCGGGTCCATCTGCGCGACCGCCCCGCACGTCTCCAGCGGCGCTGGATGACAGCGCGGATAGATGATGTCGCGCGCGACGACGACGTCGGCCGCGGCGAAGACCCGGTCGGTCTCTTCGCTGTCACCCGCCTCCCAGTCGAAGATGTGGTTGGACGTCTGACCCTCCTTGTCGTCGCGGATGATCGGCGCGTCCGCATCCAGCGCCTTGCGCGCGTCGATGACCACGGGCAGTTCCTCGTACTCGACGTCGATCAGCTCGAGCGCGTCGCGCGCCGAGTAGCGGTCCTCGGCCACGACGAACGCGACCTCCTGGCCCTGGAAGCGCACCTTGTCGGTGGCGAGCACGGCCTGGGTGTCCTGGGACATCGTCGGCATCCACGCCAGGCCGAGCCCAGCCAGGTCGGCGCCGGTGATGACCGCCTTGACCTTCGGGTGCGCGGCAGCGGCCGCTGTGTCGATCGAGATGATGCGCGCGTGCGCGAGCGGGCTGCGTAGCACCGCGCCGTGGAGCATCCCGGGGAGCTTCAGGTCATCGATGTAGCGGCCCTGCCCGCGGACGAACCGCGGATCCTCCTTGCGCCGCATCGAGCCGTAGCCGACGGTGGGGGACGGCTGGACGGTCGACATCGCTCAGGCTCCGGTTGTGGTTGTGGTTGTGGTTGTGGTCGCGGGCGCGTTCTCGGCGGCCCAGCGGACCGCCTTGACGATGTTGCTGTAGCCGGTGCAGCGGCAGATCTGGCCGGAGATCGCCTCGCGGATCTCATGCTCGGACGGGTCTGGGTTGGCGTCCAGCAATGCACGTGCCGTGAGCAGCATCCCCGGCGTGCAGAATCCGATTTGCTGGCCGTGACACTCGATGAAGCCCTGTTGCACCGGATCGAGCTCGCCGCCGGCGGCGAGCCCCTCGACCGTCGTGATCTCGTGGCCGGCCGCGGTCGCGGCGAGCATCGTGCACGACTTCAGCGGCTCGCCGTCGAAGAGCACGACGCACGCGCCGCAGTTGGACGTGTCGCAGCCCCAGTGCGTCCCGGTCAGATCGAGATCGTCGCGAATGAAGTGCACGAGCAGCGTGCGCGGCTCCACGTCGGCGCTGCGCTCCTCGCCATTGATGGTGACGGTGACCTGCATCAGGCATCTCCTCTCAGGGCGCGGGCGGTGGCCGTTCGCAGGGCCCGCAGTGTGAGCTCGCGGGCGAGGTGGCGCTTGTATTCCACGGATCCCCGCTGGTCGGTCGTCGGCGAGCAGTCACGGGCGGCGAGCTCGGCGGCGGCGGCGAACGTCGCCTCCGATGGTGGTTGGCCCGCGAGTGCCTGCTCAGCTGCGCCCGACGTGACGCCGGCGCCGACCGCGGTCAGGGCGATCCCGGCGCGCGTGATCACACCTGCGTGAAGCCGCACGGCGGCGCCGGCTGCGGCGACGGCCCAGTCGCCGACGCGCCGCTCGACCTTCTCGTAGGCACTGCCGGCCACGGGGTGCAGCGGGATCCGGACCTCGATGAGCATCTCCGCGTCGCCGACCGCCGTCTCGTAGGGACCGCGGTGGAACTCCGGCATCGTGAGGACCCGGTCCCCGTCGGCACCCCGCACGACGACGGTGGCCTCCAGTGCCGCGCACACCGCCGAGAGATCCTCGGCGGGGTCGGCCTGACACAGCGCGCCGCCGATCGTCCCGCGGTTGCGCACGACCGGATCGGCGATCACGCGCTCGGCGTCGGTGATGATCGTGGCGTGGCGCGCGACCGCGTCGCTCTCAAGGAGCGCGCGGTGGCGGGTCATCGCGCCGACGCGCAGTTCGCCGTCCTGCTCACGGATGTAGCCGAGCTCGCCGGCCAGCGGGTCGATGTCGATGAGGAACTCCGGCGCGGCGAGGCGCAGCTTCATCATCGGCAGCAGCGAGTGCCCGCCGGCGAGCAGCCGGGCGTCGGGTCCGCGGGCCCGCAGCAGCTCCAAGGCGTGCTGGACGCTCGTCGCGCGCTCGTACTCGAACGGTGCCGGTACCTGCATGGGACGGCTCCTCGCAAACGTTGGATGTCGTGCGCACGCCGACCAACTGGTGGGCCCGCGGGTCTTGTTCCGGACCGTCCCATGGCTACGATCGCGAGGGCAAACGTCGATGAAGCGTTTGGTTCATCGTGACCCTCCGTCAGCTGCACACGTTCGCGGTCGTCGCCCGGCTCGGGTCGGTGCAGGCGTCGGCGCGCGAGCTGGGGATCAGCGAGCCTGCCGTCTCCGCGGCGGTCGGCACGCTGCGCAAGGAGTTCGGCGACGACCTGTACCACCGCGAGGGACGGGCGCTCGTGCTCACGCCGGCAGGTCGCCATCTCGCATCGCTGGCGGCGGAGATCACCGATCTGGCCGATCGTGCGCGGCACGCGGTCGCTGACGGCCAGGACGGTCGCCGTGAGCTGCACGTCGCCGCGTCCGTCGACGTCGAGGAGCACGTGGCGGCGCCGCTGCTGGCCGCGTTCACCGACCGTGAGCCCGACCTCGACGCGACCGTGGCGGTGCAGCCGCCCGACCGTTTCGCGGACCTGCTGATGCACCGCCGGGCGGACATCACGCTCGGCCCGCGACCGGCGGGGCAGGCGCACCGTCCGATCGTCGCGATGCCGTTCCTGCGCTACCAGCTGATCGTCGTCACCGCCCGCGGGAACCCCCTGCTGGACCGGCGGCCGGTCTCGGCGGCGGCGCTCGAGACACAGCCGTGGTGTGTCGGCCCCGGCGGGATCGGGCCCGGCTCACCGATCGGGCGGTTCCTGGTGAGCACGCAGATCGCGCCCCCCGACGTCCGGGCCTTCCCCAGTGACGCCGCGGCGCTCTCGGCGGTGGCGGCGGGCGACGGCGTGATGCTCACGTTGTCGCATGCCGCGCGCGGGGCACTGCGCCTCGGCACGATCGCCCGCGTCGAAGTGGCGGGCACGCCGATCCACGATCGCTGGTACGCGTGCACGCTCGACGAGGCTACGTGTCTGACGGCTGCGCTTGCGCTGCGGCGCTTCGCGACGAGCGCGGACGCCGTCCTGGCGATCGCCGCGACGCGCCGTGGTGTCCCGGCGGGGAGAGCTCGCCCGCCCGTGCACGCCACGCTCTGGCGCTCGGTGGCGCGGCCGGCGGGCTAACGAAGTGTACGGCTTCCCACGACCGTCAAGCGAGACGATCAGCGGTGACGTCCGCGACCGTCGCGCAGCCCAGGAGCGTCATCGCGAGCTCCACCTCGGCCTGGAGCAGCGTCAGCACCCCCAGGGCACCCGCTTCACCGTCGACGGTCAGTCCCCACAGCAGGGGCCGGCCGACGAGCACGGCACGGGCCCCGAGCGCCAGCGCCACGCACACGTCGGTGCCGCGACGGATGCCGCCGTCGACCAGGACCTCCACCGCGCCGTCGACGGCCTGCACCACGGGGCCGAGCAGGTCGGCGGTGGCGGGCACGTTGTCCAGTTGGCGACCGCCATGGTTGGAGACCACGATCCCGGCCACGCCGCACTGCACCGCCAGCCGCGCGTCCGCGGGGTGATGGACACCCTTCAGCAGCACGGGCAGCGGGCTGTCGGCGATGAACGCCTCCAGGTGCTCCCACGTCAGCGAGGTGTCCATCAGCGAGAAGAACTGCGCCGGCGTGATTCCGGTGGTCCCGCCGGTCGCCGCGGTCACGGCGGGCATGTCGATGCCCGGCGGGACGCCGAACTGCGTGCGCAGGTCGCGCTCGCGGCGCCCGGCACGCGGGGCATCGACGGTGAGCACCAAAGCGGTGTAGCCGTGCGCCACCGCCTGGTCGATGAGCGCCCGCGTGACACCACGGTCTGACAGCACGTAGACCTGAAACCAGCGCGGGGCGTCGGTGGGGTCCTCGAGCGCCACCTCCGCCGGCGTAGACGTGGCGATCGTGGAGAGGGTCATGATCGTCCCCGCGGCTGCGGCGGCCCGGGCCATGCCCGCCTCGCCGTCGGGATGGGCCATCTTCTGGAGCGCGACGGGGGCGACGAGCACCGGCATCCGCACGGGTGTGCCCAGGACCGTCGTCGCCGTCGTCACCTGGCTGACGTCCACGAGGACCCGTGGCAGCAGCTCATGCGTGCCCCAGGCGAGGGCATTCGCGCGCAGGGTGCGCTCGTCCCCCGCGCCACCGGCGAAGTACCCGTGCGGGCCAGGCTCCAGAAGGTCCTGGGCCAGGCGCTCGTAGTCGTGCAGGCAGCAAGGATCCGCGGGCATGCCCTGCCGAGCCTAAATGATTGACTCCACGGGCCGCCGCGTGGAGTCAACCATCTAGCCGCCCGTGCGCTCGTACACTTGGGACATGGCTTCGCAGCGACAGATCGATGTAGGGGGTGTTCTCGTCGGCGGCGGCGCCCCCGTCGCCGTACAGACGATGACCAAGACGGAGACGGCGAACCTCACCGAGACGATGGCCCAGATCCATCGTGTCGCCGAGGCGGGCGCCGACATCGTCCGCGTCGCCGTGCCGCGCGCCGAGGACGTCGAGGCCCTCAAGACGATCGTCGCGCAGTCGCCGATCCCGGTCATCGCCGACATCCACTTCAACCACACGCTCGCGATCAAGGCGATCGAGGCCGGGGCGCATTGCGTGCGCCTGAACCCCGGCAACATCGGGGGCCCCGACAAGGTCGCGGAGGTCATCAAGGTCGCCAAGGCGCACGGCACGCCGATGCGCATCGGCGTGAACTCCGGCTCGCTGCCCGCGCACCTGCGCGACCTCGAGTACACCGACCCGATCGAGGCGCTCGTCAGCGCCGCCGTCGGCTTCGTGGAGCTCATGGAGCGCCTGGACTTCACCGACTTCAAGGTCTCGATGAAGTCCACGAGCGTCCCGAACACGATCGCGTCCAACCGCCGGTTGAGCGAGCGCATCCCGTACCCGCTGCACCTCGGCATCACCGAGGCGGGGACGAAGTGGGCGGGCTCGCTGAAGAGCGCCGTCGGCCTGGGCACACTGCTCGCCGACGGCATCGGGGACACCGTGCGGATCTCGCTGTCGACCTTCCACGCCGAGGAGGAGGTCAAAGTCGCCTGGGAGATCCTCAAGGCGCTCAAGCTGCGCGAGCGCGGGCCGGTGCTGATCGCGTGCCCGACCTGCGGTCGTCTGCAGTTCGACATGGACTCGGTGGTGAACGAGGTCGAGCACCGGCTGGAGGCGTACGCGGACCCGATCGAGGTCTCCGTCCTGGGCTGTGGCGTGAACGGCATCGGCGAGGCGCGCCACGCCGACTTCGGCATCTCCGGTGCCAAGGACGCGGGCGTCGTCTTCTCCAAGGGTGAGCTGATCCGCAAGGTCAAGACCGAGAACCTCGTCGACGCGCTCTTCGAGGAGATCGACAAGTACTACGCGGCGGGCAAGACGATCGTGCTGGACGAGCGGTCCGCCGCCGAGGCCCGTCTGTGGCTGGCCGAGAACGAGGACATGACCGCCGACACGCCCGAGCGCCGCGCCGCCGCCGAGAAGGCCAAGGCCGACGAGGAGGCCGCCGCCGCCCTCGCTGCGGCGCCGAAGGTCGACGAGATGGCGTCGCCCACCGCCGGGCGCCGGTTCACGCGGACCTGAGCGCCGGCGGGGCGTGCATCTCCCGTTGCCAGGGCAGCGGTAGATGCACTCCCTCCCAGGGGACGCTGCACATGCGCGCCGGCGTGCGTTGATCTCCACTACGGTGGGGCGCCGCGTATGCCCGTTCGCCCCGCTTTAAGCCCCCTTGCCCGCCGGGCGCTGGCGGTCTTCGTCCTCTGCACCCTGGCGATCGTGCTGCTCGACGCGCTGGTCGCCGACGAGGCCACGCCGCGGGGGGACGACCGCATCTACGAGCTCATGGCGCAGGATCCGGGCGCCACGCACACCTTCCCGTTCGCCTACCGGCTGCTCGTGCCCACGATCGTCCACGTCCTGCCGTTCGGGCACACGTTCTCGTTCAGCCTGCTCGCTTGGCTGTGTACCGGTGCCGCCGGCGGCGTCACGTACGTGCTGCTGCGGCGGTTCGACGTCTCCGACGGCCTCGCGGTCGCGCTGTCGGTCGTGCTGGCGACGTCCCCGGGCCTGCTCATCGTCAGCCTGCGTGACGGGCGCAACACCGACGCCGCCACCGTCCTGCTCATGCTCGTGGCGGTCCTGCTGATGGTCGACCGGCGGCCACGCGCGCTGGCGGCGACGCTCGTCATCGGCGCATTCGTCCGGGAGTCGGCGATGTTCCTCGTACCGCTGACGTACGCGGTCTGGGCGCAGCGTGCGTTCGACAAGGACGCGCTCCGGCGGACCGCAGCCGTCTGCGCCCCCGCGGTCGCGGTGTACGTCGCGCTGCGCGTCGGCATCCCGACGGTGGGCCGTGAGCACGTCAGCGGCTACGGCGACGGGCTCATCGAGGGACGCGTCAACAACGTCCGCCGCGGCCTGGAGGACTGGACGACCGAGGCGCGGCGGGTCCTTGTCGCCTTCGGGCCGCTGTGGTTCGTGGCGCCGCTGGCGGTGCGCGACACGCCATTCGTGCGCCGCGGGCTCGTGCTCGTCGCCTGCTGCCTGGTGTCGATGACGTTCGCGCTGGACTGGGGGCGCATGATCCTCCTCGCCGCGCCCGTCGTCCTCATCGCCGCCGGCGTCGCGCTGCGCCGCCACCCCCGCCTCGTCGCTCCGGTGCTCGCCGGTTGCGCCCTGTTGAACGTCGGCTACGCGATCCATATGGACCGCGGCGGAGTCCGCGACGGCATCGACCGCAACAGCCCGCCACCGTATCCGGTGCAGTAGAGCGGGGCTGTACGGCGGTGCGGGGAGCGGGGCGGGCGAGGCGGGCGTAGACCGGCGGCGCTCAGCAACACCATGTGCCGGCGCGGCCGGGCGCGGCGGCTCCGCACATCTGTCGGCCCCAGCGCGACAAACGTGCGACGCTGCGGCTCCGGCCGTCTCACGCGCCCGGACCCAACCGCGTGCTAGGCCCGCGGCGTCACCCGCTGCGACAGGCTCGCGACCGTCTTGGGCAGCCGTCCCGGCTCGCCGGCCAGGGGGTACGTGAAGCGAAAGCGCGCGGTTTGCGACAGTGGTCGGTCGCTGGTCCAGTAGCCGTGGGCGTTGGTGCTGATCTCCTCGAGCGTCTTCCACGAGGAGCCCACCGATTGCTGCAGCGTGACGCGCGACGCGCCGCCCGGGCGCACTTGGCCCCAGAAGCGCGCGCGGCCGCCGGGGAGCGGATCCACGAAGAAGGGGTTGGGGAAGGCCTTGTTGAGCGACTTGGGACGCCCGTCGACGAACAGCATGCCCGACTGCCAGCCGGCGAACTGGTCGAGGCTGCGCGAGGCGACCTTCAGCGGCTCGTCGATCCACTCGTACTGCGTGATCATCTTCACGCGCGGGTCGCGCCACGCCAGGTACGTCGCCCATTGGATCCAGGCGGCCTGGTTGGCGGTCGAGATCCCGATCGTCGGGTCCGGGGGGTTGGTCTGGTAGCCGAACTCGGTGAAGAAGAGGTTGAAGCGCGCGCCGACCGTGGGCTTCACGATCCCCGCCGCGGTGGTGCGGTCCAGCGCCCGCTCCAAGCGCGTGATGTCGCCGATGGCCGCGTTGTCGACCTGGGGGTCGTGCTCGTCCGGGCGCAGGCCGATCGGGTGCGGGTGGTAGCTGAAGCCGCTGGCGAGGACGGGCTGGGCGGTCCGGCAGGGGCCGCTGCGGTCCCGGACGTACGACGCCTTCACGCAGCCCAGGGAGCGGATGAACTGCAGCGGGCGCATCGTCGCGTTGCGGCGCGTCGGCGCCTGGCCACGGGGGGCGAGGGTACCGATGAGGACCTCCGCGGTCGGGTCCACGTCGCGGATGGCGGTGGACGCCGCCCGGTACAGCTCGCGGTACAGGTGCGGGGCCACGGGCGTGCAGACGCGTCCGGTGCACGCAAACTGCGGCTGCAGCCAGCCGGCCTGGTTCGGCTCGTTCCACACGAGGTAGCGGGCGACGCGCCCCTTGTAGCGGGTGGCCACCGCGTGCGCGAAGTCCCCGAACATTTGGGGGTCGGGCTTGTAGAGCGGGTTGTCGAGCGCGGGGTTGCGGCTCGTCCACACCGGGCCCGAGCCCGTGATCGCCAAAAGCGGCTTGATCGCGTTGGCCTCGAGCAGCGTGATCGCCCGGTCAAGGGCGCTCCAGTTGTAGCCGGGGTCCGCCGGATCGCGCGGATGGAAGCCCGCGGGCATCTTCCGGTCCAGGGGACGTGGTGCGATGAAGGCCCAGCGGGCGTGGATGCGCACGCTGTCGATGCCCATCGCCTTCCACGCGCTCGCCGCACGTGCGGCCGCCTCCGGGCCCTCGTAGAGGATCTGGGCGTCGTCGGCGATCCCGACCTCCGTGTCGACCGCGGCGCCCGCGGGCGCTGCGCCGAGGCCGGTGACGGTGACCGTGACCAGGCCGACGAGGAGCGACGCGAGCCGGACGACAGCCGCGCGGCGGGTGGTCATCTGTCGACTCGGGCGGTGCGGCTGGTGCTGGTAGGGCCGCCGCTGCTGGGGGTCCACCGGAGGCGCCACGTGCCGCCGGTGCGCGGGACCTTGGCGTCGACGAAGCCCTTCTTGTTGGCCGTCTGGACGCTCGCGACGGTCTCGAAGGCGTCGCCGCCGGCGGGGTCGTTCTGGATGTCCACGGTCTCCAGGGCGTCGTCGTCCGCGGGGCGGATCTGGCCCCACACGCGCAGCCGCTGGCCCGCGCGTGAGACCCAGATCGGCATGCGGTAGGCGGCGAAGGCCGGTTTGGCGGTTCCGTCAAGGAACCGCAAGCCGGTCTGGAAGCCGCCGAGGTTCTTCTCGTCGCGCAGCTCGTACTGTCCGACGGCCTTGACGGCCGGGTCGCGGTAGGCGATGAAGTCGCTGTGGTTCAGGTACGCGGCCTGGTTGGCCAGGGAGACGCCGAAGAGCTGGTCCGGCGGGTTGGACTGGAAGCCGAACTCGGTGTAGAAGATCGGCAGTCCGGCGCGGATCCGGTTGCGCGAGGCCGCCTGCTTGATGATCGTCTTCAGCCGCGACACGGAGCTGATCGTGATCTCCGTGGCTCCGCCTTTGGACGTCGGTGGCTGGCTGCCGCCGCGGGTGTAGGGGTGATGCGCGATGCCGGTGATCGCCAGGCGCTTGAAGCCGCCGCAATCCAGAGCGTTGGCCGCGGTGCCTGTCAGAGCGCGGCCCTTGGTGTCGATGCAGAGGGTGGCGCGCAGGAAGTCCCCGGGCGGCATCGGCCGTGTGGAGAGCGCGCCGGTGACGCGGCCGAGCGGCGCGGTCTCCCCGAGCAGGATGTCGTCGGACGCATGCCCGGACGCCTGCAGGCCCTTGATCGCGGCGCGTACGAGCGTGCGGTAGATCATGGGGGACTGGGGCACGGTCTTGTTGCCGACCTTCTTGTACTGCGGCTGCAGCCAGCCACCTTGGTTGGGCTCGTTCCAGACCGACCAGCGGTGCACGCGCGGCAGGATCGCCCGGCCTTGGTTCTCGTCGGCGTACGTGCCGGAGTAGCGCGTGCCGATCGCCTGCACGAAGCGCTTGTACTGCGTCGGGTTGGGGTTGCAGGTGCGGCGGACCTTCGCCGAGGCCGTGCAGCCGGACGCCCACGCGGGCATCGGGCTGGCCGGCGACAGGATCAGGTCCAGGCCGCGCGCCACGGCACCGCGGACGAGGCCGTCGTACCTGTCCCACAGCTCCGGCGGGTACGCCGCCGGGTCGGCACCGTCGAAACCGCTGGGGCGCCTCGTCGACTGCGGGTCCGGCGCCACCCGATTCCAGAACACGATCGAATGCACCGTGTCCGCCCCCAACACCGCCATGTCGTCAAGCGTCCGCTCCCGCGCGGCATCACCCGACAGCACCAGCTGGGCGTCGTCCTCGAACATCGAGGTCTGCGAGGCCGAGGCGGACGCCCCGGCCGGGGCCACCGCACCCGTGAGGCTCACCGCGCACGTCGCGAGCGCGACGCGCGTGCGCATCACTGCACGACCTGCGGCAGCGACTGCAGCTTGAACGGCTGCGCCAGACCGGTCCACGACACGCGAATCTGGCCCGGGCCCGGGAGGACGGCGCTGGCGGTGTAGTAGCCGACCTGGTTCGTGACCGTGATCGGGTCACCGAAGTCCGCCCAGGCGGTCGGCGGCGCGCCCGCAGGCAGGAACTGCAGGCGGACGGTCTCCGGCCGGGTGGGCGAGAGCACGTTCGGGAGGAAGCGCAGCTGCCCGAAGATCGACGCCATCGGCTGTCCCGCCTCGTTCTTGCCCGTGACCGTGGCCAGGAAGGGCATCTTGTACGCCACCGCGGCGGGCTTCTCGGTGCCGCCCGCCGTCAGCAGCCCGGACTGGTACGTCGACCAGTAGCCCTTGGAGTCCTTCTTGGCCAGCTTGTTGGGCTTGACGTCCCGGAGGAGGAACTGCGTGTTGCCGATGATCCGCGGGTTCAGGAAGGTCATGAGGTCGGCGAGCTGCGCGAACGCGGCCTGCTGCGCCGGCGTGGTGGCGGCGAACGGGTCCGGCGGGTTCGTCTCGTACCCGAACTCGGTGGAGATGAGCGGCATGCCGGACCGGATGTTGCCCGTCCTGGCGGCCAGATCGTCGAGCTGCGTGCCCAGCTCGGAGAAGTTGGCGAGGGTGTAGGCGGTCGGATCGGGGTCGCGCTGGTTGGGGGCGAGTTTCTTCGTGTACGGGTGATGCGCCCACGCGTACGCCTGGATCGGCCCCTCCTTCTTGAACGTCGAGCAGCCGATGCCGTCGGATCCGGGGCCGCAGAGCAGCTCATTGATGAAGGTCTTGGGGCCCATCGCGGAGGTCGTCGTCTTCCGGGCGCCGGCGCTCACCGGCGCGGTCTCGCCGGCGAGGATGATGTCCCCGTCATGGCCGGTGCTCTTCAGGGCACGGCGGCCGAAAAGGTAGAGCTCGCGGTACAGCGATGGGGAGACGGCCTTGCCGTTCTCGTACTGCGGACGCAGCCAGCCGCCCTGGTTGGGCTCGTTCCACAGCGCCCAGAAGCTCACGCGCGGCAACGTGTTGGGCGTGTTCTCGTCGCGGTACTTGCCGGTGTAGCGCTTCGAGACGGCCTGGACGAACTTGTAGAACTGGCGCGGGTTGGGCTTCCACCACTTCGCGTCCTTGGCGTGCGCCTTGGGCGGCTTGGCGTGGACCCAGCGCGGCCCCGGACCGGTGACATCGAGATAGCACACGAGCCCGAGCGTCTTGCATGCGCGCACGAGGCCGTCGTACCGGTCCCAGTTGGCCTTCGGGTACGCCTTGGGGTTGTCGGCGCCGAGCTGCTTGAAGCGCAGCTTCTGCGCCTTCGTCGCCTTGCCGTCGTTGGCGTTCTCGGCCACGACGCTCCAGAGGACGGTGACGCGGACGACGTCGACGCCCATGCCCTTCATCTGGCGCATGGTCTGGTCGCGCACGGTGTCGGAGCGATAGACCAGCAGGTCATCGTCCATCATCATCGACAGCTGGCTGTCGCTGGCGCCGGCGATCGTGGGAGCGACGACGCAGCACAGTGCGACTGCGAGCACGGTGGCGCGCAAGGAACGGAGCATTAACGGCATACGAGAACGGACTCCTTGGGGGAGGTGGGACGTGGGACTCAGGAGGGCGCCGCGGCCCGGCATGCCCGCCCCCGATCAAACGCGAGGGTACCCGGAAAGTTTTGCAGTCGCGCCGCCGCCGATGGCCGGATGGACCAAGTGCGTGGCGACACGACAGCGCCGGATGACGGCCCCTCGGGGCCGTCATCCATCGGAACGGCAGCCCTCGCGGGCCATCGCTTGACTGCTACTTGGCGGCGGCGTACCGCTTCGCCACGACGTCCCAGGCCACGACGTTCCACCACGCCTTGAGGTAATCCGGACGGCGGTTGCGGTAGGTCAGGTAGTACGCGTGCTCCCACACGTCGTTGCCCACGAGCGCGACCTTGCCGTCGCTGACCGGGTTGTCCTGGTTGGCGGTCGAGGTGATCTTCAGCTCGCCGCCGTCGAGCACCAGCCACGCCCAGCCCGAGCCGAACTGGCCGACGCCGGCGGCCTCGAACTGCTCCTTGAAGGCGTCGAAGGAGCCGAAGGCGGCCGCGATGGCCTCGCCCAGCTCACCGTCGGGCGCGCCGCCACCGCCGGGGCTCATGGACTCCCAGAACAGCGAGTGGTTCAGGTGGCCGCCTCCGTTGTTGCGGACAGCACCCTTCTTGTCGGTCGGCACGGCGTCGAGGTTGGCGATGACCTCTTCGATCGGCTTGTCGGCCAGGTCGGTGCCCTCGAGGGCAGCGTTGACCTTGTCGACGTACGCCTGATGGTGCTTGTCGTGGTGCAGCGTCATCGTCTCGGCATCGATGTGCGGCTCGAGCGCGTCGTACGCGTAGGGCAGCGCGGGGACCTGGTAGGCCATGTCGGGTGCTCTCCTGTGTCGGAAATCGGGTGGGTCGTTTGTACCCGGTCGAGCATATCCCCACCCATGCCGCTGCCCGCGCTCGCGGAGCCATCACCGTAGGCTGTGCCCCAGATGCGTCGCTCCGCCCTGTTTCTGCCCACCGAGCGCCAGCCGCCCGCCGACGCGGAGGCGCTGTCGCACAAGCTGATGGTGCGCGCCGGCCTGGTCCGCCAGCTTGGCTCCGGATTGTGGAGCTGGCTGCCCGCCGGGTGGCGCGTGCACCAGAAGGTCACGCAGATCATCCGCAAGGAGATCGACGGCATCGGCGGGCAGGAGCTCCTGCTGCCGGTGATGCAGCCGCGTGAGCTGTGGCGCCGGACGGGCCGCGACACGATCGACGAGCTCTTCAAGCTGCAGGACCGCAAGGGCGCCGAGATGGTCCTGGCGATGACGCACGAGGAGGCGGTGACCTTCCTCGTGGCGGCCGCCGTGAAGTCCTACCGCGACCTGCCCAAGCTGCTCTACCACTTCCAGGTCAAAGAGCGGGACGAGCCGCGCCCGCGGGCTGGCGTCCTGCGCACGCGCGAGTTCATCATGAAGGCCTCCTACTCGTTCGACCGTGACGCGGCCGGACGGGAGGAGCAGTACGAGGCCCACCGCCGAGCGTACGCGCGCATCTACGACCGCACGGGCCTGGAGTGGTTCGAGTGCGAGTCCGACGTCGGCATGATGGGCGGCACCGTCGCGCACGAGTACATGGCGCCCTGTCCCGCGGGCGAGGACGACGTCGTGCTCGCGGGGTCCTACGCGGCGAACCTCGAGGTCGCCTCCGCCGATCCCCAGCCGCTGGCCCTGCCGGACGACCGCGAGCTGATCGAGGTGCACACCCCGGGCCAGACGACGGTGCAGCAGCTCGCGGGCGGCCTCGGACTGCCGGCGGGCGCTCTGCTGAAGGCGTTCCCGATCGTCGTGGACGACGGACGGCTCATGCTCGTCATGCTGCGCGGCGACCACCGCGTGAACGACATCAAGCTCCAGAACGCGCTGGGAGCGACGTTCCGGCCCGCGACCACGGAGGAGATCGCCGCGCGGATCGGCCCGGCCGGATACATCGGCCCGCACGGCGTCGACGTCGAGGTGCTCTACGACGCCGCCGTGGGCGAGGGGCCTTACGTCATCGGTGCCAACGCCCCGGACCGCCACCTGCGGGGGTTCCGCCCGCCCGCAGGCCCACGAATAGACATCCGCCGCGTCGAGGAGGGGGACACGGTGAACGGCGTCCCGGTCCGGATCGTCCCCGCGATCGAGATCGGCAACATCTTCAAGCTGAACACCCGCTACTCCGAGCCGCTCGGCGCGACCTACCTGGACGAGTCGGGCAAGGAGCAGCTCATCTTCATGGGCTCCTACGGCATCGGGCCGGCGCGCATCTGCGCCGCGGCCGTCGAGCAGTTCGCCGACGAGCAGGGGATCTCCTGGCCGCGCGCGATCGCGCCGTGGGAGGTCAACCTCCTGTCGCTCGGCAAGGGCGGGACGCCGGAGCGGGCGGCGGCCGACGGCTTGTACGCCGACCTGCGGGGCGCCGGCGTGGAGGTGCTCTACGACGATCGTGACACAGGCAACGGCGAGAAGTTCGCCGAGGCCGAGCTGCTGGGCTGCCCGCTGCGCCTGACGCTCGGCAAGCGCTCGGCCGAATCGGGGGTCGTCGAGGCTCAGGTTCGGCGGGGTCGCACGGACCTCGATGGTGGGGTGCCGCTGCAGGACGCGCCCGCGAGGGTGAAGTCCGTGCTCGAGACGCTCCCATGACGCGGGTCCCGACATGAGTGACGCGGGCGGGCGGGGGCCGGATACGGCGGAAGATGCCCCGGCCTGGCGCAACCCTCGCCTGACCTTGCGCCGCTTCAGCGGCCTGGACCGCAGCGGCCCGCCACCGCCGGCGACGCTCGCCGGTGCGCCGCTGAACCCTTGGACGATCCCGAACGCCATCGGCTACGTCCGGGCCCTCGGCATCCCGCTCTTCCTGTACCTCGCCTTTCAGTCCGACGACGGGACGGACCTGACCGCGGCGATCATCTTCGCCCTCGTCGCCTGGGGCGATCAGCTGGACGGCATGGCGGCTCGCATCACCGGCCAGTACAGCCGCATGGGGGCGCTCCTGGACCCGGTCCTGGATCGGCTGCTCGTCGTCAGCGGCGTCGTCGTCTGCTTCCACTTCGACCTGCTGTGGCGCTGGGCGCTCGCCGTGCTGGTGGCGCGCGAGCTGTTCATGCTCGCCGTCGGGCCGGTCGCGGTGCGGCGCGGCGTGGACCTGAAGATCAACTGGCCTGGCCGCTGGAGCGTGTGGCCGCTCACGATGGGCATCGGCTTCGGCCTCCTCGGACTGCGGACGCTCGGCTCGATCAGCCTCGTGCTCGGGGTCGGCCTGTCGCTGTGGGCGACGGTGCTCTACGGCCTGGACGCCCGCCGGCAGCTGGCGAAGGGTGCACCCTCAAGCTCAGCTTGAACCTGTGCCCCAAGACGCTGGTATGCTCGCGCGGCCCGCGCCACCCAGAGGAGATCGTCGCGCACATGGACACCTTTCCGGACCTCGGCTCACTGACGGACCAAGAGCTCAAGGACCTCATCCAGAATCTGACCGAAGAGGAGATCGACATCTCCTACAGGCGTCGGATCCTCCACGGCAAGATCGACATCCTGCGAGCGGAGCTCGTCAACCGCTTGCGAAAGAAGCACGAGGGGGGCGAGGACGTCATCACCGGTGCTGACGTCCAGCGCCTGACCGACATCCTCGCGGGCCGCGCCAGCGGGTCCGACGAGATCACGGCGGACTGACGTAGGCCCAGGGGCTGATCGCGGTGGCCATCCATTGCCCTGAGTGCGGCTTCACGAACGTCGAAGGCGCCAACTACTGCCAGAAGTGCGGTGGCTACCTCGGCGATCGTCCTGCGGACGGTCCCGCGGGGGAGCCGCAGACGGCGACCTACCGCGTTGGTGAGACGGGCGAGTTCATCCCGATCGACGTCGGTGATGTCGTCGACGCGCAGGGGGCCGCACTCGTCATCCGCGCCGGTGGCGGCCGCGTGGGCGAGAGCTTTCCGCTGGAGGCGGACCGCCTGACCATCGGGCGCCGCCCGGACTCGGACGTCTTCCTCGATGACGTGACGGTGTCCCGCGACCACGCGCTGCTCGTCCGACGTGGTGACGCGTACTACTTGGACGACCTCGGCTCGCTCAACGGGACGTACGTCAACCGCAAGCGCATCGAGTCAGAGCAGCTTCGCGACGGCGACGAGCTGCAGGTCGGCAAGTACAAGCTCACGTTCCTCTCACGCTGATGGCACTGGCGGATCCCCACCGGCCCATCGCAGGCGGCGATACATCACGCCCAGGACGCCGCGAGGACGCCCCGCGCGCCAAGGCGATGACGATCGGCGCCGTCTGCAAGGCGCTCGAGCAGGAGTTCCCGGACATCTCGATCTCCAAGATCCGATACCTCGAGGACCAGAAGCTGCTGGCCCCGCGGCGCACGCCGGGCGGCTACCGGCTCTACGCCCAGAGCGACGTGCAGCGCCTGCGCACCATCTTGCGCCTGCAGCGCGACGAGTTCCTCCCGCTGCGCGTCATCCGGCAGGAGCTGGCCTCCGGCCGCACCGCGGACGCGGCGCCGGTGGGCGCCGAGCAGGCCGCGACGACCAACGACGCCGGCGGGACGTCCGAGGAAGGCCAGCCCGCCCATCCACGCCGCCGCATGAGCATGTCGGTCCGCGACCGCGGCGCGCTGTACTCGCTCGAGGACGTTCTGGAGGAGACGCGGGCCGAGGTGTCACTCGTCGCCGAGCTCGAGGACTACGGCGTCATCCGCGGTGAGGTCCGTGCCGGCGTGAAGTACTTCGACGAGACGGAGCGGGAGATCGTCCGGGCGGTGACCGAGCTCGCGCGCTATGGCGTCGGCGGGCGCAACCTGCGGGCCTTCCGCACCTCCGCCGACCGCGAGGCCGCGCTGCTGCAGCAGATCCTCGCCCCGGCCCTGCGTTCCCGCAACCAGGAGCGCCGCAAGGAGGCGCTCGAGGCCCTCGAGAACCTGGCCGCCGTCACGACGCACCTCAAGCACCTGCTGCTCATCCGCGACCTGCGCAAGATCGTCGGCCCGTCCAACGCTCCAGGTCAACCCGATCCCGGGCGCCCGGGATCCGGCGACCGATGAGCACGGTCGACCTGGCCTCGTTCGTCCGTGACATCCCAGACTTCCCGCAGCCGGGGATCCTGTTCCGGGACATCACGCCGCTGCTGGCCGACGCGGCAGCGCTGAACGCCGCCGTCGAAGGACTCAGCGCGATCGCCCGTCCCCTGGGGGTCGACATGGTCATCGCCGCCGAGGCGCGCGGCTTCGTGCTGGGGCCGGCACTCGCGCGTGAGCTCGGCGCGGGCTTCGTGCTGGCCCGCAAACCCGGCAAGCTGCCGCACGCGACGACGAGCGCCGAGTATGCGCTCGAGTACGGGACCGACGCGCTGGAGGTCCACACCGACGCGATCACCCCCGGATCGCGCGTGCTCGTGCACGACGACCTGCTGGCGACGGGCGGGACGGCCGGCGCGCTGTGCCACCTCGTCGAGCAGCTCGGCGGCGAGGTCGTCGCCTGTGGCTTCCTCATCGAACTGGCCGGCCTGCACGGCCGCGCGGCCCTGGAGCCACGGCCGGTGCATGCGCTGCTGACCTACGGCGCGGAGTAGTCCGAGCGCGATAGCGTCTGCAGCGCATGCCGAGAACCCGCCGCTCCCGCGTGATCCCCGCCGATCCCAGCGCCGTCTGGGGGGTCGTCGGCGATCCGCACAACCTGTCGCGCTGGTGGCCGCGCGTCGAGCGCGTGGAGCAGGTCACCGCCGGTGCCTTCACCGAGGTGCTCCGGAGCGACCGCGGGCGGACGATCCGTGCCGATCACCGGCTCTCCGAGCTCAAGGAGAACGAGCGGATCGAGTGGACGCAGCTCCTGGAAGGGACGCCCTTCGCACGCGTGATGAGCGAGGGCGTCACCGGCGTGACCCTCGAACCGGCCAACGGCGGGCAGGCGACCAAGGTGACGCTGGAGCGCCGTCAGAGGATGAGCGGCATGGCGCGCTTCGGCGGCGGCTTCATGATCCGCCGCGCGACATCGAAGGTGCTCGACGGGGCGCTTGACGCACTGACCGTCGCTGTCGTGACGCCCGCCTAGTTAGGTTTGACGATCAGCCCGGAGACAACGATCGGCCCGGGTGTTTTGGAGTCCACGCCCGCCTTCTCGCGGGTGATGATGAGCTCCTTGTACGTGTAGACGATCTTGAGCTGATCGCGGATCGCCTTCGCGGTGGCCTTGTTGGCGGCCTTCTCGGCAGCCGTGGTGCCGGCCTTCTCGATCGCGTCAGGGTCGGCGCCCGTCACGAGGCGCCCCTTGTCGGTTCCCGTGCCCGCCACACCGCCGCCGACGAAGCCGAGGCGGAACGCCTTCGACGGGGAGCTGTAGAGCCAGACGGCGTAGTTGAAGACCTTCGGATCGCTCGCCGGAAAGTTCTGGCCGTTGATGCCCAGGACCCGCTTGCCGTTCTGGTTGAGGATGAACGCGGCGGCCAGGGCGTTGCTCGTGGTGGACTTCAACTCGATCTGGGATTCGATGCCGCCGTTCGCCGTCGTGGAGGTCCCGGTCGTGCCGGTCGTGCCGGTCGTGCTCGTGGGCGTGGTGTTCGCCTTCGTGGTGCCGGTGTTGTCGTCGCCGAGACGTGAGACGACGAGCACGACGAGGACGGCGATGATCGCGGCCGCGCCGAGCAGGAGCAGGACGCCGCCGACCTTGGACGACTGCTCCTGGCGCTCGCGTGCCTGCGCACGGGCGGTGAGGGCGCCGAACGCCTCGTCGATCTCCGCGGCCTCCGCGGGGATGTCGGGCAGCGCCTCGCCGGCCAGCGGCCGCAGCTCGCTCGAGACGGATCGTGCCCAGCTGCGACCGGCGGCCGAGCCCTCGAGGAACGCGCGCGTCGCCGCGCGCTCGGATGCGGTCTGCTGCCCGAGGAGGTAGTCGCTGATCTCGTCCTGGCGCTCGGGTGACAGGCCCACGGTCGTCTCGGGGCCGAGGGCATCCAGCGCGTTCAGGGCGCGCTCGCGGACCGCGCCCGGCTCCAGGCGGAGGAGACCGGCCAGCTCGTCGTAGCTCTTGCCCTGCTTGAGCAGGAGCTGGAGCGTGGCCTTCTGGTCGGCGGGCAGTTCGTCTAGACGGCTCATCTGCGCCAAAGCCTAGTCAGACCGGCGCCGTGATGACGCAGCGGGCCGGGGTGCTGGGGGCCGGGTTGACACGGCGGGGCACGGGATACGCTGCCGGCATGGATTTCGAGCCCGCCATCCCCTACGAGAACACCTTCGACGCGCTCTACGGCCTGCAGGTCGTCGACCTCACCCCCGAGCGCGTCGTCGCCGTCGTGCAGGTGCGCGACGCCGTCAAGCAGCCGATGGGACTCGTGCACGGCGGGGTCTACGCGTCGATCGCCGAGTCCATCGCTTCGATGGCGACGGCGCAGGGCGTCATCCCAGAGGGCAACACGGCCCAAGGTCTGAGCAACCAGACGTCGTTCCTGCGCCCGATCTTCGAGGGGAAGATCCACGCGACCGCCATCCGCCGGCACAAGGGCCGCACGACGTGGGTGTGGGAGGTCGAGATCACCGACGACGCCGGACGACTCTGCGCGCTCGTGCGCATGACCATCGCCGTACGCCCACTCCCCCAGCCGGCCTGAACCGGGCGACGCCTCGCCGCGCCCGAGACGGCGCCGCTGGTCGGCGGCAGGCCTGGCGGCCAGCTCGCCGACAGCGTCACCGCCCGGAACGCGACGATCCGTGGCCCGCTTCAGGCCGGCCCGAACTGGTCGACGCCTCGCCGCGCCCGAGACGGCGCCGCTGGTCGGCGGCAGGGCTGGCGGGCGGGCGCGTCGACTTCCCGACAGCGTCGTCGCGCGGAACGCGACGATCCGTGGCCCGCTTCAGCCCGGCCCGGATCGGCGGCGGTCATCCCCGCCAGCGGCTGGTGATCGGGAGGCGCCGGTCGCGTCCGAAGGACCGCGGGGTGATCTTGATGCCCGGGGGCA
>JAOPZJ010000025.1 GCA_025964155.1 Solirubrobacterales bacterium
CGGACTTCACCTGGGAGGACGCCGCCCGCGCGACGTGGGCGGTCTACCGCGAGGCGGCGCGGGCGCGGGTGTAGGTGGGTTGGGTTGTGCTCCGAGTGCTGTGCTCCCAACAGCGCCAGCCTGCGACGAACGTCCGTTTCTCCCGGCAAGAGCAAGGACAACCGGACGTCGGTTGGCCCGGAGGCGCGCTCGGCCGGCGCTCTCGCGACCGCGGGTCAGGCCGCGTCAGCGCCACCGATGTGAACGAAGCTTCATCACCCCCACAGGAGTGATGACACTCCCTGCACATCACGGCTCGCGGTGGGCCCGGCGCTCGGCAATTGCGATGGCGCCCTCGCTGGTCACGACGAAAAGCTCGGTGACGTCGTTGATGAGCTGCTCTCGCGTCAGGGCCAGGCGGCCGTCGAGCCAGGCGATGAGCAGCTCGGTGATGCCGCCGACGAGCAGCGCGGCGGCGACGTCGCCGATCGGGTCCGCGTCGTCCTCACGGCCGTAGAAGGTGCGCCCGAACGACGACAGGATCTGCCACATCGCGTGCATGGCGTCCAAGCGCCGGCGCGCGAGCGCTTCGCTGCCGAGCGCCTCGACGAACAGGACCCGGGCGACGCGCGGGTCATCGGTGACGTGGCGCACAAGCGTGCCGATCGCCAGGTGCGCGGCGGCGTACGTGCCGTCCCTCGGGGCGGTGTTGGCGGCGGCGAGCAGGCGGCGCGTGGTCTCCTCGGCGACCTGATCGAAGACGGCGATGAGCAGCGCGTCGAGGTCACGAAAGCTCTCGTAGAAGTAACGCGGGTTGAGCTTGGCGTGGGCGCAGACGCTGCGGACCGTCGTCGCGGACCAGCCCTGGGTTCCAAGCAGCTCGAGCGCGGTCTCCATGAGCGTCGCCCGGCGCTCGGCGGCGCGCTCGGCCGCGCTGGAGCCGCGGTAGCGGCCGGTGGGGGCGGCAGGCATCACGGTCATTCTCGCAGGTCTGGCAACGGGCGTTACCGAGTGGTAACGTGCCATCGGGAAACAGGCGTTGCCTAACTGGATCGGAGAGCTTCTCTCGCCATGGACCACCTCGCGCACGACCACGCCGGCCGCTTTCGGGACGTGGAGGCGGCGCGCGTGGTGCACGGCGCCGACGTCATCGACCGGATCATCGACGGGTGCTTCGTCGCCGACCCGGAGGCCGACGCGCTGGTCGCCGCGTTCCGTGAGTTGCCCGGGCGCACGGGATGGCGGCTGCTCGAGCAGGCGTTGAGCGACGGGGTCGAGTCCCTCGGACCAGGCGCGCCGGACGAGCTCGCCGCACTGCTGGAGCCGGTGTCGATGCTGCCCGGCTGGGTGGACCCCGACCGACTGCACGCGGGTGCCGTCGCGTACTGGCGCGCCGGCGCGGGCGCGCTGTCGTTGTCTCTCACGTGCGGGTCGCTGGCCTACGGCTACCAGAGCGCGAGCCTCTCCCGGCCGCTGGCGGCGACCGGTCGCCTGGAGCGCCTGGCCCCCCGCCGCCTAGGCGAGACGGCCCGCTGGGTCCTGTCCGTCACGACGCCTGGCGGGATGCTGCCCGGGGCGCAAGGCGTAGCCAGTTCGGTGCGGGTGCGCGTCGTCCATGCGCTCGTCCGAGCGCACCTGCTGCGGGACGGCGGCGGCTGGGACGTCGCGAACTGGGGCGTCCCGCTGAGTGCGAGCGACGCCGGCTCGACGGCGATGGGCGGCTTCCTCACGATTCACCTGGACGCCATGCATGACCTCGGCGTCCGCTACTCCCGCGACGAACTCGAGGACATGACGCACCTGTGGGCTTGGATCGCGACGGTGATGGGTGTGCCTCAGGTGCTGGCGCCGCCGGCCTACGGCGAGGCGCGGCGCCAGGTCCGTGCGGCGCTGGCAATCGACGGCGGACCGGGCGAGGACTCGGTCCGGCTCATGCACGCGCTGCTGCACCACCCGGTGCCGCTGATCCGGCTCCTGCCCGGCGTGGTCCAAGGCCCCGCCACCGCGCTCAACGCCCACGTCCTGGCGGGCTTCACGCGACGGTGGATGGGCGACGAGATGGCCGACCGGCTCGAGGTCGCCAAGACGCCGCTGACCCACGCGGCGCTGCTGGCGCGTCCGGTCTCCGCCCTGCGCGGCGCGGTCACCCGCACCGGCGTCCTGGGCAGCGGCGAGCGCCTCGGCGCGGTCGAGCGCGCCCTCGTCAGGCGGGTGCTGACGCAGGGGAAGGCGGCGCGGGCGCCGATCGCGCCGGAGGATGCAGCGGCCGCGCCCGTGCTGCGGGAGGTTGCGTAGGCGGCTCGTCCGGGTGTCGGCTCCGCCCGCGTCGGGCGGGTTGTCGTGACGTCATTCCTGCGCCCCTCCCAGGGCACCTGATCGACGTCGCCCCCGACGCGCGCGCCCGTGCGGCCGCGCCCCCTCACTCCAGCGGCCGCAGCCCGAACGGCACCCGGCGCCCGGTCGCGCGGCGGGGTTGGATCGCGCGGCGGCGCTGCAGCGCGCGGCGCGAGAGCCGCCAGGCGTCCGCGTAGCCGTGCAGCAGGTGGCGCTCGCGCAGGACGACGTGGCCGAGCGCGAGCACCTCGTAGGCCAGCACCCAGGGCAGGTCGCGCAGCAGCGCGCCGGCCGTGTCGTTCTTCAGCATCATGAGATAGCGGTTGCGGAACTGCAGGCGGCGGTGGTGCTCGGGGACGGCGTCGCGGGTGCTGGGCGAGTAGAAGCGCTGGTGCCAGGCGACCGCCCCAGGCTCGTAGACGCACCCCCACCCGAGGAGCTGGGCGCGCCACGCGAGGTCCACGTCCGAGGCCCACAGCTCCATGTCCTCGTCGAGGACCTCGCTGCCGTTCGCGCAGGCCGAGAGGACCTCGCGGCGATACAGGACGCACGCGCCGTCCCCGCCGAAGACGTCGCCGAACCGTGCGTAGGAGGACGCCGGCGCGCCGTGGCCGACGAGGCCGTTCTTGCGGCGGCGGTCCATCACCATCGCCGCGGTGTCAACGACCTCGAGACGCTCGGCCTCGGACGGCCCGGTCGCCCGGATGAGCTTCGGGGCCACCGAGCCGACGCCGGGCCGCGACAGACGGACGTGCGCCGCCTCGAGGAAGCCAGGGTCAAGGACGCAGTCGGCGTTCAGCAGCAGGACGGCGTCCCCGTCGCTCTGCTGGATGCCGGCGTTGATCGCCGCCGCGTAGGAGACGCGCTCGCGCAGGCGCACGACCTCCACTCCGAGCCGCTGGCACAGGGTCACGGTGCCGTCGGTGCAGGCGTTGTCGATCACCAGCACGCGCGCGGCGGGCTGGGCGAGCGCCGCCGGGAGGCACGACTCGAGCAGCGGCGCCTCGTCGACGCTCAGCACGAGGACGGTGGTGATGCTCACGCGCCGACCTCGCTCCGAGCGCGCGCAAGCCGAGTCCTGCGTGCGGGGTCTTCCGCACCGACCGCGTCAGACGCCGAGCCGCCATGCGAGGCGATCCGCAACCCGCTGGGCGAGGCTTGCGCGCTCACAGGAGCTCCCGATACACGTCGGCGGTGGCATCCGCGGTCGCCTGCCACGAGAACGCCTGCGAGCGCGCCAGGCCGAGCGCGCGCAACTCGGCCGCGCGCGCGGGCTCCAGCCCACGCAGGATCGCCGCGGCCAGGTCGTCGACGTCGTGCGGATCGAAGAGCTCGGCCGCGCCACCGGCGACCTCCGGCAGTGACGTGGCGTCGGCGATCGCGACGGGCGTACCCCGGACCATCGCCTCGGCGACGACCAGGCCGAAGCCCTCGTACAGCGACGCGTGCACCACCAGGGCCGCACCGCGCACGACGGCGTCCAGTTCCGCGTCCGCGAGGAAGCCCGTCACGTGCAGCCCGTCCGGTAACGGAGCGCCCGCCGGCAGACCCAGCGCCGCCACGTCACCGTGCCCGGCAATCACCAGGCGATGATCGATGAGCCCGCCCGCCCGCAGGGCGCTCCAGGCGGCCACGACGCGCGCGAGGTTCTTCTTCGCCCGCAGGTCGCCGACGGCCAGGAGGTAGGCCTCGCCGCCAGCAGCGTCGGCCAGCCACGCGGGCGGCGGTGCATCCCCCACCGGGAGCGACGGGGCGTACGGGATGACGCGCAGCTTGCGCTCGTCCACCCCGTAGCGGGCCACGAGGTCGTCCGCCGTGGCGCGCGAGCCGACCAGCACGCGCTGGGCGGAGCGTGCGGCCCGCGGCGCGATCCAGCGGTACTTCGTCCCCGTGCGGGTGGAGAAGTCGTCCGGGTAGGCCTCGAACGCGAGGTCGTGGATGCTCACCACACCCGCGCCCCGGCGGACGAGCGGCAGAAAGCAGTTCGGTGCGTGCACGATCCGCGCCCTCGTTCGCCAGCAGACAAACGGCAGCGTCACCTGCTCGGCCAGCACCTCGGGTCCCCTAGCCTGCCGCTGGTACACGGTGACCAGGTCCGCCGGGAGGCGGCGGGAGAGTTCGAGCGCGTACCGGCCCCAGCCCCGGAGGGGTGCGGCGTACGCGTCCCGTGCATCCAGTAGAACTGGCGGAGAGGTCGACATTGCACGCAGAGCCTACGTCCGCCATCATGCGGACCACCGGTAGGGGTACCGAAGGGGCAGAGGGGACAGATGTCAGTCATTGACGACGCAGCAGCACTCCGTGCTAGGGAACGGCCGAACATCCAGGACGCCACGACGTCGCGGATCTTCGACATCCCGATCGACCTCGCGCGCCCCGCGGATCTCTTAAGGCGCATCACCGGCTGGGTCGGTGACGGCGGCGGCGCGCGCCGCGTGATGTACGTCAACGCCCACGTGCTCAACCAGTCCCAGGAGTCCCCGGCGCTGCACGCGGCGCTCACGAGCGCCGACCTCGTCTACTGCGACGGGTATGGCGTGCGCCTGGCCGCCAAGGCGATGGAGGCCGAGGTCCCCCACCGCATGACCGGGGCAGACTGGGTCTGGGGTCTGGCGTCGCTCTGCGAGACCGCCGAGCTGTCGGTCTACCTGCTGGGCTCGGACCCGGGCGTCGCGGCCGAGGCCGCCGAGCGCCTGCATCGCTGGTACCCGCGACTGCGCATCGCCGGGACACACCACGGCTACTTCGAGCCCGGCTCCGAGCACGACCAGCGCGTCGTCGAGGACATCAACGCCCGCCGCCCGGACATCGTCCTCGTGGGCATGGGCTCGCCGAAACAGGAGCAGTGGGTGCAGGCCCACGCGCACGAGCTGGACACCGATGTCCTGTGGACGGTGGGGGCCCTGTTCGACTACGTCAGCGGACGCGTGCCGCGCGCACCGGCCTGGTTGGCCGACAATGGTCTTGAATGGATCTTCCGACTCGCGATCGAGCCGAACCGCATGTGGCGTCGGTACCTGCTGGGCAACCCGGTGTTCGTGAGCCGGGTGATGACGCAGGCGCGTCACCGCCACAGCATCCACGGCTGACGCTGCGCGCCTTCCTCACGCGCTGGGGCTCGCCCCTGCTCGCCGTCTTGGCGGGCGTGGTGGCGCTCAAGCTCGCGCGGGACGCGGGCGTCGTCGGCCGCGCCGCCGTCCCCTCGCTGGCCCGTGCCGGCGGGGCGACGATCGCGCTGTTCGTCGTCACCGGCTGGGGGCTGACGCGGCTGCTGCTGCCGACCGGCCTGCGGCGCTACGAGCTGCTCTGGGTCGCCCCGATCGGGGCGTGCGCGACCGCCGTGAGCATGATGGTGCTCGGCTTTGCCGCGGTCCCCTACCGGATCAACCTCGGCCTCGTCATCGCCGGTGGGGTCGTGCTCGCGCTCGTCGCCGCGCGGCGGTCGCCGGCGGAGGGGCCGCTCGGGTTACAGACGGAGGCAGGGTCCGGGGTGCCGGTCGTCGCCGACCTCCCGCCCGACCCGCGGCCGCGCGCGGCCCTGCGCCGGGCGGCGTGGCCGGCCTGGATCGCCGTCCTGCTCATCGCGGTGGCGCTCATCCCCCTGCTGCGCGCCGGCTTTGCCACCGTCGAAGGCCAGGGGCAGGACGCGCACCTGGCCGTCGGCAGCGCGATCTTCCTCAAGTCCCATTACCCGACGAGCGTGGCGATCGAGGAGCCGGTGGACCGCATGCCGCTGGTGTGGCGCTCCAAGCAGGCGATCTACTACACGCTCGCGGCCGCGTCCTCGCTCTCCGGGCTCGAGGTCTACGAGACGATCTCGACGGTCGCGGCGGTGCTGCTTGCGATGGCGGCGCTGGGCTTCTTCCTCGTCGCCCGTGAGCTGTTGCGCGCCCCACCCTGGGCGGCCGTGGTGGCGATGACGCTCGTCGGCCTGGACCGCATGGTGCTGCACACCGTGATGCACCCGTACTTCAACCAGACGTGGGGCTTCTTCGCGATGCCCTTCGCCATGGTGCTCGCGTGGTGGGTGGTGCGGGAACGCACGCGCGGCGGCATCGCGCTGCTGCTGTTGTTCGTCGCGGTGCTGGGGCTCGCGTATCCGCTGGCGTTGCCCATCCCGCTGCTGCCGCTGGCGATCGTCCTCTGGCCCGAGCTCAAGCGGCTGCGGCCGCGGCGCGTATGGAAGGGGCGGCGGTCGCTCAGGTGGATGGTGCCGGCGGTGTTCGTGGGGCTCTGGGTCCTCTCGGTGCCGCCGCTGAAGGGCATCGTCGAGAAGATCCAGAGCGCCAACGCCGTCGTCCTGAACCCGTTTCACTCATTGCAGAACTGGGGCGGGGACCTGCTGGGCTACTTCCCCGAGCCGCACTTCCTCGCAATGAACACGTACCTGGCGCTGGCCGTCATGGCCGGCCCGCTGGTGTACGCGTCGTGGCTGGCGCTGCGGGACGTGGAGGTGCCGTTGCGGCGGGCGCTCGTGGGCCTGCTGCTCTTCACGCTCGTCTTCCTCGTCTGGTTCCGGATCCGCTCGTTCGGCTACTACTTCCACTTCAAGCTGCTGGCGTTCGTCGGGCCGATCCTGCTGACGCTCGCGATCGCCGGCGCCGCGAAGCTGCGCCCGCGCCGCGCAGGGATCGCCTTCATGGTCGTCCTGGGCCTCATGGCCACGAGCGCCGCCGCGCACGAGATCGGCTCCACCTTCGACGAGCTCCCCAAGAACGTCCTGCAGCTGCAGGAGATCGACGCAGCGCTGCCGCCCGGTCAATCGATCCGGCTGGACATCGACCCGCAGGAACAGAACTGGGGCGCCTTCATGCTCCACGGCCAGCCGCTGTGCTCACAGAAGCCGCTGCTGAACACGAACTACCCGCACGTCCAGATCTCGCGCAAGGCGGACTACATCCTCACGAAGGTCGACGCGCGAGCACCGGCCGACGCGGCAGGGCCTCCCGTCCAGAAGCTCACGGCGTACACGCTGTACAAGGCCAAGCCGGACATCCCGGGGCGGGACATGTGTTCGCAGGCGATGGTCGAGACGGTGACGAAGGTCGACACCGGCGGCGGTTAGGTGACGGGCCCTCGGCCGAGGGTTCGCCCGCCTCGCGACGGGCCGATCGTCCGCCGCAGGAGCACACCGACCGCCGCGTTGGCTGCCCCCAGCGCAACCGCCGCCGGGCGGGCCGGCCCGGCGGGCGCGACGTCGATCGGCAGCCCCGGGAGGGGCACAGAAACGACGTTGCGACCAGGACCGCGCGCGGGACGTCCCAATACCGCTGCCCTGGCGACGGCAAACGGACGTCGCGCCGCCGGGCGGGGCGCCTAAACCCCTACGGCGCGGTGAACGTCAGCCGCGCGACCTGGTCGCCCTTGGCGGCGCCGCGGATGGGCTTGTGCTTGACGACCTCGTGGCCAGGGGCCTCGGTGAGGCCGGCGGTCGTCGCCCAGCCGCGCAGCGCCGCGAGGTTGGGGATCCACCAGGTGAACAGTGATCCGGGGGCCGGCGGGCGGAACTCCGCCACCGGGCGCCTTGGGTGGGCGCGCGTGAGGGCCACCGAGTAGGCCTCGATCATGAGCAGGGTGCCGCCGGGCTTCAGCGTCTGGCGCATGCGCTCCAGGGCCGCGGTCGGGTCGCGCAGGTGCTGGAGGATCGTGCCGCAGAGCACGACGTCGACCGGTCCGTCGGTCCAGTCGGGGGTGAGGTCGTAGATGTTGCCCTCGACCCGTCGCACCACGGAGTCGAGCGCCGCGTGGGCGAGCTTGAAGCCGGACCCCCACTCCAGCCCGCTCTCGCGGCTGGCGGCGAGGTTCTGCGCCCGGGTGTTCGGCGGCCAGTCGGCCTGCGTGCCGTCCGGCAGGTCCAGTGCGTAGACCGCCTCCGGACCGCGGGCCTCCATCGAGTACGCCCAGAACCCGTCGAAGGTCCCGACGTCGAGGCAGCGCTTGCCGGCCAGCGAGGCGGGCAGCGCGTCCGCAGCGAACGATCGAAGGTCGCAGTACCCGGGCGTCACCACGCCACCCGGCAGGTCGAGCGCGTGGTACCAGCCGGGGTGCTCTGCCACGCGTTGCGCGAGGTCATCCATGCCGCGCGGACCCTACAAGGCGCCCGCCGTTCTTGCCCCGCCGATCAGCCGGCGGCTGCGGCGGACACGAGCAGCTCGCGGAGCGCCCGGGCGGTGCGGTCCGGCGCGTAGACGGCCAGGCGCTCGCGTCCCCGCGCGCGCAGCTGCGCGCGCAGGTCGTCGTCCTGCACGGCGAGCGTCACGAGCTCGGCGAGCACCGCAAGGTCGCGGTCGTCGCTCAGCAGCGCTGCGCCGTCCGCGACCTCCGGGATGCCGCCCGCCGGGCGGCTGACCACCGGCGTACCGACGTGGAAGGCCTCGAGCAGCGGGATGCAGAACCCCTCGTGCTCGGACAGGCAGACGAAGACGTGGGCGTCGGCGTAGGCCTGCCCGAGCTCCGCGTCGCTCAGGCCGTGGGCGAACGTCACCGCACCGGGCACGAGCTCGTCCGCCAACTGCTTCAGCGCCTGCAGGTAGGCGTTGGTCATCGGCTCGCCGACGAGCACCAGACGGGCGTCGGGCAGGCGGTGCGCCCGCAGCAGGGCCAGCAGCCGGATGAGCTCGTCCTGGCGCTTGTGGGGCGCGATCCGGCCGACGAACAGCAGCGTCGGCGGGGTGCCGGCCGGCGGGTCCGGCGGCGGTGTGCGCGCCGGCCCGAGCTTGACGGGGTCGAAGAGGATCGGGACGACGAGATCCGAGCCGAGCTCCGCGGCGTTGTAGGCGCTGACGCCGACGACGACGTCGGCCTTCGCGGCGTACTCCGGCAGCTGACGTCGCCCGAGGGCGCACTGCACCGCGATCCCCGCCTCGTAGTCCCAGAACCAGCGCGCGGGCGTGACGTTGTGGCTCAGCAGCACCTTGCGCTGCGGCGCCTCCAGCACCGCGCGCAGACGCGGGGCGTAGGCGGAGTAGTGGATGAGCAGCAGGTCGTCGGGCGCGGGCGCGAGCGTCCTCAGCGGCTTGATGGCGTCCCCCACGCGCGGGTCGATGTGCCAGGCCACGTCGGTGCCGCCCCACCCCCAGCCCCCGAACAGGCCGCGGAACGCGCGCGCCTGGGAGGTGACGGCGTCCACCGGACCCGCGCCGCTGAGGACCTGATGGACGATCACGGCGCCGGCGGACCGTCGCCGCCGCCGCCCGCGCCGGCGCCGTCTGCGCGCCGCTGCGCCGCCTCGCGCTCGAGGGCGATGACGCGGTCCTCGAGCTCGGTCATCCGCACCAGCAGGTGCAGGTTGAAGCGCGCCTGCAGCATCGTCAGCTCGTTGAAGTGCTGTTGCAAGCCGCGCAGCATGAGCCGCTTGACGAACGTGATCGGGGCGCCGAGCCTGCGCGTCGAGCGCATCTTGCTCTCGTCGGGCTCGATGACCGCCCACTCCATGAGCTGCTCGACGCTCACCCGGTCCGTCGGCGCGATCGCGAAGCCCGACAGGTCCTGTGTGTACTCACCGCGCGCCCGGGCGTCGGCGGCGGCCTCGCGGGCAGCGTCCAGCGCGTCCTCGGGGTTCACGCGATCGTGCCTTGCGGATGGTCGGCCGTCGGGGTCCCCATCTGCAGGTGGTAATACTCCATGCCCTCGCGCGCCGACCCGTCGAAGACGACATGGCCGCCGTCCAGGACGACGACGCGCTCGCACGTGCGCTCCACGAGGGCGGCGTCATGGGACACGAGCACGAGCGTGGCGCCCGCGTCCACCTGCGCGGCGATGCGCGCCTCGCACTTGCGCTGGAAGGCCTCGTCCCCGACGGCGAGCACCTCGTCGATGAGCAGCACGTCGGCGTCCAGGTGCGCGGCGATGGCGAACCCCAGGCGCACGTACATGCCGCTGGAGTACGTCTTGACGGGGACCTCGATGAAGTCGCCGAGCTCGCTGAAGGCGATGATGTCCTCGAGCTTGGCCTCGATCTGCGCCTTGTCCAGGCCGTGCAGCGCACCGCCGAGCAGGATGTTCTCGCGCCCGGAGAAGTCACGGCCAAAGCCCGCGCCGAGCTCCAGCAGGCTGACGAGCTGCCCCCCGTAGGCAACGCTGCCCGAGTCCAGCGGGACGATGCCCGCCAGGACCTTGAGCGTCGACGACTTGCCCGCCCCGTTGCGACCGACGATCCCCACCGTCTGCCCGGCGGGGATGTGCAGCGTGACGTCGGCGAGCGCCTGGATCGGCGCCGGACCGCCGGCGCGCTTGCCCAGCAGCAGCTCCTTCAGCGTGCCGCCACGGTCCGCGCGCACGGAGAACGCGCGCGAGGCGTGATCCAGGACGATCTCGCCGGGGGCGAGGTCCGTTCGTGCGCTCATGGAGTCCTCCAGGCGCTCGCGCACGGAAAACGATCCCCCCGGCCGAGGCTTTCCGCTCATACGATGACCGCCAGTTCGCCCTGCAGCCTCGTGAAGAGCGCGCGCCCGGCCAGCAGCGCGAGCGCGGCCGCCGCGAGCACGTACACGAGCGCGGCGAGGGACGGCGCGTGCCCGTCGTAGAGGACGCGGCGGATCGCCTCGATGAATGGCGCGATCGGGTTGACCCACTCCATCGCAAAGCGCGCGGCGGCCTTGTCGGTGATGTCCCCGGGCGCGAAGAAGATCGGGGAGAGGAAGAACCACGGCAGGAGCGCGGCCGACAGGATCGGGGCGACGTCGCGGAAGTGCGCGTGCAGGACCGAGACGATGAGCCCGAGGCCGAGCGCGAACCCGTACAGCGCCACCAGCAGGACCGGCAGCAGGAGGATCGCGGGGGAGATCGACCCGCGGATCGCGAGCGTGACGACGGCGACCAGCCCGAGCACGACGAGGAACGTCACGGCCTGGACGGTGACGACGGCCGCCGGGATCGTCTCGCGCGGGAACGGCGCCTTGCGGATCAGCGCGCCCTGGTCCAGCAGCGACGGCGCGGAGCTCAGCAGCGACTGGCTGAAGAAGACCCAGACGACCAGGCCGACCATCAGGAAGAGGGGGTAGTCCGCATGCTTGGCAACCTTGAAGATGACGCCGAACATGAGGTAGTAGGCGGCCATCAGGACCAGCGGGTTGACGATGTACCACGCCACGCCGAGCGCCGACCCCTGGTACTTCTGGCGCAGCTCCCGGCGGACCATCTGCTCGAAGAGGTAGCGGTAGCGCTTCAGTTCAGCCATTCCTACCGGCCATTGTCGCGGATCGGCGAGCAACCGTCCCGGTCACTCAGGCCGCGGCGCCCGCTCACCCCGCGGCCGTCACCGCGAAGGTCCTCGTGACGAGCTCGTACTTCGTCGCGGTCACGCGCAGGCGGTAGGTGCCGTCGGGGACGAAGCCCGGGACCGTCCACGTCGCGTCGTAGTTGCCCTTGGCGTCGACGTGCCACAGCGTGTGGAGGGCGAGGTCAGAGTCGACGGTGCGCCAGCGTCCGCCGACCAGGCGCTGGGCCGAGACGAACGCGCGGTCCACGGGGCGATCGCGGCCGAGCGGCCCGCCCGTCCAGGTGATCTTCACGTCCTGCCCGCGCTTGACCGACGCGGCCGCCGGCTCACCGGTCAGGACGCCCGCCGCGGCGCCCGCCGGGTAGTCCGGGCCGTCGGGCTTCACGCCGTAGCTGACGTCCAGCGGGTAGGGCGCCTGCGCCGGCGCGCCGCTGGCCAGCTGCCCCGCCAGCTCCGCGTAGCGCTCCTGCAGGAAGGTCGCCTCGTTGCGGCCGAAGAGCGTCGAGGCGCCCTCGTAGCTCTGCTCGCCGTACTCCTCGGGGGTGGTGATGTACTGGATGAACTCGTTGGCCAGCCCGGCGATGACGACGTGCTTGATCCCCTTCGGCGCCAGCGGTCCGCGGACGGCGGCGCGCACGCGCACCCCGACCTCCTTCGTCGGCTCGCCGGGCACGCCGACGAGGACGCCGTCGCCGATGCGGGTGACGCTGAGCGGGACGGCCTGCGCCGCGTTCGCCCCGATCGCCACGATCTTGTCGCCCTGCACGGGGTCGACGATCGGGTTCTTGCGACCCTCGAACGAGATGTGCGTGAGCTCGTACAGCGGGCCGCGACCCTCCTCGGACCCGGTGAGGAAGCCGATCCCGAGCTGCCCGGCGCTGTCCACCTGACCGGTCGCCGTCTGGCGCCCGCAGAAGCAGCTGCGCGTCCAGCGCACGTCGAGCGCCGGCGTGCGGCTGAGGCCCTTGCCCGCGGCCTTCCAGGCCTCGAACATCTTCGCGGCCTCCGCCCCGCCGACCGCCCGCGCCCCGTCGATGCCGGTGTGCGTCAGCCCGGCGGATTGGTCGCCCTCGGCGCCGTTCGGGTAGACGTTGACGACCGTCTGGCCCCGCGGGATGTCGGCGACCTTGCGCACCTTGTCGGCGAACAGGCGCCACGCGGCCGCGTGATGGTCACCGGAGTAGACCTGCTCGCCGGACTTCACGACGGTGCCATGGTCGGCGAAGTTCGAGTACGCGCCGATCGGGACGTGGACGGTCCTGCTCTTGCGCCGGACGAGCTTGTCGACGCGCAGGACGTCGACCTCGGGATCGATCGTGTCGTCGACGCCGAGCGGATCCATCTGCGGCGTCCCTTGTCCGGTCGCCACATGGATGCCGTGGTCGGCCAGGTGCGCCTCGATCGAGCGGTTGACGGTCAGGCCGCGCAGCTCGGTGGTCGCCCAGCCGGCGGCGGCCGGCGCGCGGTCGCCGTCGGCCCGACGGATCGACGCGGCGACCTGCTTGACGAGGAACGTGTAGAGCTGCCGGTCGGCCGGTGCGGGGTTGACGAACGCCGGGAAGCTCGCGGGGTTGTCGATCGTCTCAAGGCTCGGCGCGGCGGTGTTGTACGTCGGGTTGTTCGCGTAGCCCCCGGGCGCGGAGTGCGTGTGCGAAGCGGCCATGAGGATCGTCGTGCGGTCATACCCGAGGTCGGCCACGAGCCGCGCGACGTCCTCCTGGAAGCCGGCGGGGACGGCGAACAGCTCGACCGCCACGAGCGCGAGCTTCCGCGTGCCGCGCTGCAGGACGAGCGCGTTGGAGTACAGCCGGGTGCTCTGTCCGAGGGCCAAACGGTCCGCCCGGGTCCAGCCGCCGAGGAAGTAGCCGGTCTGCGGAGGGGTGATGTCCGCCTGGCCGGCGCCCGCGCGTAACAGCTGCTTCGACGCGGCGGTGGCGGCCTCGGCGCTGCCCACCCCCGCGAAGAGCCCGAGGGCGGAGGCGACGAGGGCGGGAAGGACGGCGCGGCGCGGGTTCACGCCGGAAACCTTACGGCCGTGACCCAACTCGGCGTCGATTGGGGTCGTGGGAAGCCGAGTCCCGGTCAGTGTCCGCCCCGCGGACACCAGGCGGGACTCGGCGTCGGGACGGCCTACGGGCGCCGTAACGCGGCCGCAAAGTCGCGGTAGGCGGGCTTGGGGTTCAGCTCGCGGTCCAGCAGCGTCGCGCTGCCGTAGCCCGGTGAGCTCTCGGGGATCCACGAGTGACGGTCGGTGAACCCCCAGACCGTCAGGGCGTGGCAGCGCGCCACCGCGCGGCAGGTGTTCACGAGGTCGGCGTACACCTCGCCCTGGACCGCCAGCTGCTCCGGCGTCCCCGGGTCGCGGACGCGGACGTCGGCCTCCGTGATCGCCACGTCCAGGCCCAGGGCGGCGAAGCGCTCGAGGTTCTTGCGCATCGTCGCGGGGACGCCGTCCAGCGTGAAGTGCGATTGGAAGCCGACCTCGTCCAGCAGGCCGCGGGCCTTCAGCTCCTTGGCGATGCGATAGAGCGTGTCGGACTTGGGACCGAGGCTCTCGGCCCCGATCTCGTTGATCGCCAGGCGCGCCTTGGGGTCCGACCGGCGGGCGGCGGCGAAGGCCTCGGCGACGAAGACCGGCCCGAGCGTGTCCGACCACACCGACTTGCGGAGGCCGCCGTCGTCCGCGACGACCTCGTTGACGACGTCCCAGGTCCGCACGCGACCCTTGTAGCGACCCATGACGGTGGCGATGTGGTCGCGCATGACCTGACGCAGGTCGGCGGCGCCGAGCTTGCCGTCGGCGATCCACGCCGGCAGCTGCGCGTGCCAGACGAGCGTGTGCCCGCGGACGGTCATGTCGTGCTTGCCGGCGAAGTCGACCGCGCGGTCGGCGGCCGCCCAGTGCAGCGAGCCGCGCTGGGGCTCGAGGGCGTCCCACTTCATCGCGTTCTCGGGCGTCAGCCCGCCGAACTCACGGGCGAGGTCCTCGCGGTAGCCGGGCTCATTGCGCAGCGCGGCGTCGTCCACCGCGGTCCCGACCGTGATGTCGTGCGCCTTGCCCAGCTCGCGCAGCGGCGCGGACGGCAGCGCCTTGGCCGACGGGCCGCCCCGGTTGTCGTAGTAGCTCGCAATCGCCCCGAGGGTCGCCAGCACGACGAACAGGATCGGCGCGGCGACCACGAGACGGCGGACCTTGCGACTCACGGATGCGCTCGTAGAAGCCGTCTCAATACCTCACGCGGCCTACGTACGGGTATCGAGGCACCTTCTTAGAACGCGCCGCGGCGCGTGAACACCGCGGGGACCGTCTTGACGAGGATCGTCAGATCCAGGAACACCGACCACCGCTCGAGGTAGAGGAAGTCCAGGCGCACGAGGTCGTCGAAGTCCAGGTCGCTGCGCCCGGAGACCTGCCACAGGCCGGTGATGCCCGGCAGCACGAGGTAGCGCTTCTTGTGCCACTCGTGCAGGCGCTCGAAGTCGCGCTGGGGCAGCGGGCGGGGGCCGACGAGCGACATGTCGCCCTTCAGGACGTTCAGCAGCTGCGGCAGCTCGTCCAAGGAGAAGCGCCGCAGCAGGCGGCCGACCGGCGTCATGCGCGGGTCGTCCTTGATCTTGAAGAGCGCACCCGAGGCCTCGTTGAGCGACTCGAGGTCCATCTGCCGCTGATCCGCGTCCCGGTACATCGTGCGGAACTTCAGGCACGCGAACGGCACGCCGCCGATGCCCGGCCGGATCGAGCGGTAGATCGTCGGGCCGCGGGACGTGAGCTTGATGAAGAGCGCGCTGGCGACGAGCACCGGGCTGAGGACGATGAGCAGGAGCGTGGCGACCGTCACGTCGAACCCGCGCTTGACGGCGAAGTCGATGCCGTCGAAGACCGGGGGCTTGAGCTCGAAGAGCGGGACCGTCTGCCCGGGGACGAACTCGGCGCGATGGATGAGGATCTCCATCGTCGACGGCGCCACGCGCACGCGCACGCCCTTCTGGTGGCAGCGCGCGACGAGGTCGACGGCCTCCTGCTGGGGGAAGTCGTAGTCGGCGATGATCACCTCGTCGAGGCGATGCTCGTTGATGATCTCGTCCAGGTCCTCGAGCCGGCCCAGGGACTTCATGCCGTTGTTCGGACGGGGGACGAGCGAGATGAAGCCGACGACGCTGACCGCGGGGTGCGGGCCGGACGACAGCGCCTTGCCGACCGCGTCGATGTGGCGGCCGGTACCGACGAGCACCGCGCGACGCCGATAGCCGGCGGCCTTCAGCGCCCAGCCGGTGAGGCGCTCGTAGAGGTAGCGCGCCGTCGAGACGTACGCCACCGCGAAGAAGAGCGTGCCGTAGAAGATGTAGTAGCTGGAGAACTGCTCGCCCTGCACGACCGCGAAGATGACCGTGACGAACATCGTCTGGAACAGCGAGGCGACGATCACGGCCAGGCCGGGGCGCACCGCGCGCTCGGCGTACAGGCCGCTGCGCGCGAAGAGCAGCGTGGCGACGAGGTAGGCGAACGCGAACGAGTGGCGCGCCTCACCGAGCGAGCGATCGAAGTTCCACTTGTCCCGCAGGTATGCCTTCAGCACCAGGGCGGTGAGGATCGCGCCGAAGATCGCCGCGAAGTCCAGCGCGAGCAGCGAGCCCACGCGCGCGAAGCGGCGCGCGGTGTCCAAGCGCAGCAGGAACCCCAGGGCGGGGCGCCGGGACCGCACATCGCGGCCGGGCAGCGGACGGTCCATCGCCTGAGTCAGCTCGGGCGGCGCCGATCCCTCGCCATCGCGGCGCGGGGCATCAGGTGTCTGACGCATCTGCATTCCCTGCACCTAACGAGCCGGCGTGGCAGAAGTATGTGCGTTTGTCATCGGCTGTGTGACCCTGGTGTGGCCCGGCACCGGATGTGCGCGGACCGGGTCCTACCCTCCCCGGAGGTCTTGTGGACCCTACCGGGCGCGTCCGATGAGTCCTGCGCGGCCGGCGCCATCGAGGGTCTTCTGCAGTCCCTCCCGGAGGCTGACCTGCGGCTCCCAGCCCAGCCATTCCTGCGCGCGGCCGATGTCCGGGCGCCGCTGCTGCGGGTCGTCGGTCGGCAGCGACTCGAACACGATCTTGCTCGCCGATCCCGTGACGTCCACGACCGCGTGGGCGAGCTCGAGCAATGTGAACTCGTCCGGGTTGCCGATGTTGCACGGCTCGTGCCGGCCGGACTCCGCCAGCGCGATCATGCCGTTGATGAGGTCGTCGACGTAGCAGAACGAGCGCGTCTGGCTGCCGTCGCCGAAGACCGTGATCGGCAGGTCCTGCAGCGCCTGACGCATGAACGTCGGGATCGCGCGCCCGTCGAACGGACGCATCCTCGGACCATACGTATTAAAGATCCTCATGATCGCCGTGTCCACGCCCTGCTGGTTGTGGTAGGCCATCGTCAGGGCCTCGGCGTAGCGCTTGGCCTCGTCGTACACGCCGCGCGGGCCGATCGGGTTGACGTGCCCCCAGTAGCTCTCAGGCTGCGGGTGGACCTTGGGATCGCCGTAGACCTCGGAGGTCGACGCGATGAGGAACCGGGCGCGATGCTTCTTCGCCAGGCCGAGCGTGTGGTGCGTGCCGTGCGACCCGACCTTCAGCGTGTGCAGCGGCAGACGCAGGTAGTCGATCGGTGAGGCCGGCGACGCGAGGTGGTAGACGAAGTCGACCTGCTCCTCCACGAAGTACGGCTCGATGATGTCGAGCTGACGGAACACGAACTCGGGCACGCGGATGTGCGCGATGTTCGTCAGCGAGCCCGTCTCCAGGTTGTCCACGCAGATGACGCGGTGACCGCGCTTCAGCAGTTCGTCGCACAGATGCGACCCCAGGAAGCCGGCCCCGCCGGTGACCACGCACGTAGACATCGCGAGAACAATAGGTGCACGCGCCGACCCGCGCGCGCCCCGCGACCGACGCGGCCCTCAGCGGGCGCTCAACCGGCGGATCGAGAGCCGCAGCGCCGCCAGCGCGGGCTTGGCCGTGACCTTCCCGCCTTGCATGCGGTTCAGCCCGGCGAAGAACTCCCAGCCGTTCGCCGGATTTGGCTGCGGCGAGAGCCACGTGTACCAGTAGGCCGAGGTGATCCGCAGGGACACGCGGTACTTGGCGATCTGCTGGAAGACGAGCGTCAGCATCCTGGCCTGACCCGCCTCGGTGGTGTCCCAGGTGACGCCCTTGCGCTTACCGCCGCCGGAGGACCACGACAGCTCCGTCAGCGCGATCGGCGTCTTGGCGCCGTTGTGCTGCCGGGCCGCCGCGCGGACGCGGCGGAGCGTCTCGATCACATGGGCCGCCGTGCCGGTGTACGGGTGCACGGCGATGACGTCGAAGTGCCCGCCGGCGCCCGCCTTGTAGAGCTGGCTCAGCGCGTCCCAGGCGGGGGAGTTCAGGCCGTTGGTGATCCCGCCGAGAACGACGCGGGCGCCGGGGTCGGCGGCGCCGACGGCCACGTCGGCGGCCTTCAGCAGCGCGGTATACGTCTTGGCGAACGGCTGGCGCGACCAGAAGCGCACGATGTTGGGCTCGTTCCAGATCTGCCAGCGGCGGATCGGCGTGCGCGGCAGCTCGGGATGCTCTGCCCACAAGCTGCCCGCCGGCCCGTACCGCCGGATGAGCGTCGTGAGGAACGCCGCGTACGTCCCCGGGTCCTTGGGCGGCGCGGCGTACGGGTCCGTCCCTGCGGCCTGGTCGGCGGCCCACGCCGGGCTGTGGATGACGACCGGCAGGACGGCCAGCCCGCGCTTGGCGGCGGCGCCGACGAGCGTGTCGAGCTTGCTGAAGTCCGTGCTGTCCGGACCGGTCGGTTGCGCGGCCGCCCAGTCGAAGACCGCCCGTAGCTGCGTAAGGCCGGTGGTCCGCATGCGGCCGAGCTCGGTGTCGACGTTCACGGACGGGTCATCCAGCAGCGGACCGTCGGCGTTGACCCCGATGAATCCGGCCGGCAATGGTGGGATCGGCGCCGCCGCCACGGCGGCCGCCGCAGGAGCACCACCGACGGCGAGGGCGACGAGCGCCAGGGACAGGACGGTCCGTCGTCGCATCGATCGAGCGTAGCCGTGTGGGGCAAAACGTTGCGCCTGGGGCGTTGCGTAGTCTCGGCCCGGATGTCCACCCGCCGGTCCGTCGTCGCGCTCACGCTCGTCGCCCTGCTCCTGCGGGTGGTGACGCTGGACGTCCAGAGCTACTGGTCGGACGAGGCCGCGACGGTGCAGCTGCTGAACCGGTCGTTCGGCGGGATGCTGCGCGGGGTCTTCAACGGCGAGTCCACGCCACCGCTGTACTACGTGCTGGCCTGGCTGTGGACACAGGTCGCCGGGACCGGCGAGGTGGGCACGCGCCTGCTGAGCGCGCTCATCAGCGCCGCGACGGTGCCGGTCGTCGCGGCGCTCGCGGCCCGCCTGGTCGACGTCGACGCGGAGGGACGGGGGCGCGCCGCCGTCTTCGCCGCCGCACTGGCCACCGTCAGCCCGCTCACCGTCTGGTACGGACAGGAGGCGCGTGCGTACGCGCTGCTGATGCTGCTGACCGCCGGCTCGGTGCTCGCGCTGCTGCGGGCGCTGGAGCACCCCTCACGCGGACGGCTGGCGGCGTGGGCGACCCTGGTGATCGCGGCGATGTGGACGCATCACTTTGCGCTCTTCATCGTGGTCGCGGAGGCCGGCTGGGCGCTCTGGGTGCTGCGGGCGCGAGCGCTGGCGGCAGTCGGGGCGGCGGGGGTCGGTGCGGTCGCCCTCGCCCCCCTGCTGCTGCATCAGCGCGACGCCGGCCGTGCGTCCTTCATCGCCCAGGAGTCGCTCGGCAGACGCGTGGCCCAGGTGCCCAAGCAAGTGCTCGTCGGGTACGACGCGCCGGTCCAGACGCTGCTGACCGTCGTCGGGGCGGTGGCCGTGCTCGTGGCGCTGGCCGGACTGGTGCGGATACTGCGTTTCAGGCGGGCACCACGTCCGCCGCGGGTCGTGGTCACCGTCGCGGCCGCCGGCGTCAGGCGACCGCCGCCCCCAGGATCGCTGGTCGTGGTCACGGTCGCCGCCGCCGGCGTCCTGCTGCCGCTGCTCGCCGCGGCCGTCGGACAGGACTTCGTGCTGACGCGCAACGTCGTCGGCGTCCTGCCGCTCGTGCTCGCGCTGCTGGCCGCCGGAGCGGTCGCCCTGCCCGCGCGGATGCTGGGCGGTGCGGCCGTCGCGGCCCTCTTCGCCACGGGGCTCGTGTGCGCGATCGCCGTCGCCGCCGACCCGATCTACCAGCGCGATGACTTTCGCGCCGCCGTGGAGGCCGCGACCCGTGGCGCCCAGGGTCCGCGGCTCGTCGTCGCCGACGCGGAGGGCAGGGCGCCCGTACGCCTGTACCTCGGGGCGGGCACCCGGGCCGTGCCCGCCGGCGTGCCCGTGCCCGTGCGCGAGATCGACGTCGTGAAGGTCGCCGGCGCGCGGCCGGGCGGCGCGCGCACGACACCGCGGCTGCCCACGGACGTCGTGCCTCCGGGCTTTCAGCTCGCGGGCGCGGACACGGGTGACACGTGGGCGGTGCGGCGCTTCGTGGCCCCCGCGCCCGTCCCGGTGGACCCGGGCACCCTGGCCCCGCTGGACCCGGGGCACCCTGCCGTCGTGCTGCTGCGCCCGCGCTGAAGAGTCCGGGGTTCGCGCGGGCTCACGGCCCGCCACGACGTGGACGCGGTGCGCGCCAGCGCGTCTTGTACGCTGGCGCACGTGCCCGCCCCCGCCTTCACCGCCCGCCTCAACGAGCAGATCGCCTACGAGTTCGCCGCCAGCCAGCAGTACATCGCTGTGGCGGTCTACTACGACAGCGAGACACTCCCCCGCCTGGCGGCGTTCTTCTACGCCCAGGCGCTCGAGGAGCGCAACCACGCGATGATGATGGTCCGGTATCTGATGGATGCCGACGAGGAGCCCGTCATCCCACCCGTCGCTGCTCCGCGCAACTCGTTCTCCGACATCGTGGAGCCGGTCGCCATCGCGCTGGAGCAGGAGAAGCGCGTCACCGACCAGATCGGCGAGCTTGCCGGCATCGCCCGTGACGAGCGCGACTACGTGTCCGAGCAGTTCATGCAGTGGTTCCTCAAGGAGCAGGTCGAGGAGGTCAGCTCCATGTCGGACCTGCTGACCGTCGTCAAGCGCTCCGCCGACAACCCGATGCTGGCCGAGGAGCACCTGGCCCGCGAGGCGGTCGGCGCCCAGGGCACCGACCCGACAGCACCGCCGGTCGCCGGCGGCGCCGTCTAACGGCCGCCCACGGTCCGGGCTTCCCAGGGCTGGCATGAGCGCACCGTGGCCGAGCCCACTCGCCGGCGTCCTCGAGGGACGGTACGCCCGCCTGGAGCCGCTGGGCGACGAGCACCGCGACGCGCTCTTCGTCGCCTCGCGCTTCCCGGAGATCTGGCGCTGGATGCGGGACTACCCGGCCTCGCGGGCGTCCTTCGACGGCTGGTTCGACGAGGCGCTACGAGCCTCGACCGACGGTGAGGAGTTCGCCTTCGCGACCGTCGACCGGCGCACGGACGAGCCCGTCGGGTCGACGCGCTTCCTCGCGCTCCGGCCCGACGACCTCGGCGTGGAGATCGGCTGGACCTGGCTGACGCCGGCCGCCTGGCGCAGCGGCATCAACGTCGAGGCCAAGCTGCTCATGCTCACGCACGCCTTCGAGACCCTGGGCTGCATCCGCGTCGAGCTGAAGACCCACGCCGAAAACCAGCGCTCGCGCGACGCGATGGAGGCGATGGGCGCCTGGTTCGAGGGCGTGCACCGCAAGCACCGCATCGTCACGGGCGTCGGGATCCGTGACACCGCCTGGTTCAGCATCATCGACGACGAGTGGCCCGCCGTCCGGCGGCGGATGCGATCCCGGCTGGCCAGCCACGCGCTGCGCGAGGAGCCCCGACCTCAGGCGTGAGCGAGCGCCTCCTCAGCCCGTGACCGGCGGCTCCCCGGCGACCCACTCGCCCGCCTCGGCCTTCCAGATCGGCGCGCGGGCCTTGAGCTCGTCGATGAGCTCGCGCGCGGCCGCGAACGCCTCGGGCCGGTGCGGTGACGACGTCGCCACGATCACTGAGGGCTCGCCGAGCGCGACGCGGCCGACACGGTGCTCGACGGCGGCGGCGCACAGGCCGTGCGTGGCGATCGCGGTGTCGACGAGCTCCTGCAGCAGCGGCGTCGCCATCTCGGCGTAGGCCTCGTAATCCAGCCACGCGACCTCGCGCGTGACGCCCGAGAAGCTCACGACGGCGCCGGCGCGGGGGTCCTCGACCAGCCGCGCGATGGCGTCCAGCGACAGCGGCTCGCTGGTGATGCGTACGTGCGCAACGGCCGCTGACCCGCCGCTGACCGGCGGGATGAGCGCCAGCTCGTCCCCCGCCACGAGCACGCGCTCGCCGTCGGCGTACTCGCGGTTGACCGCCAGCACGCAGGTGACCCCGCCGGTGACATCCTGCAGCGCCGCGAGGGCGTCGCGCACGCGGGCGCCGTCCGGCAGGTCGAGGGCCACCGCATCGCGGCCGGCGCGCTGACGCAACATCGCGAAGAGACGGACGGTGACCTCCATGCGTCCAGCGTACGCGGCGGGCGGAACCGGCGGCAGCGGCGGATACCCTGCCGACCGTGCCACCCTCGTTGCCCGTCCGCCTGCGCGCCCGTCTCTCACGTGCCACGCCGCCCAGGGAGGAGTTCGTCGCCCGCCATGTCGCCGGACGGTCCTTCGCCGACGTCGGGTGCATGTGGGAGGTCCACGGCGGGATCGCGTTCGCCGCGGAGGCCGCCGGCGCCGGCGAGGTCTCGGGCATGGACCTCATGGGCGAGACGCCGGAGTATCAGGCCGAGTACCAGCGCCGCGGGTCGAAGCTGCGCTTCGTCCAGGGCGACCTGCACGACGAGCTCGCGCTCGCGCGTCTCGGGGTCCACGACGTCGTGTGGTGCAGCGGCGTCCTCTACCACGCGCCCCATCCGCTGCTGACGCTCGAGCGCCTGCGTTCGGTGACCGGCCAGACACTGCTGCTGGCGACCGAGACGCTCCCCGAGCGCCCGCTGGCCCGCAACGTCTGCGTGTTCGCGCCGAAGCCGGGCAGCCACCCGACCCACACCGAGCCGTTCGATCCGGCTCGCGGCTACGTCAACTGGTACTGGGGCATCACGCCGAGCGCCCTGCGGACGATGCTCGCAGCCACGGGCTTCACCGTCACCGAGGAGCACCGCACCCCGTTCCACACGACGGTCGTGGCCCGCAAGAACTGAGCCAGCGACCCGCCGGACGGCGGGACCTGACCGCGCGGGCCGGTCACCAGCCGCCGCGCGGGCGTATCTTTTCCGCATGTCCACCACCCCTGACTCCGAGGAACGCCTCACCGTCGCGCCGATCATCGGCAAGGACGATCCGCGCCGCTTTACGGACTCGGGGATCGAGATCAAGCCGCTGTACAGCGAGGAGGACCTCCCCGAAAACCTGCGCCTCGGCGAGCCCGGCGCGTTCCCCTACACCCGCGGCCCGCACCGCGACATGTACCGCAAGCAGACGTGGACGATGCGCCAGTACGCGGGCTACGCGAGCGCCAAGGAGTCCAACGAGCGCTACCGCTACCTGCTGTCGAAGGGCTCGACCGGCCTGTCGATGGCCTTCGACCTGCCCACGCAGCTGGGTCTGGACTCCGACAACCCGCTGTGCGAGGGCGAGGTCGGGCGCACCGGCGTGGCCATCGACACGATCGACGACATGCGCACGGCCTTCGACCAGATCCCGCTGGACCAGGTCTCCACGTCGATGACGATCAACGCCCCCGCGGCGGTGCTGCTGTGTCTGTACGAGCTCGTCGGCGAGGAGCAGGGGGTCCCGGCCGACCAGCTCCGCGGCACGACGCAGAACGACGTGCTCAAGGAGTACATCGCGCGCGGCAACTACATCTACCCGCCCGTGCCGACGATGCGGCTCACGACGGACCTCTTCGCGTACTGCAAGGAGAACATCCCGCGCTGGAACACGGTCTCGATCTCGGGCTACCACTTCCGCGAGAAGGGCGCGAGCGCCGTGCAGGAGGTCGCCTTCACGCTCTCCTCCGGCATCGCCTACGTACAGGCGGCGGTCGACGCGGGCCTCGCCGTGGACGACTTCGCGCCGCGCCTGGCCTTCTTCTTCAACGGCCACAACAACGTCTTCCAGGAGGTCGCGAAGTTCCGGGCGGCCCGCCGCATGTGGGCGACGATCATGTCCGAGCGCTTCGGGGCCAAGAACCCCAAGTCGCTCATGCTCCGCTTCCACACGCAGACCGGCGGAGTGACGCTCACCGCCCAGCAGCCGATGAACAACATCGTGCGCGTGGCGCTGCAGGGCTTCGCGGCGGTCTGCGGCGGCACGCAGTCGCTGCACACCAACGGCTACGACGAGGCGCTCGCCCTGCCCTCCGAGGAAGCCGCGAAGATCGCGCTGCGCACCCAGCAGATCATCGCCGCGGAGTCCGGCGCCACGATGACCGTCGACCCGTTCGCCGGCTCCTACTTCGTCGAGTCGCTGACGGACGAGATCGAGTCGCGCGCCTACGAGCTCATCAACAAGGTCGACGAGCTCGGCGGATCGGTCAACGCGATCGAGTTCATCACCGGCGAGATCGACGAGTCCGCGTGGGGCTACCAGGAGCGCTACCGCATCGAGCAGGATGTCGTGGTCGGCGTCAACAGCCATGTCGAGGAGCCCGTCGAGGTGCCCGGCCTGCTGCGCGTGGACCCGGCCTCGGAGGGCCTGCAGCTCGAGCGCCTGAAGGCGTTCAAGGCCGATCGCGACCATGCCATCGTCGACCAGCGTCTGGAGGAGCTGCGCGAGGCGGCCCGCGGCACCGACAACCTGCTGCCGCACATCAAGCAGGCCCTTAAGGACCGCGCCTCGATGGGCGAGGTCTGTGACGCGATGAAGGACGTCTTCGGCAAGTACGCGCCGACGTTCTAGCCCGGATGGCCCAGGGGGCCATCGGGCTGAACGTCGGTAGCGAGTTCCCGGGCGACGGCCCTGGCGGGCCTTACGCCAGGAACGTCGCACCGGTTCGCGTCGGCCGCACCGGTCTGAAGGACCGGTCGCCGGGGTAGGGTCCGCCCATGCCCCTCGCGATCTACTTCTACGACGTCGTCGTGGCCGTGCACGTCGCGGCGGTCGTCATCGCCTTCGGCGTCGTGTTCTCCTACCCGGTCATCGATGCGTCGTTCAGGAAGCTCAACCCGCGCGCAATGCCGGCGTGGCACGCCACGCACGCCTTCATCGACAGTCGTGTCGTGACCCCGGGCATGGCGGTCGCCCTCTTTGCGGGCGTGTACCTCGCATCCGACCGCGACTACTTCAAGGAGATCTGGTTGCAGGTGCCGTTCGCGGTGCTCATCGTCCTGTTCGGCCTGACGGGGTCCTTCTTCATCCCCCAGGGCCGCAAGCTCGCGGAGGCCGCCGCCAAGGACGTCGGCGCGACGCCGGGGGACGGTCCCGTCACCTGGAGCGCGGAGTACAACGCACTGGCCGCGCGCTACGCGCAGGTCGGCGCGGGCGCGAGCGTCCTCATCCTGCTCGCGATCTTCTTCATGGTCGTCAAGCCCGGCGCATAGACGCCGTCGCAGTCCCCGTACGCGGCCCCACCGCCGCCCGGGGCATCCGTTGCAGGTTGACCGAACCCCGCACCGCGCAGGAGGAGTCGGGGCGTCGGAGGGGAAACCTTGTGGCGATGGCCCCGCACCAAGCACAGCGCACCCTCGTGAAATCCCGCCCGGAACTGTGGGCCGAGGTCTCGGACGTGGCCTCGCTGTGCAAGCACCTCGGTGAGTTCGGGGACATCACGATCACCCGTCTGGAGCCCGAGACCACCGTCGCCTGGGAGGGCACCGCCGCGCGCGGCACGGTGGAGCTCGAGGCATCCGGGTGGGGGACGAAGGTCACGCTGACCGCCGAACTGCTCGAGGTCGACGTACCGCAACCGGACGCCGTGCCAGCGCCTGAGCCAGTGGCGGAAGTCCAGCCGGAGCCAGAGCCAGAGCCGGAACCGGTCGCGGTTGCCGAACCGGAGCCGGAACCCGTACCGGTCGCCGTCGCCGAAGCGGAACCGGAACCTGCCCCCCAGCCCGAGGCGGTCGCCGAGCGGGAGCCCAAGCCGGCGCCAAGAGGGAAACCCGGCTTCTTCGCGCGGCTATTCGGCAAGAAGCCCGCGACCGCACCGCTGTCCGCGGCCGAGCGTGCCGCTGCACGCGCGGCGGCGCAAGCCCCCACGCCCACGCCCGCCGCCGCCGAGCCGGTGGTGACGCCGGTCGCCGACGACCCCTCGACGCCGCTTCGCGCGTTGCCCGACCTCGAGCCGGAGCCCGGCAAGGTCGTCCCACTGCGCCAGGTCCCGGCGGAACCCGCCGAGCCCACCGAGCCCGACGAGCCCGATCCGAATCCGCCGCTGGTGGCCCAGGACGTCCCGCCGGCGCCCGCGGACCCCGCACCGCAGCCCACGGCCCTGCTCGACGAGGACCAGGCACTCGCCGTCCTCACGTCCGCCTTGGACGACCTCGGCGCCGCGCACCGCCGGCCGTTCAGCCACTCCTGAGCACATCGCCGGATCGTGCCTCCTGGAGGCATTCCTTCAGCCACGCGGCCACCTGCTGCGGGCGCTCGTCGACGATAAAGTGGCCGCAATCCGGCACATCGGTGATCTGCACGTCGTCGGCGTGGGCGCCGAAGCCATCGAGCATCGACCGCTTGATCGCGACGTCGTCCAGCCCGAAGAGCACGCGCGTCGGCATGGTCAGCCGCCGGCCGTCGTAGCGGCCGCGCGCCGCCGCGGGCACGTCACGCATCAGGAACGACCGGTAGACCTTCGAGCCCGCGACCGCGCGGCCGCGCTCGCGTAGCGCCGCGCGGTACTCGGTGACCGCTGCCGCCGGCAGCCCGGACCGCCCGAGCACCCACCACATGAACCGCCCGCGCTGGACCGCCGGCCCGAGCACCGGGGCGCCGACCACGGGCTGGTAGGCGAGGCGATGCAGGTAGCGCACCGTCCGCCGGGGCTTCTGCCACACGTGCGAGATGTTCAGCAGCGCCAGGCGGCGCACCCGGTGCGGGGCGCGCAAGGCCATGAGCTGCGCCGTCCAGCCGCCCCAGTCGTGCCCCGCGATGTCGAACTCGTCCACGCCGAGCGCGTCCAGGAGCGCCAGGATGTCGGTCGCAAACTGCTCCTTCTCGTAGCCGCCCGGGGTCACCTCGCTCCAGCCGAAGCCACGCAGGTCCGGGGCCAGCACGCGCCGCCCGTCGGCGACGAGCGCCGGGATGACCTCGTGCCAGAGCCACCAGTGCTCGGGCCACCCGTGCAGCAGCACCACGACGGGCCCGTCCGCCGGGCCGGCGCTCGCGACGTGCAGCTGCACCCCGCCGGCGTCGACGAAGGAGTGCTCGACGCCCTCGCAGGGCGGGAATGCGCGCATCGGCGCAGCCTAGTTGAGCGGATTCACCCCACAGGGCGGGAATGCGCGCATCGCAATAGCATCCGCCCCGCCATGACCACACGCCAGAAGCCGCCCGCGACGTTCGACGAGAAGGCCGCCCAGCTCGACGACCTGCGCCAGAAGGCCGCCCACTCCAGCCCCGAGGCCGAGGCGAAGCAGCACGCCAAGGGCAAGTACACCGCCCGCGAGCGGATCGAGAAGCTCCTGGACCCCGGCTCCTTCCAGGAGCTGGACACCTTCGTGCGCCACCGCACCCACGACTTCGACATGCAGAAGCAGCGGGCCTGGGGCGACGCGGTCGTCACCGGCTACGGCGAGATCGACGGGCGCAAGGTCTGCGTCTTCAGCCAGGACTTCACCGTCTTCGGCGGCTCGCTCGGCGAGGTCATGGCCGAGAAGATGTGCAAGGTGATGGACCTCGCCGCCAAGATCGGCTGCCCGGTCATCGGCATCAACGACTCCGGCGGCGCCCGCATCCAGGAGGGCGTCGTGTCCCTCGGCGCCTACGGTGACGTCTTCACGCGCAACGTCAAGTGCTCGGGCGTCATCCCGCAGGTCTCGCTGATCATGGGCCCGTGCGCCGGGGGCGCCGTGTACTCCCCCGCGATCACCGACTTCATCTTCATGGTGAAGGAGACCTCGCACATGTTCATCACCGGCCCCGACGTCATCAAGACCGTCACGGGTGAGGAGGTCGACTTCGAGTCCCTCGGCGGCGCGATGACGCACAACTCGAAGTCCGGCGTCGCCCACCTCGCGGCCGACGACGAGGACCAGGTGCTGGAGGACACGCGCTTCCTCATGTCCTACCTGCCGCAGAACAACCTGCAGACGCCGCCTCGCGTCGCGCCGTCCGACGAGCGCGACCGCATGGACCCGGAGCTCGACAGCGCCGTCCCGGACAACCCGAACAAGCCGTACGACATGCGCAACGTCATCCGCCTCACGGTGGACGACGGCGAGTTCTTCGAGATCCACGAGCACTGGGCGAAGAACATCGTCTGCGGCTTCAGCCGCCTGGACGGGCACGCGGTCGGTGTGGTGGGCAACCAGCCCGCGCACATGGCGGGCGTGCTGGACATCGACGCGTCCGCCAAGGCCGCGCGCTTCGTGCGCACGTGCGACGCGTTCAACATCCCGATCATCACCTTCACCGACGTGCCCGGCTTCTTGCCCGGCACCTCGCAGGAGTGGGGCGGCATCATCCGCCACGGCGCCAAGCTCCTCTACGCGTACGCCGAGGCGACCGTCCCGAAGATCACCGTCATCACGCGCAAGGCCTACGGCGGCGCCTACGACGTCATGGCGTCCAAGCACCTGATGGCGGACTTCAACTTCGCCTGGCCCCAGGCCGAGGTCGCCGTCATGGGCGCCGAGGGCGCGGTCAACATCATCTACCGCCGCGACATCGCCGGGTCCCCGACCCCCGCGGAGCGCCGCGCGAAGCTGATGGACGACTACAAGGCACGCTTCGCCAACCCGTACGTGGCCGCCGAACGCGGGTACATCGACGACGTCATCCTCCCCCACGAGACGCGTCCGAAGCTCATCAACGCGCTGGAGATGCTGCTCACCAAGCGCGAGCCGGGGCCCAAGCGCAAGCACGGCAACATCCCGCTGTAGATCCGAATCCGGGCTGAACGGGCATCTGGATGGTTGAGTAGCGGCCCATGGAATCCACCATCTAGACCACTCGTCCACGAATCGGCGTCCAGGTCCGGGAATGCCGACCGGCGCGTCGAAGACGGCCCCTATGCCGCGCATCCGCTTCGTCCGCGCCCGCTCCGGGGAGACCCGTCGACGCGTGGGCGTACGATTAACAGCGCTCGTCACGATGCTCCTGGTGGGCGCGGTCGGGCCGGCCGCGCCGAGCGGCGCAGTCGCCCGCGGGGCTGACCCGGGTCCCAAAGCCTCGATGATGCGCGACTACGTTGCCCACACCGCCTCGCTCTCACCGGTCCCTGCCGCGCCGTTGCAGTTCGGGATCTACCCTGGCGGTGCCGCCGGCACCGTCGGCCCGTCCGGGCAGGTGAAGCCCGAGGTCGCCGCCCTTCGCCTCGCCGCGCTGGAGCAGCTCCGCGGCGACAAGCCGTTCGCCGTCCATCTGTACGAGTCCTACACGCGCCCTGCCGACGGCGACAGCGTCCCGTCCTGGCTGGCCGACCAGATCCTGGAGTACACCGCGAATGGCTTCGAGGTCGACCTCGTCCTCGCCTATCGCCCCGTCGCCGCGGCGGGCGACAGCGCAGGATTTGCCGCCTTCGCCCGCCGGCGCGTACGCCAACTCGGCGGCAACCGCGGGGTCACGAGCCTGCAGGTCACCAACGAGGCCAACATCGCCGGCGCGCCGAACGCCGCCGACGGCGCGTATCGCGGTGCGTCGGACGCCCTCGTCAAGGGCGTGATCGCGGCGAAGGACGAAGTGCGCCGCGGCGGGTTCACGCACCTGCAGGTCGGCTTCAACTGGGCCTACGGGACCGGCAAGCAGGAGGCGAGCTTCTGGAGCACGCTCGGCAAGAAGGGCGGGCGCACCTTCGCCTCCGCCGTCGACTGGGTGGGGCTCGACGCCTATCCCGGCACCTGGGGCCCGCCGCTCGCCGGCGCCACTCTAGGCGCCGGCGCCCGCTCGGCGACGCTCGATGCGCTGCGCGCGCTGCGCTCGAACTACCTGCCGAGGGCCGGCCTGGGCGACAAGCCGCTGCACTTCTCCGAGAGCGGCTACCCGACGGGCTCGGGCCGTACGGAGCAGATGCAGGTCTCCGTATTGCGGGCGGTCGTCGCGGCCATCGTGGACTACCGGCAGCAGTACGACGTGACCGCCTACCGGTGGTTTGACCTGCGCGACGCCGACTCGGCGAACCCGAGCTTCGAGAGCCAGTACGGGATCACGCGGGACGACTACAGCCCCAAGGCCGGCTTCTCGGCCTACCACGACCTCGTCGCCACGTTCGGCTGAGTCACCCGCTTCAGTCCCGCCGCGAACGCGTGCTGCGCGGCGAGCGAGCTCTCGATGCGCCAGTCCGCCTCCTTGTTGACGTCGAACCACACGAGGCTGCGGACGTAGGACCGACGCACGAGGTCCGCGAACATGTCGCGTATCCACGCCGCCTTGTCCCCGCCCTCGTCGGTGGAACCGACCTCGGCGATCTCGATCGGCTTGCCAGGGGCAAGCCGGTGGAGGCTGTCCAGCGTGCCATCGAAGGCCGCGGGAAACGGGCGCCAGCGGTGGGCGAAGAGCCGCGTGCCCCCGTTGAAGCCGGAGACGCCGACGACGTCGACCTGGGCGTCGCCGGGATAGAGGATCGATGGGACGGCGCCGGTCACGGGCGCCCAGATCCAGGTGACGTTGTCGGCCCCCTCGCGGTGGAAGATCGCGCGAACGTGCCTCCACGCCGCGCGGAAGTCCCCCGGATGGTTGCCGTTCGCCCGCTCGGCCCACGGGTACCATGTGCCGTTCATCTCCTGGGCGAAGCGGATGCGCACGGGCCCGCCGTAGGCGGCGATCGCCCGCGCCCAACGCACGAGGTAGGCGTCGTGGCGGCCGTCGGTGATCGTCCGGAGCCGGTAGCCGGGCTGGGCGGAGCCAAGCGGTCGCGTGGAGTCCCAAGGCTCCCACGCGATCTCCGGCGTGCTGCCGCGAGCCGCCACCGCACGGGCCTGCGCGGCGTCGAACCGGGCCGTGTGCGCCCAGTCGGCAAACCACATGACGGTGTCCGCGTGGCGGTGCGCGTGCCGCTCGAAGGCGGCGACCGCGTCGAGATCGCTCGCGCGCCACGGGCGGTACGCGTTGCGGGCCAGCGCAAGGGTGGTCACGCCGAGGCGGAGCGCGGGCGGCGGGTCCAGCGCGGGCACCGGGGCCGGCACCGAGCCGCGGCTGCTGGCACCGGTGAACTGCAGGGCGACGAGCACGACGACGGCGCCGATGAGCACCACGCTCACGAGCGTCTCGCGCCAGCGGCGCCGCGGCCTGCCGCCGTCCGGGCTCACCGCAGCGCCGCCACCATGGGCGTCCACGCGACGGCCGTCGCCAGCCCCGTCGCACCGCACACGCACAGCAGCCCGACGAGCAGCCCGCCCCGCATCGCGAGCGCCCCGGAGAAGCTGCCCGCGCGAGCGCGCAGGTCGCGCAACTCGAGCCCCGCGGAGGCCACGAGCAGGCCGACCACCATCGCGACGTTGAGCAACACGAGGGCGAGGTAGCCCTCCGTCGGCCCGGCCCCGATCAGGAGGCGAAAGGCGGCAACGGCGCCGAGGCCGAGGCCGACGAGCAGGAACTGTGGCCCGTACAGGGTGAGCGCGCTCGGGAGCGTGATCACCGTCTGCCCCTTCGGGGTGATCATGTAGGGGCGCTTGATGCGCAAGAGCACGTTGATGAACGCCCACAGGACGATCGGCCACCGGACGACCTCGACCAGCAGCCCGCGCCACGAGAGGCGCACGCCTGCCGGCTGGAAGAAGTCGCGGCTCCACCACCACATGAAGCTCGACATCGCGAGCATCGCGAGATGGAAGGTCAGGAAGCGGCTGACCGACACGGTGGCCATCGCACGCCCGCTGAGCAGGGAGACGATCGGCAGCGCCCAGAGGCACGCGATCGACAGTGACCAAAGCGGATACCAGGTCTGGGCCACCAGGAACTGGAACGTCTGGGCAGGGCGGTAGTGGCGCACGAGCCGCGGGGTGTGGTGCAGGAGAATCTGCATCATCGAGTACGCCCAGGCGAACTGCTGCCCGAGGTAGGTCTGCAGATCCTCGGGGCCGTCGCCCGTCGCGATGATCTCTGGGACGTACACGCCACGGTAGCCGTGTGCCGCGAGCACGACGGTGTCGAGGTGGTCCTCGGCCCGCGTCGGTTGGAAGCCGCCGATCTCGCGGATGGCCGACATCCGGTAGGTCGTATGCGAGCCGATGATGAACGGGGTCTGGCTGTGGCCGAAGAAGCCCATCTGCAATGGCCCCTGCAGGACGACGTCCTGTTCGGCGAGGCCTCGCGCCGTCCAGCGATCGAGGTTGCCGCAGACGCTCGGCGCCTGCACCCAGGCGACCTGCGGATCGTCGAGGTGACCGAGCGTCCGGTGCACGTATTCGGTGGTGGGGTGATGGTCGATGTCGAGCTGGACGAAGAACTCGTACGCATACCCCTCCCGCTCGACGTGATCGATCCACGCATTGATGTTGCCGGCCTTGGTCTTCGCCTGGAACGGCGGAACGGGCTCATTCCAGCGCTCGACCCCCCGGCGACTGAAGTGGCCCACGCCGTACTCGGCGGCGAGCCGCCTGACCTCAGGATCGTCCTCCTCGTCGAGGATCCAGGTGTCGTGCGGATAACGCACGGCGACGAGCGCCTCGAGCTGGGCGCGGACGACGTCGATGGACTCGTGCGACGGCACGCATGGGGTGATGAGCGCGATGCGGCGCCCGGGGCGTGGAGCCCGTGGCAGCGGGCGGCGCATCCGGCCGACGAAGAACCAGTAGAAGGACGGCAGGAACGTCGTGAGGTAGAAGAGCGGTGCCGTGGCCGCGATGTGCAGGCCGAGCGACCCGACGTGCACGGGCTCCCACCACCACACCCAGAAGCGCACGCATACTGCCGCCCAGGCGAGCCCGAGGACGCGGTGCGTCCAGCGGCGACTGCTCGACAGCGCCCATTCGGAGGGCAGCGGGCCGATGACGGGCGGAACATCGCGCCGTGGGCGCTCAAGCGGCGGCGCGCGGACTCCGGCCTCCGGCGCCCCCCAGGGGGCAGCGGTGTCTTGCGAGGTGGGTCGGGGGGGCATCGATCATCCTTGGTCGGTGGCAGGGGCCATCGACGCCGTTTCCCCCCATCAGGTCGTCGGCGGGTGATCGAGGCCGCGCATCCGTGCGCCCCGTCGACGGTAGTGATGGGTACATAATCAACCGCTTTGCTGGCGCGTTCGCGGCTCATACATCCGGCCAGGGGCGGCGCGATCAAGTCGCGCTCCCGCCGTGGGCAGCCGGTTCCGGCGCGTCGCGAAGTCTTCGGGACCCGCGTACGTTCGCGCCCTCGCGGTGGTTGAAGCAGACGTCAACACCAGCCCACCGAAGGTCGGACATCCGTCGATGCACACATCGCGTGTCGACTCGGGGTGTCCGACCGGATAGCGTCGCCCTTCACCAACTGCAGCAGGAGGTCCCATGTCCCACACGCCGCTCACCCGCCGGCGCTTCATCTCCAGTGCCGCGGCCGGTGCGGGCGCGATCGTGTTCGCCCCCCAGTCGTTCGCGCTCGGCCTGGCCAACGCCAAGCCCGCACCGCTCTTCCGCGGCGGGCGCTTCGCCGACGGCGTGATCTCCGGCGACCCGACCCCGAGCGGCGTCACGCTGTGGACCCGCCTCGACGGCGTCGAAGGCCCCGGGCGCGTCGAGCTGGAGATCGCGACCGACAAGCTCTTCAAGAAGACCGTGCAGCGCACGCAGATCGCGACGAGCGACAAGGTCGGCCACACCGTCAAGGCGCGCGTGGGCAAGCTCAAGGCCTACGAGGAGTACTACTACCGCTTCAGCACGAAGACGGGCGACTCCCGCGTCGGGCGCTTCCGCACGGCTCTGCCCGCCGGCTCGAATCAGCCGGTGAGCTTTGCGTTCTTCTCGTGCCAGGACTACACGCACGGCTATTACAACGCGCACGAGGTGCTGGCCAAGGGCGACTACGACTTCGTCGTCTGCCTCGGCGACTACATCTACGCCGAGAGCTACCACTCGGTGACGGGAACGAAGACCGCGGTCCGTGACGACAAGATCGGCAAGGCGGGCCCGAACAAGTCGATCGTCCGCGAAGCCCTGACGCTCCAGGACTACCGCGACAAGTACCGCCTCTACCGCTCCGACAAGGCGCTCCAGGACGTCCACGCGAAGTTCCCGATGGTCATGCTCTGGGACGACCACGAAGTGCAGGACAACTACGCCGGCAAGGAGCCGAACGGTGGACTGGACGCCGCCAAGCGGTATTCCGCCAAGCGCAAGAAGGACGCCACGCAGGCCTTCTTCGAGTCGATGCCCGCGTTCGCCGGGGCCAAGGGCGACCGCCTGTACCGCTCGCTGACGTTCGGCAGCTCCGTCGAGCTCATCGTCATGGATCAGCGCCGGTACCGCGCCGACCAGCCGTGCGGCGACGCCGTCGCGCCGGCGTGCGCAGACTGGGACCAGCCGCGCGACTTCCTCGGCCGCCAGCAGATGGACTGGGTCAAGACGCGCCTGTCCAGCTCCAAGGCCGCGTGGAAGATCCTCGCCAACGAGGTGAGCGTGATGCCGACGAAGGTCCTCGGCGACTCGTTCTTCACCTTCGACTCCTGGCAGGGCTACCCGCGCGAGCGCGAGGAGCTGCTGACCCACATCCGCGACAAGGCGATCAAGGACGTCGTCTTCGTGACGGGTGACATCCACACGTTCATCACCGGCGACGTGCGCACCGACATGGGCAAAGGCGACCCCGTCGCCCTGGAGTTCGTCGGCGGATCGATCACGTCCCAGTCCCTCGGCGAGACGGACATCGACGCGGGCGGCGGGACCGTCATCAAGGGCAACGACGCCAGCCCCAACACGCCGACCGGCATCATCGACGCCCTGCGCACCGTGAACCCGTGGGTGGACCAGGCGGACTTCGACCACCACGGCTTCGGCGAAGTCAAGGCCGACGCGAGCGGCCTGCGGTGCGAGCTCGTCCGGCTGGAGACGATCAAGAAGAAGTCCACGAAAGTCCTGGCCTCCGACCAGTACACGTACGACGTCAAGCGCGGGCAGGCGTCGATCAAGGGCGTCCACGGGCCGCCGGCCAAGCCCGCCTGATACGACGGGGGCGCGGGCGGCGTCGGTCGCCCGCGCCGACCCCTACCGACCGACGATCCGGTCCATGACCCGGCCGGCCGCCGCCCGGACCGGCTGACCGACGATGTACAGCCCCTGGCGCGCGACGTCGCGGGCCTGACGCACGACGACCTCGGCGGCCGTCGGCTCGAAGCGCGCGTTCAGGTGCGCGGCCAGGTCGTCGCGCAGGTGGCGGTGATCCTCGGGCGTGAGCAGCAGCCGCTCGCGCGCCGGAAGCGTCCCCTCCCAGAAGAGCCCCTGGCGCTCGTCGGTGACGGTCATCCGCTCCTGCCAGCGCGACGAGATGCGCAGCGCCCAGTCGTGGTGGATGTCGTGCGACTTGTGGACGAAGACGAGCTCGCCGCCCTCCATCTGCACGAACCAGCGCCGCTGCGCGAGCCCGAGGTGCTGGCCGCCGCCCTCGTCGCTCTCGTGCTGCAGCAGCTCGGCGACCACCGTCGGCACCTCGACGTAGCCGCTGCGCGCCACACGGGAGAGCTCGCGACAGACCCAGATCGGATCGCGCACGTCGGCCAGGGTCATGATGCAGACCGCCACGTCGAACTGCCCGTCGCGAAACGGCCACGGCTCGCGGTCGCACATGTCGCGCGTGACCCACGTGCGGGAGGTGAAGCGCTCACGGCCGTCTCCGTGGCTGCCGTCGGGGCCTCGCGTGTCGTAGGGCTGGGCGTCGAGCACCCAGTCCGCGCGTGTCAGCGGCGCGCCCCACCCACCCACGTCGAGCACGAGGGCGTCGCCGGGCGTCGCCGTCTCAAGTCGCTCGAGGGCCGCTTGCAGCATCTGGGCCAGGGTACCCCCGGCGACCGGCCGCTGCTCTGGCCGCGGGGGCTTCTACAGCCGGACGGTCTGCGCCGCGACACGTCCGGCGCGATGGGCCGCCAGCGCCGCGGCGGCGATCGCAAGGTCCTGGATCGCCAAGCCCGTGGAGTCGAAGAGCGTGACCGACTCCGGCCCCGGGCGTCCGGCGGCGTCGCCGGCGAGCACGGCACCGAGATCGGTGACCGCATCGCGCCCGACGAGGCCGGCCTCCACCACCCCGGTGAGCTCGCCGCCGTGCGAGGCCTGGGCCCACTCGTCGCAGAACAGCGCGCAGGACGCGACCGCTCCGATCGAGGCCTCGGCCTTGCCTGGCCCGTCGGCGCCGAGCATGTTCAGATGGGTGCCCGGCCTCAGGTCACCGGCGTCCACGACGATCTCGTGACCGGGGGTCACGCAGCACACGATGTCGCACGCCAGCGCCTGCGCGCGGGAGCCCACGCGCCAGCCCAGCTCCTCCGCCAGCGCGCTCGCCACATCCGCTCGTGGGTCGCAGCAGACACCGGGCCCGTAGCCGGCCGTCGCCAGGCAGCGTGCCGCCCACGCGCCGTTGACGCCGCAGCCGATCAGCCCGACGGTCCGGGCGTCCGGCCGCGCGAGCGCCCGCGCGGCGATCGCGGCGACAGCCCCGGTCCGCAACGCCGTCACCGCACCCGCGTCCAGCATCAGCAGCGGGACGCTCGTCCGCGCGTCGTTGACGATCACCACGCCGATCACCGACGGCAGGCCGCTGGACCCGTTGCCGGGGAACGACGAGATCCACTTGAGCATGGCGAGGTCGCCGCCGCGGGCCGGCATCGCGCGGAAGTCGCCGTGCGGCGGGGACTGCAGGTAGACCTTGCTCGGCATCACCCACTCGCCGCGGTGGTGGGCGAGGAACGCCTCGCGCACGGCATCGATCGCGGCGGCGGGGCTCACGGCCGCGAAGACGGCGTTGCGGTCCAGGACGGAGATCTCGCTCACGGCGTGGCATGATGCCGCACGCATGCCCAACCGTCGCCCTCAGCTGAAGATGGTCGTCAGCTCCGCCGCGTCCGAGGCGGAGGCCGCCGCGGTGATCGCGGCGGTCGAGCAGTTCCTGCGCGACACCGCGCCGACGCTCGTCAGCGCAGAGCCGCGGCAGGATCCGTGGCTGCGGGCCGCGCTGCTCGAGCAGACCGGCCGCGAGCCGGACGGCCCCACCGAGTGGGGCGACGCGCACCCCTGGTAGCGAGCGCGAACGCGCCAGCTTCACCCTCGCGTCACGCGGACCTGTCGATTTCGCGCTCTGCTTGCGTCAAGAGAGCGAACCCGGCCAGCGCGCACCCGGCGCACCGGCCACACGATCAGACGGAGGCCGTCATGCAGTACATGCTCCTCATCTTCACCGCGCCCGAGAAGACCCCGCAGCCCGGCACGCCCGAGGAAGGCGCCGCGATGGGCGCCGAGTGGTTCCAGTACACCACCGCGCTGCAGGAGGCGGGCGTGTATGTCGCCGGTGACGCCCTGCACCCCGCCGACACCGCCTCCACGGTCCGCGTGCGGGACGGTGAGCGCCTCGTCACCGACGGGCCGTTCGCCGAGACGAAGGAGTGGCTCGGCGGCTACTACCTGATCGACGTGCCGGACCTCGACACCGCGCTCGACTGGGCGTCGAAGATGCCGAACATCACCTACGGGTCGGTCGAGGTGCGCCCGATCCTGGTGTTCGACGGCCAGCCCGCCTGAGCACCGACCCGCGTGACCGGCCCCGCGGCTGCCCTGGAGCGCGCCGCCCGCGAGGAGGGTGGCCGCATCCTGGCCACCCTCATCCGGCACCTCGGCGGGGACTTCACCCTCGCCGAGGACGCGCTTCAGGACGCGTACGCCGACGCCGCGGAGCGCTGGCCGCGCGACGGGGTCCCGCAGGTCCCGGTCGCCTGGCTGACGACCGCCGCGCGGCGCCGCGCGATCGACCGGCTGCGCCGCGGCCGCACCGAGGACGGCCGGATCAGGACGCTCGAGGCGCTCGCCCGCCACGAGGCCAAGTCCGGCCCCGACGATCAGGACTCTCACGAGGAGGAGGCAGACGACATGGACACGCAACTCGTCGACGACCGCCTCCGGCTGCTCTTCACCTGCTGCCACCCCGCGCTGGCCATGGAGGCGCGCGTGGCGCTCACGCTGAAGTGCCTGGGCGGCCTGGACACCGGCGCCGTCGCGGCCGCCTTCCTGGTGCCGCAGGCGACGATGGCGCAGCGCCTGGTGCGTGCCAAGCGCAAGATCAGCGCCGCCGGGATTCCCTACCGCGTCCCGCGTGACGCCGAGCTCCCGGACCGGCTCGCGGGCGTGCTCCGCGTGCTGTACCTCGTGTTCACCGAGGGCCACACCGCCAGCTCCGGGGACGCGCTGAGCCGTGACGAGCTGTGCGCGGAGGCGATCCGGCTGACGCGTCTGCTGGTTACGCTGATGCCGGACGAGCCCGAGGCCGCTGGCCTGCTCGCGCTGATGCTGCTGCACGACGCCCGCCGGCCGGCGCGCGTGTCGGCTCGTGGCGACCGCGCCGTGACGCTGGACCGGCAGGACCGCACGCGCTGGAACGCGGAGCTGATCGCCGAAGGCGACGAGCTCTTGCGTGCGGCGCTGCGCCGGCGGGCACCCGGCCCCTTCCAGCTCCAGGCGGCGATCGCCGCAGTCCACGCGACCGCCCCGACCGCGGAGGCGACCGACTGGGCGCAGATCGCCGCGCTCTACGACGTCCTGCTGACGCTTGACCCCTCTCCGGTGGTCGCGGTCAACCGGGCTGTCGCGATCGGGTTCGCGCGGGGACCGCAGGACGGTCTCATCGCCCTGGCCGGCGCGGATCCGGAGGGCCGCCTGGAGCGATACGCACCGGCGCATGCGGCACGGGCCGACCTGCTGCGCCGGGCGGGGGACGCGGCGGGTGCCGACGCCGCGTACGCGCAGGCGATCGCGTGCGCGGACAACGGTGCGCAGCAGGACGAGCTGCGCGCGCGGCGTGCGAGGGCGGCGGACTCGCGGTCCTGACCTACCGCGCGACCGCCTTTCCCTACCGGATCGGTGCGGAAAAACACCTGATCTTCGGTCAGGAATTGGCTATTCTCCGCGCATGAGTGTTTCTGGCCGCGGCTCCCTGAGCGATCCCGAGATCTACGAGAACGTCCCGGGGCACGTCATCCCGATCATCGAGCGCGAGTTCGACGACTTCGACACCGAGGCGCACAAGTACCTCGACGGCGACACCGAGGAGACCGAGTTCATCGGCTTCCGCCTGAAGCAGGGCGTCTACGGGCAGCGTCAGCCCAACGTCAACATGGTCCGCGTGAAGCTGCCCTTCGGTGGCGTCACCCCCGACCAGATGGACGCCTTCGCGGACGTCATCGAGCGCCACGCGCCCCTGAACAAGGGCCACATCACGACGCGGCAGAACGTGCAGATCCACCACGTGCCGCTCGCCGAGATGGCCAAGCTCATCCGCACGATCTCCGCCGCCAAGCTCTCCAGCCGCGAGGGCTGCGGCAACACGGTGCGCAACGTCACCGGCGACCCGTTCGCCGGCGTCTGCACCGACGAGGTCTTCGACCCGACGCCGTACGTCGGGGCCTACGTGCGCTACTTCGTGCGCCACCCCACGACGCAGCTCATGCCGCGCAAGGTCAAGACCGCGTTCGACGGCTCGCCGTCCGCGGACCGCTCGATCACGAAGATCCACGACATCGCGTTCCTGTCGACGATCAGGGACGGCGTCAAGGGCTTCCAGATCGTCGTCGGCGGCGGCACCTCGATCATGCCGCGCATCGCGCCCGTCCTGTGGGACTTCGCCCGCGCCGACGACGGCGAGTACCTGAAGATCGCCGAAGCCGTCTTCCGCATCTTCGACGCCCAGGACTGGCTGCGCGCCAACCGTGCCCGCGCCCGCATCAAGGTGCTCGTCGACCGCGACGGCATCGACGCCGTGCGCGACATGGTCGTCAAGGAACTCGAGGGTGACTGGGTCAACGAGCGCGACTTCTCGATCGACGCGAAGCTCTTCGTCATCGACGAGGAGTCCGCCGCCCCGCCGCTGCCGGCCGCGTTCTCCTCCCCGAACGGCGACGCCGCCGGCTTCGAGGCCTTCCGCGAGTACAACGTGCAGCCCCAGCGCCAGGAGGGCTTCAGCACGGTCGAGGTCAAGATCGAGCGCGGCGACCTGACGCCCGAAGAGTTCCGCGCGCTCGGCCAGATCATGCGCGACTACAGCGGCGGCTTTGCCCGCACGACGGTGCAGCAGAACCTCGTCCTGCGCTGGGTCCGCAACGAGTCCGTCTACGACGTGTGGCGCGAGCTGAAGGCCCTCGGCTTCGGCGACCCGGGCGTGCGGACGATCACGGACATCGTCTCCTGCCCCGGCACCGACTCCTGCAAGATGGGCATCACGAGCTCGATGGGCCTGAACCGCGCCGTCAAGGAGCGCGTCGACGCGATGAACATCACCGACACGCTCACGCGCGACGTCAAGATCAAGATGTCGGGCTGCCCCAACGGCTGCTCACAGCACCACATCGCGAACATCGGGTTCTACGGCGCCTCGATCAAGGTCGGCGAGCACACCATCCCCGCCTACGTCGCCCACATCGGCGGCGTGTACGAGAACGGCGAGGTCAAGTACGGCACGCGCCTGAAGGTGCGCCTGCCGGCCAAGCGCGTCCCGGACGTCGTCGAGAGCTGGATCCGGATGTACGAGGCCGACCGCGAGCCGGGCGAGCCGTTCAACGACTTCGCCACGCGCGTGGGCACCAAGGCATTCGAGGATGTCGCCAGGCCGCTGGCGCTGCCCGCCGAGTTCGGGCTGGAGACGATGAACGAGTTCATCGACTGGACCAAGAACGTGCCCTTCGTCGTCGCGCGCGGCGAGGGCGAGTGCGCGGTCTAGCCCCATGAGCCAGCTCGCCGAAGACCTCGAGCAGACGCTCGCCAAGGCCGTGACCCATGAGCCGCTCGTCTTTCTGTGCTCGTTCCAGAAGGAGGAGTCGGTGATCCTCGGCGAGCTCGTCCGCCTCGGTGCCCTGGATCGCGTACGCGTGGTCACGATCGACACCGGTGTCCTGTTCCCCGAGACCCTCCAGACCTGGAAGGCCTTCGAGGACCACTACGGCGTGGACATCGCCGTGGAGGACGCCGCGAGCAGCGGCACGCCGTGGAGCGGCCCCGAGCACTGCTGCGGCGACGACAAGGTCGCCGCGCTGGAGCGCTCGCTCGACGGTGCCCAGGCCTGGATCACGGGCATCCGCCGCGAGCAGTCCGAGACCCGTGCGGGCGCCCAGCTCATCGAGTGGGATCAGCGCCGCGACATGTGGAAGTACAACCCGCTCGCCGCGTGGACCGACAAGGACCTGTGGCAGCGCATCACCGATCAGGGGCTGCCCTACCACCCGCTGCACGACCAGGGGTACGCGTCGATCGGCTGCGCCCCGTGCACCTTGCCCGGCTCCGGCCGGGAAGGCCGCTGGGCGGGCACCGAGAAGACCGAGTGCGGGCTGCACGTCGATGGCGTCGCCGCCGACGACAGCGTCGTCGTCATTCAGAGCGGCACCACTCCGTGACCCTCGACCCGCTCGTCATCAGCTTCGGCCTCGGGGTCGGCGTGCTGGTCGGCCTGACCGGAATCGGCGGCGGGTCGCTCATGACCCCGCTGCTGATCCTGTTTGCCGGCGTCCAGCCCGTGGTGGCGATCGGGACCGACCTCGCCTACGGCGCGATCACGAAGACCCTCGGCGGCTGGCGTCACTTCAGGAAGGGGACCGTCGATCTCGGCGTCTCCAAGTGGCTGGCGGTGGGCTCGGTCCCCGGCTCGCTGGTCGGCGTCGCGCTCGTGAACGAGCTGCACCGCAAATACGGCAAGGGCTTCGACGACGTGCTGCTCATCAGCATTGCGGTCGCGCTCGCGATCGTCGCCGGCACCGTCCTCACGCGCGCGCTGTTCATGCCGGCCCTCGTGGCGCGTGAGCAGCACAGCGTCACGCTGACCCGATCCGTCAGGGTCGGAGCCTCCGGCATCGGGTTCGTCCTGGGCCTCCTCGTCGGCATGACGAGCGTCGGCTCGGGCGCGCTCATCGGCCTCGCGCTCATCCTCGTCTTCCGCCTGACTCCGCACCGCGTCGTCGGGACCGACGTCTTCCACGCCGCGATCCTGCTGTGGGCCGCGGGCCTGGCGCACTGGTTCACCGGCAGCGTGGACCTCGTGCTCATGGCGAACATCCTCATCGGCTCGCTGCCCGGCGTGCTGATCGGCACGCACCTCATCACCAGAGTGCCCGCCGCCGGGCTGCGGCCCGCGCTGGGCTGCGTCCTGCTCGGCTCCGCCCTCGGCGTCCTGAGCAAGGCGGGCGTCGCCGTTCCCACGTGGGCCATCCCCGGCGTCCCGGCGCTCACCGGCCTGGCCGCCTTCCTCGTCCACCGCACGCGCGTGGCGGCGCTGGCGGCCCGCACCGCCACCGAACCCCGTCCGGAGGTCGCACCAGCATGAGCACCCAGATCGATACACCGACCCTCAAGCTCAGCCACCTGCGCGTCCTCGAGGCGGAGGCGATCCACATCATGCGTGAGGTCGCGGCCGAGCTCGAGAAGCCGGTGCTGCTGTTCAGCGGTGGCAAGGACTCGATCGTGCTGCTGCGCCTGGCGGAGAAGGCCTTCCGTCCCGGCCGCTTCCCGTTCCCGCTCATGCACGTGGACACCGGGCACAACTTCCCGGAGGTCATCGAGTTCCGCGACCGCCGCGTCGCCGAGCTCGGCGAGCGCCTGATCGTCGCCTCGGTGCAGGAGTCGATCGACAAGGGCCGCGTCCAGGAGGAGAGCGGCCCGCGCGCCTCGCGCAACCGCCTGCAGACGACGACGCTGCTGGACGCGATCGAGGCGCACGGCTTCGACGCGGCCTTCGGCGGCGCGCGCCGCGACGAGGAGCGTGCCCGGGCCAAGGAGCGCATCTTCAGCTTCCGCGACGACTTCGGCACCTGGGACCCCAAGCGCCAGCGTCCGGAGCTGTGGTCGCTGTACAACGGGCGTGTCGCCCGCGGCGAGAGCGTCCGGGTCTTCCCGCTGTCCAACTGGACCGAGCTGGACGTGTGGCAGTACATCGCCGAGGAGAACCTCGAGGTGCCGAACATCTACTTCGCCCACGAGCGCGAGGTCTTCAAGCGCGACGGCATGCTCTACGCGACGTCTGACCACATGGAGCTGATGGACGGCGAAGAGCCGTTCACGACCTCCGTGCGCTACCGCACCGTCGGCGACATGTCGTGCACCGGCGCCGTCGCCTCGACCGCCGCGGACCTGGACACCGTCGTCGGCGAGATCGCCGCCACACGCATCACCGAGCGTGGCGAGACGCGCGCTGACGACCGCGTGACCGAGGCCGCGATGGAAGACCGCAAGGTCGCCGGCTACTTCTAGGCCGCCGAACCCGCCGACCACCCCTCCCGCCCCGAATGAGCACCCCCGTGACGACCATCGAGACCTCCATGCTGCGGATCGCCACCGCAGGCTCCGTCGACGACGGCAAGTCCACCCTCATCGGGCGGCTGCTGTACGACTCCAAGGCGATCCTGGCCGACCAGCTCGAGCAGGTCCAGGAGGCCTCCGAGCGGCGCTCGGGCGCCGGGGGCCTGGACCTGTCGCTCCTGACGGACGGGCTTCGTGCCGAGCGCGAGCAGGGCATCACGATCGACGTCGCCTACCGCTACTTCCAGACCGCACGCCGCAAGTTCGTGCTGGCGGACACGCCCGGGCACGTGCAGTACACGCGCAACATGGTCACCGGCGCGTCCACGGCCGACGTCGCGATCATCCTCGTCGACGCCCGCCACGGCGTCGTCGAGCAGACCCGCCGGCACACCTTCATCGCGTCGCTGCTGGGCATCCCGCACCTCGCGGTCTGCGTCAACAAGATGGACCTCGTCGGCTACGCCGAGGACGTGTTCGACGGCATCGTGCGCGAGTTCTGCGCGCTCGCCCGCCAGCTCGGCGTCCTGGACGTGCAGTTCTTCCCGATCAGCGCGCTGCAGGGCGACAACGTCGTGGACGGCTCGGAGGCGATGGCCTGGTACGCGGGCACGCCGCTGCTCGAGCACCTGGAGACGCTGTCGCTCGCCGACGATCCCGCCGGGCACGATGCGCGCTTCCCCGTCCAGTGGGTCATCCGCGACCACGACGCCGACTACCGCGGCTACGCCGGCACGATGGCCGGTGGCGTGCTGCGCCCGGGTGACGACGTCGTCGTCCTCCCCAGCGGCGTACGCACCCGGATCGCCGCGGTCGAGACCTTCGACGGCGAACTGGATGCGGCGGCCGCCCCCATGTCGGTGACGCTGCGCCTGGCCGACAACGTCGACGCGTCGCGCGGGGACCTCATCGCGCGGGCGCCGTCCAGCGACGAGATCGCGCCCACGGTCACCCGCCTGGTGACCGCCGACGTGTGCTGGATGGCCGAGGCACCGCTGCGCCAGGGCGCGCGCCTGGCCCTCAAGCACACGACGGCGAGCGTGCGCGCGGTCGTCGACGGGCTCGATGACGTCGTGGACATCAGCACACTGGAGCGCGTCGCCGCCCCCGAGCAGCTTGGGCTCAACGACATCGGCCAGGTGCGCCTGCGGGTCTCGCGCGAGCTCGCCGTCGACCCGTACGCGCTGAACCGCACGACCGGCTCGTTCATCCTCATCGACGAGGCCAGCAACGAGACCGTCGGCGCGGGCATGATCCGCTGACGGGAGTTGCGGGGTCACCGGGCCGGGAGCGAGAGGGCCGCGGCCCACGGTTCCGCGACCACGGAGGTCACCAAACCACGGACGACCGCCGGGCGCGCGGGCGACCGGTGGTGCGCTTCAACGGCGGGCGCTGACGCGCGAGTGCGAGGCGCCTGTGGCGCTGACGCGAGCGAGCCCCGCGGGATGCGATGCGCTTGAACGGCGGGCATTGACGGCGGAGGGGGCGGCGGGACGGTGCGCGCGCGGCGGACCGTCGTGGCTGCGCGGCCGCCACGGGGTGGGTGCTCCTCACCAGGACAGACATCGTCACGAGCGCCCACCCCGTCCATCACCGCCGCCGACCAGACGCCCTTGCCGCTCGCGACGGCGGTGAGTGGAGGGGCCAGCGCCACAAGCGCTAGCGCCTGCGAGTGGCGCGTCGGTGCTCCTGGGCGGAGAACCGGCGGCGAGGGTGCATGGAGCCTGAGGCCCCACAGGGGTGGATGAAACTCCGTTCACATGCCGCGCGCATGCCTGCGGCAGGTGCGTGGAGCCTGAGGCCCCACAGGGGTGGATGAAACTCCGTTCACACCCCTGCAGCCCGCGGTTGGTGACCTCGGAGGACCGCCGGGCGCGCCGGCGGACCGAAGGTGAACCACGGTTCCGCGACCACGGAGGTCACCACACGACGGACGACCGCCGGACGCCCCGGCGACTGCTACGCGGTGAGGAGTGGGGGGCGCGCCGCGCCCAGCACGGCTCCGCCGAGGAGCACGAGCGTCAGGCCAAGGGCGACCACGACCCCGCCGCCGGCCGTCGCGCTCCACCGCTCGTCGAACAGCAGCGGCGCGAGCGCCACCGGGAGGGCCATCTCCAGCACGAACATCGGGGGCGCCGCGCGTGTGGCCTCCACCCGCTGCAGCGCGGTCATGTCGGTGAGGAACCCGACGCCCGCGAACACCGCCGTCGCTGCGGCCCACGCCAGCGCCGGCAGCAGCCGGCTGCGCGCCAGTTCCGCGGTCACGAGCTTGCTCGTCACCGCCGACAGCGCAAAGGCACAGCCGGCGGCGAGGATGAGGCTCCACGCCGCGGTGTCGTCGCGTGCGGCCACGAACGGCCACGCCACGACTGCACCGAGCACCACGAGGACCGCCGCGAGGGCGTAGGTCCCCGGGAGCGCGTCGGTGTGGGGAGGGCCGGCGAGCGCCAGGAGCACGACCCCGGCGATCACCGCGACGGCCGCAGCCCATTGGCGCAGACCGACGTGCTCGTGCAGCACGCGTGCGCCGCCCACCAGGAGCACGATCAGGCCGACCGCGAGCATCGGCTGCACGACGGTAAGCGGGGCCATGCTGAGGGCCAGCAACTGCAGCGGCCATCCGAGCAGGCCGATCACCGATCCCAGGACCCAGCGCGGGCGCTCCGCGAGCCGCCGCAGCAACGACAACCGCAGCCCATGCGCAACCTCGACGGCCTGCGCCTCGGTGGCCTGCAGGATCACGGCGCCGTCGAAGCACACGGCCGCGAACGCGGCCGCCGCCAGCCCGGCCGACACCTGGCCATCCACCATGCCGACAGCATGGCGGGTGGCGCGTCTCGGCGTGTCAAGATGCTCGCATGGGCGGCCGCGTGTCCCTCAGCCTCGGAGTTGCCGGCCTGGCCGTCGCATGGTCCGGCGCGGCGGCGGCTCCGCTGGTGCCGCCGCTGGCATCAGGCCTACGGATCCCGCGTCGGCTCCCGATGGCTGCGGACGTCGCGCTCACCTTCGACGATGGCCCTCACCCACAGGGCACACCGGCCATGCTGGAAATCCTTCGCGACCATGGGGCGCTGGCCACGTTCTTCCTCATGGGCGAGCAGGTGCGGCGCGCCGCCACCCTCCGGGACGAGATCCTGGCTGCCGGCCACGCGATCGCCGTCCATGGCGACCGCCACCGCAACCTCTTGCGCCTGTCGCCCCGTGCGGTACGAACGGATCTGGATCGGGCGGCCGCGACCATCGGGGATGCGTGCCTGCCGGTCCATCGCGCGCCGTACGGCATCTACACGCCGGCGGCGCTGGTCGAGGTGCGGCGTCGCGGATGGACCCCGCTGCTGTGGTCGCGATGGGGTCGGGACTGGCAGGCCCGCGCGACGCCACGGAGCGTCACGGCGCACGTCACGCGGGCGCTGCGGGCGGGCGACGTGCTGCTGCTGCACGACGCCGACGACTACAGCGCGCCCGGCTCCTGGCGCACGACCGTGCGGGCGCTGCCCCACGTCCTGGACGCGATCGGCGCCGCGGGACTGCAGACCGCGGTCGTCAGGCCGGCGACGGCGCGCTGAGCTGCGGCCGGTAGTACAGCGGCACGCACGAGTGGTGCTCGGCCACCCAGTCGCTGTTGGGCAGATCAACGTGGTGACCGAGCAGCCGGTGGCACGGCTGGTCATAGACCCGTCCGGTCGAGCGGTCGAGCCGGTCGAACACGATGTACTTGTACAGCCCCGACACCATCGCATCGGGAACCTGCAGGCGCGAGGCGTACACGGGATCAAGGTCGCGGCGGGCCACCGCGTTCTTCCACGCCACGATCTCGTCCAGGCGCTCGGCCTGCACGACGCCGAGCGCCGCGGTGAACTCGCTCATCCGGAAGTTCAGCCCCTGCACCTCGTGGTCTGGCTTGCCGTAGTTACGGAACGCCGCGGCGAACGCGATGAGGTCCTGGTGGCGGGACACGAGCATGCCGCCCTCACCCGTCGAGACGGTCTTGGTCGCGTAGAACGAGTAGATCCCGGCGTCACCCCACGTCCCTGGATGACCCCCGCCCAGCGATGCGCCATGGGCGTGCGCGCAGTCCTCGATGAGGAACACCCCGGCCTCCTGGCAGACTTTCGCGATCGCTTCGACCTCGAACGCGAGGTGCCCGCCGATGTGCACCAGAAACGCTGCCTTGGGCCGGTGTTGGCCGATCGCGCGCTCGAACTCGGCGAGCGTCGCGCACAGATCGTCGCGGCCGCAGTCCAGGAACACCACGTCGGCACCGAGGTGCAAGGCCGCCAGCGGCGTCGCCATGAACGTGTTGGACGGGCACAGGACGACATCGCCTGGTCCGACGCCCGCGAACGTCAGCGCCGCCAGCGCGCCGCCGGCCCAGCTCCCGAAGGCCACCGCGCCGGTGTCGTGGCGGGCGCCCCAGAGCTCCTCGAAGCGTCGCGTGAGCGCCCCCTCCGACCACTGCTGGGAATCGATCACCTCATCCCACAACGCGTGCAGCCGACTGCGGTCGCGCGCGTCGAAGCCGATCGCGAAGCGGGCAGGATCAGATGGCGGCAGCACGGGCACACAGCATAAGGTCGACACCCCATGAGGGTGCTGATCTTCAGCGCGGACATCGGCGAAGGGCACGACCTGCCCGCGCGTGCGCTCCGCGACGGCATCCTCGCCCGCAGGCCCGACGCCGAAGTCCTGATCCGCGACACGCTCCAGGTGGCCGGCCCGGTCGCCCGGTTCTTCATCCGCAACGGGGCGGAGGTCGTCCTTCGCCGCCTGCCGTGGCTCTTCGACCTGCAGTACTCGCTGATCGCGCGGTTCCCACCGACGCGCGCGCTGACGCGCCGGCTCTCGACGCTCGTCGCAGGCCGTGGCCTGCAGAGGGCGGTCACCGCCTTCGGACCCGACGTCATCGTCGCCACGTATCCCGGCGCCAACGAGGTCCTCTCAACAGCGCGTCGGGCCGGGCGCCTCCGGGTCCCGGTGGTGTCCGCCATCACCGACCTGGCGGCGCTGCAGTACTGGGCCCACCCGGGCACCGATCTGCATCTCGTCGTCCACGCCGAGTCCGCCGCGGAGATCCGCAGCATCGCCGGACCGCAGGCCCGCGTGACGCACGCACGCGGCCTCACCGCGCCTGAGTTCGAGACGCCGATCCAAGCGGGCGTCGCCCGTGCCTCGCTCGGCCTGCCGCCCGCGGCACCCGTGGTCGTCGTCTCCGGTGGCGGCTGGGGGGTCGGTGACATCCGTGGCGCGACCTCGGCCGCGCTGGCCGCTGCCCCGGACGTGCACGTCGTGGCGCTGTGCGGACGCAACGCCGACGCGCGGAGCGCGCTGGAACGCGCCTTCGCCGGGCAGGGGCGCGTGTCGGTGATCGGCTTCACCGATCAGATGAGCGAGCTGTTGGCGGCCGCGGACGTGCTCATCCACTCCACCGCCGGGCTCACCGTCATGGAAGCGCTGGTCCGTGGCACGAGGGTGATCTCCTACGGCTGGGGCGTGGCCCACATC
>JAOPZJ010000070.1 GCA_025964155.1 Solirubrobacterales bacterium
GCAGCCAGCTGGCACCGGGGCTGCCCGGCGCCCAGCGCGACGGCGTCGTCGGCCTCTGGTACGGCAAGAACCCCGGGCTGGACCGGGCGGCCGACGCCATCCGGCACGCGAACTTCTGCGGCGTACCCCAGTACGGCGGTGCGGTCGCGCTCGTCGGCGACGACCCGTCGTGCAAGTCCTCGACGCTGCCCAGCGCGGCCGAGCCGATGCTCGCCAGCCTGCTCGTCCCGACCCTGTGGCCCGGCACCGTTCAGGAGATCCTGGACCTCGGCCGCCATGCCATCGCGCTGTCGCGGGCCAGCGGCCTGTGGACCGGCTTGAAGATCGTCACGAACGTCGCCGACGCCGCCGGGACCGCCGAGGTCTCCCCGGATCGGGTCAGCCCGCTCGTGCCGCTGTTCGAGGTCAGCGGGCGACCGTACGTCCACAAGCCGAACCCGACAATGCTTGCGCCCGACTCGCTCATCAGCGAGCGCAACCTCGTCAACATCCGGCTGCAGATCGCGAAGCGCTACGCCCGCGAGAACCGGCTGAACCACGTCACGGTCGACGGCGGCAGCACGCCGCGCCTGGGCATCGTCGCCTCCGGCAAGACATACCGCGACCTCGTCCAGGCGCTGCAGGAGCTCGGCCTGGACACCGGGCAGCTGCGGGCGGCCGGGGTGCGCGTCATGCACATCCAGATGCCGTGGCCTCTGGACCGCGAGACGGTCCGCGAGTTCGCTGCCGACCTGGAGGAGATCCTCGTCGTCGAGGACAAGCTGCCGTTCCTGGAGTCCCAGTTCCGCGATGCCCTGTACGCGATCACCGAACCACCCCGCATCGTCGGCAAGCACGACGAGGAGGACCACCTCCTGTTGCCCGCCGAAGGTGAGCTGGACGCCGATCTCATCGCGCGGGCCGTCGCCGCGCGCCTGCGCGCGGCGGGCGTCGTCATCCCGTCGGTCAGCGCCCGCCTCCAGGAGCTCGAGGAGGCGCAGCGCGCCAAGCTCGTCCCGCTGCCGGTCGTCCGCACGCCGTTCTTCTGCTCGGGCTGCCCGCACAACTCCTCCACCCCCGCGGCCGACGACGAGCTCGTCGGCGCCGGCATCGGTTGCCACACGATGATCCTGCTGAACCCCGACGGGCGCGGCACCATCACCGGCATCACGCAGATGGGTGGGGAGGGGGCGCAGTGGATCGGCATGGCGCCGTTCACCGACCGTGACCACTTCACCCAGAACCTCGGGGACGGCACGTTCCATCACTCGGGATCGCTGGCGATCCGCGCCGCGTGTGCCGCCGGCGTCAACGTCACGTACAAGCTCTTCGCCAACGGCTCGGTCGCCATGACCGGCAGCCAGTCGATCGTCGGCGGCATGACCGTCCCTGAACTCACGCGCTGGCTCGCGCTGGAGGGGGTCAAGCAGGTCATCGTCACGACGGAGGACCGGGGCCGCTACGACGGCGTGCACCTGGACCCGATCGCGAGCGTGCGCCCGCGCGAGCACATGCTCGAGGTGCAGCAGGAGCTCGGGGCCATCCCCGGCGTGACCGTCCTCATCCACGACCAGCAGTGCGCCGCCGAGCGGCGTCGCCTGCGCAAGCGCGGCAAGGCGCCCGAGCCGCCCGAGCGCGTCGTCATCAACGAGCGCGTCTGCGAAGGCTGCGGCGACTGCGGCAAGAAGTCCTCCTGCCTGAGCGTGTTGCCGATCGACACGGAGTTCGGGCGCAAGACGCAGATCCATCAGGCCTCCTGCAACAAGGACTACTCATGCCTGGAGGGGGACTGCCCGTCGTTCCTCACGATCATCCCCGCCACAGACGGCGGGAAGGCCCCACGGCCGGCCGTGCCCATGCCGCCGGCCGACCTGCCCGACCCCGTCCGCCGCGGCGGCGCAGACCAGACGACGATCCGCATGATCGGCATCGGCGGCACCGGCGTGGTGACCGTCAGCCAGATCCTGTCGATGGCCGCCCACCTGCAGGACGACTTCTCGTGGTCGCTGGACCAGACCGGTCTGTCGCAGAAGGGGGGGCCGGTCATCAGCGACATCCGCCTGTCCCACACGCCGATCACCGGCTCGAACAAGGCCTCCGCGGGCCGCGTCGACGTCTACCTCGGCTTCGACCTGCTCGGTGCGGCCAACCCGAAGAACCTCCAGACGGCCAACCCGGCGCGGACCGTCGCGGTCGTCTCCACGAGCGCCGTGCCGACCGGCAAGATGGTCGTGGACCCGTCGGTCCGCTTCCCTGAGCTCGACGACGCGCTGACGGCGATCACGTCCCAGACGCAGGACGCCGTCTTCCTCGACGCCCAGGCGCTGTCGGAGCGGCTGTTCGCCGACCACATGCCGGCGAACATGATCGTCCTCGGCGCGGCGCTGCAGCAGGGGACGCTGCCGGTGACCGTCGAGGCGATGGAAGCCGCGATCCGCCTGAACGGCGCCGCGGTGGACAAGAACCTCGCCGCCCTGGCGTGGGGGCGCGCCTGCGTGGCGGCCCCGGACGTGGTGGCCGCGCTCGAGCATGCCGGCCCGGCCGCCCCGGCGCCCGGCGACGAGAGCCTCGAGCAGCTTGTCACGCGCCGCGCGGACGAGCTGACCGCCTACCAGTCGGCCGCGTACGCGGCGCGGTATTCGGCCTTCGTGGCGCGCGTCGCCGACGCCGAGCGCGCGCGCTGTGGCGAGGCCGGGCCAGTGGCGGAGGCCGTCGCGCGCCAGCTCTTCAAGCTCATGGCCTACAAGGACGAGTACGAGGTCGCGCGGCTGCACCTGGACCCCGTCGAGCGCGCGCGCATCAGCGCGCAGTTCGGGGAGGGAGCCAAGGTCGTCTACCACCTGCACCCGCCGATGCTGCGGGCGCTGGGCATGGACCGCAAGCTCAAGCTGGGTCCGTGGTTCGACACCGGCTTCAAGGCGTTGCGGGGGATGAAACGCGTTCGCGGCACGAAGGCCGACCCGTTCGGCCGCGCGCACGTCCGCCGCGTCGAGCGTGCGCTCATCGGCGAGTACGAGACGCTCGTAGAGGCGGCGCTCGAGCGCCTGGGGCCGGACGCGCACAGCCTCGTCGCCGAGCTCTGCGACTCCCCCGACATGATCCGCGGCTACGAGGACATCAAGCTGGACAACGTGGAGCGGTGGCGCGCCCACACGGCCGAGCTCGCCGACCGCCTGGCGCGGGGCGAGGGCGACGACGCCGCGGGCGTGGTGCGCGTGCAGGCACCGCGACCGTTCACGCCGATGCGGTGACGGGCGCCCGTAGCCCAAGACAAACGAAACGAAACGAAACGCTTAGTTTCGATTTAGGCTGGGCGCGTAAAACATGGTTCGGAGCCTGAGACGACTCCGATCGACAACAACCTCGGGCGCGGCCCCTGTGCCCGCCCGGCAAGGAGGTCAACGAGTCATGTTCACCCGCAATCGCGTCCTCGCGGGCGCAAGTGTCATGGGCGCACTCGCCATCGCCACCCCGGTGGCCAGCGCCGGCGCCGCCG
>JAOPZJ010000074.1 GCA_025964155.1 Solirubrobacterales bacterium
GGGTGCGCAGTGTCCTGGCGAAGCTGCAGCCCGGCGCCGTCGCGGTCCCGGCCCGGCTGGGCCGCCTGACGCATCGCCCCGATGGCCCGGCGCGCCGCCGGCCGGCCGCCGCGATGCTCGCGGCCACGCAGGAGACGTCCCTGCGCACCGAGCAGCGCATCGACGCGCTCTCCAGCGTGCTGCGCTCGGTCGTGAGCTTCGTCGTCTTCGCGACCGCCGTGTTCATGATGCTCGGCGAGATCGGCATCGATCTGCGACCGCTGCTCGCCGGCGCCGGCATTCTCGGCCTGGCGATCGGGTTCGGCGCGCAATCGCTCGTCAAGGACTTCCTCAGCGGCATGTTCATCCTCGTGGAGGATCAGTTCGGCGTCGGCGACATCATCGAGCTGGACGCCGATGCCCAGGGCACCGTCGAGATGGTGTCGCTGCGCACGACACGGCTGCGCGCCGTCGACGGCACGGTGTGGCACGTCCCCAACGGGCAGATCGCGAAGGTCGGCAACAAGAGCCAGCTGTGGTCGCGCTCGCTGCTGGACGTGAACGTCGCTTACAACACCGACATCGAACTGGCCAAAGAGGTCATCAAGTCCGCCGCCGACGCGGTCTGGAAGGAGCACGACTCGGTGCTCGAGGAGCCGGACATCTGGGGGGTGGAGGCGCTGGACGCCAGCGGCGTGACCATCCGCCTGGTCGTCAAGACCACGCCGGCCGAGCAGTGGCGCGTCAGCCGGGTCCTGCGGGAGCGCATCAAGGGCGCCTTCGACGAGGCCGGCATCGAGATCCCGTTCCCCCAGCAGACGGTGTGGCACCGGGCGGCCGACGGTCCCGCATGACGCGGAGCCGACTCCCGCTCGTCCCTCACGCAGCGGCGGGCAGCTTGTCGAGCGCGCTCTTGAGGGCGCTCACGTCGTCATAGCTGAGGGACAGCAGGTTGCCGTGCTGGTGGGCGATCCTGCCGTGCTCGTCGATGATGAAGACGGTCCGCTTGGCCAGCTTCAAACGCTTGGCGAAGATGCCGTACCGCTCGGCGACGGCGCCCTGCTCGTCGGCGAGCAGCTCGGTCTTCAGGCCGTGCTTGGCGACGAAGGCCTCCTTGGAGGCGACGGTGCCCGTCGAGATCCCGACGACCTTCGCGTTCAGCGAGGTCATGTCCGCATCGTTGTCGCGGTAGGAGCAGAACTGCTTCGTGCAGACGGTGGTGTCGTCACCGGGATAGAAGAGCAGGACGATGCGCTCGCCACGGTGGGCGGAGAGCTTGAAGGGACCGTCGGTGCCCTCCAGCTCGAAGTCCGGTGCCTGGTCGCCGACGTTCAGAGAAGCCATTGGCCGTACCTTACGCAGGACATGGACACCTGGGTCAACGGCGCCGCAGAGCAGATCGCACGAACCGCGCAGCAGGAGCTCGCACTGCTCGTCGCGGTCTCCAGCCCGTCCGGGGACGTGCCTGGCGCCGACGCCGCGCTCGCGATCGTTCGCACGCTGCTGCCGACCGACGCGGACGTACAGCGCGTGCCGTGCTCGACGGCCGGCTACGCCGACGACCTCCTCGCGCGCGTCCAGGGGAGCGGCCGGGCGCGCATCCTGCTCCTCGGGCATGTGGACACCGTCGTCGCACACGATGCGCACGAGCCCCATCGCGCGAACGGCGACCAGCTCGTCGGGTCGGGCAGCATCGACATGAAGGGCGGCGACGTCCTGGCGCTCGGCGTCCTGCGGGCGCTCGCGGCACGGCGTCAGGACATCGACGAGGTCGCCCTCCTGTTCGTGACGGACGAAGAGTGGCGTGTCGGAGACTTCGTCCACGGTCCGCGCTTCGCCGGTTATGACGCCTGCCTGTGCTTCGAGGCGGGCGAGCTGGACGCCGGCGGCAACGACGCCGTGATCGTGCAGCGCAAGGCCGCCGGGACGGTTCGCGTCACCGCGGAGGGGCGGTCGGCGCACTCGGGCTCCAATCCCGACGCGGGCGTCAACGCGCTGCTCGCGCTGGCGGCGGCCGCGCAGGCGGTGGCCGCCTGCCACGATCCCCGCGGGGCGGATCGCCTGACCGCGGTCCCGACCGTGCTGCATTGCGGCGGCGCCTTCAACGTCGTTCCCGCCGACGGTGAGCTGCTCTGCGACGTGCGCGCCGACCGGTTGGCGGCCTTCGACCACGTCGTGGCGGCCATCCCTACCGAGGTCGGCGGAGCCAGGCTGCAGGCCGAGCAGGTCCGCCGCTGGCCGGGGATGGACCACCGCGGGTCGATGGCCCCCGTCCTGGAGGAGGCGGGCGCGCTGCTGGGCCGGCCGATCGTGCCCGCGCGGCGCGGTGGCGCCAGCGATGCCAGCCACTTCGCCGGGATCGTCCCGCTGTGCGTCGACGGCCTGGGGCCGCTGGGCGGATTGGCCCACGCACCCGGCGAGTACGTCCTCGCGGCGTCGCTGCGCCGCCGGGCGGAAGTGGCTCTCGCGATCGCCGCCGCCGTCATCGCGCGGGTGTAAAGCTCCGACATCCGTCCGCTCCGCGGTCGAAATACCACCCTCGAAAAGAAGAGGTGGGTCGAGATGTACCTTTTGGGGCGGTTTTCTGTACCCTTCTGCAGGTCGTCAATGCACACGCCGAATCCGGTGCAGCCTGTCTGCTTCGGATCGGGGGAACCAGTCGGTCGCACGCTCTTGCAGGTGCGGCCATGGGGCGAATCGTCACGTCATGTGGCGTAGGGCAGCTCTTTCAGCCCGAGTCCGTCAGCTAACCCCGTAGGCACACGAAAGAGCGAGGCCTTATCCCCGTGCTGTCCAGTCGTCTCCGTCGTACCCGCAAGGCCAAGGCCTCAAGCTCGTCTCGTCGGTTAACGCACGTGGCCTGCACGCTGGTGCTGAGCGCCATCGCGGTCCCGGCGGTCACGCCCGTCACGCCCGCGCTCGCGGCGAGCAATCTCGGGGATCGCTCCCTGCGGATGGGCGACAAGGGCAAGGACGTCAAGGAGCTCCAGCAGCTCCTGGTTCAGGTCGGCATCAAGACGACCGTCGACGGCGCGTTCGGTGCCGGCACGAAGAAGGCCGTGCAGAGCTTCCAGCGTGTCGCACGTCTGGAACCCAGCGGCGCCGTCGGCAAGAAGACGATCGCCGCCCTGCGCCAGTCCGCCACCGGTGGCGACGCCGCCGCATACGACGCCGGCGGGTACTCCACGACCGGTTCCAGCACCCGCAGCCTCGGCGATCGCATTCCGCTGCGCCCGGGCATGAGCGGCCACGACGTCAAGGTGCTGCAGGACTTCCTCACCAAAGCCGGGTTCAACGTCACGCTGGACGGCGAATTCGGTAAGGGCACGACGGCGGCGTTGAAGCAGTTCGAGACCGCCAACAAGCTTCCCGTCGACGAGCTCGTCGACGCGCCGGACATCGAGGTCCTCCGCGGCCAGGCCAGCGCCGGCGAAAACGCCGCTGCCGCCCCCGCACCGCTCAAGCTCGCCGCCGGCGACAAGGCCACGGTCGGCAGCGACGGCCTGGCCATCGCCCCCGCGTCCGCCCCCGAGGCGGTCAAGCAGATCATCGCCGCCGGCAACAAGATCGCAAAGCTCCCGTACATCTACGGTGGCGGGCACGCCAACTTCCCCGAGGACAAGGGCTACGACTGCTCCGGCAGCGTGAGCTACGCCCTGTGGGGCGCCCGGCTGCTCAAGGCACCGCTCGTCTCGGGCGACTTCCCGAACTGGGGCCAGCCCGGCCCGGGCCAGTGGATCTCCATCTACGGCAACAGCGGCCACGTCTTCATGGTCGTCGCCGGCCTGCGGTTCGATACCTCCGGCGCCAAGCAGGACGGCAGCCGCTGGCACAGCACCTCACGGCCCACGAACGGCTACGGCGTCTCGCACCCCGACGGGCTGTAAGAGCGTCTTCAACCCGACGGCTGGGGCCGCGCCGCCGTTTGGGCGGCGCAATCCGAGGAAACGGTGAGGACATGAGCACCGTCCATGTCCTCTACGACGACGACTGCGGCTTCTGCCGCTGGTCGGTCGCGCAGCTCCTGCGCTGGGACGAGCGCGGACGGGGTGTCCTGAGGCCCGTCGCGATCCAGTCACCCGAAGGCGCACGGCTGCTGGCCGCCGTCCCGGAAGAGGCGCGGCTAAAGACGGCCCACGTCGTCGGGCCCGACGACGTCGTGCACTCCGGCGGTGACGCCGCGGCAGTCGTCGCCGACGTGCTGCCGGCCGGTGCGCCCGTCGCCTTCGTCGCCCGGTTGCTGCCGTGGGTCGTCCGTGGCGGCTACAGCCTCATCGCCGGCAACCGCACGCGCGTGAGCAAGCTCGTCCCCGCGGGCGCCAAGCAGCGAGCCGATGCCGTGCTGGCGGGCCGGGAGCCGTAGGCTGACGCACGGATGACCGGCCCCGAAGATGACCCGACCGCCCGCGAGCCACTGACGCAAGACGAGGAGCTGTTCGGCGCCGAACTGCCGACGGTCGTCGGTGAGTACACCGACAACGAGCGCACCGAGCGCATGCGCGCCGAGCTCGACATGGGGTTCGACGCGCTCGCCGGCATCCAGGGCGTCTCGGTGTTCGGCTCTGCCCGGATCCCGGAAGACGACCCCGACTACGAGCTGGCACGCGAGGTCGGGCGCCGGCTCGGCGAGGCCGGGTTCTGCGTCATCACCGGCGGCGGTCCCGGCATCATGGAGGCCGCCAACCGCGGTGCCCAGGAGGTGGGGGCACCGTCGGTCGGCCTGAACATCGAGCTGCCCTTCGAGCAGGACCCCAACCCGTACCAGAGCCTCGAGCTCACCTTCCATTACTTCTTCACGCGGAAGGTCATGTTCGTCCGCTACGCGTGCGCCTTCGTCGTGTTCCCGGGAGGCTTCGGGACGATCGACGAGCTCTTCGAGTCGCTCGTCCTCATCCAGACCGGCAAGATCTCCGACTTCCCGGTCCTGCTCGTCGGGACGGCGTTCTGGGGCGGCCTCCTGGATTGGGTGCGCGAGCAGCTCATGGGGCGGGCCCTCATCTCACCGCAGGACCTCGACCTCGTGCGCGTCACCGACGACGTCGACGAGATCGTCGAGGCGTGCCGCCGCGCGACCGCGCGTCAGTGGGGCAGGGTCAGCGGGTCGGGGTAGCCTGAAGCGTCCACGAGTCCAGAGTCCAGTTCGTAGAGCCGCTCCACACGGCCTCGGCGTCGCGGGACCCCTACTCGTCACCGCTTGGCCGGCGCCGATTCTGCTTGCGCTCGCCGATCTTGCGCTTCGTGTCCAGGCGCCGCTTCTTCGCCGCGCGCGAGGGCTTCGTGGGGGTGCGGTGGCGCTGGACGTGGAGGCCGTGGACGAGCTTGTCGCGCAGCCGCTCCAGCGCCAGTTCGCGGTTGCGGGTCTGGGATCGCGCGTCCTGGGCGACCGCCCGGACGACCGGCCCCAGGCGGGCCAGCAACCGTGCCTTCTGGCCGTCCGACAGCGCGGTCGAGGCGGCGACGTCGAAGCTCGCCTCCACCCGTGAGTCCGTGACGTTGGCGTGCTGGCCGCCCGGTCCTGAGGAACGCGTGGTCCGCAGCGCGATCTCCGCGAGCGGGATCGCGACGCTGCCGGTCACGCGCATCGGGTCATCCATCGTGCGAGGGATGGTGGCAGGTGGGCGTGGCGGGGACGGTGCCCGTCGGCGGTCTGGTATAGAGCGGTATGAGCTGCAGCCGCCGCTACCGACCGGACGCCATGACGTGGTCGCCGGCGACCCGGGGGGCCTGAGCCCATGCGCTTGACGCTGCGCCCGGACACCCCCGCCGAAGCGCTCGGACTCGCGGCGGGATTGGTCCCCGAGCCGATCTTCGACAGCTACGTCGCGCTCATGCAGGCGCGGACCTTGATGGTGGCGTCGCGGATCGGGGTCTTCGACGCGCTGGCCGAGGCGCCGGGCACCGCGGACGACCTGGCCGTGCGTCTGGGGGTGACCGCCGAGGGGCTCGCCGTCGTCCTGCCGGCGCTGCATGCGCTGGGCTACCTGACGGCCGACGGCAGGCAGTACTCGCTGTCGCGCAAGGCGCGGCGGACGCTGACGGTCCGCGGGCGCCAGGCGCTCGGGGACTGGATGGCGTTCACCCACGACATGTGGGACGCCTTCGACGGTCTCGAGGACGTGCTGCGCGGCGGCCGCATCCAAAACATCCATGGCTTCACCGAGGATGATCCGTACTGGGACCGGTACATGCGCGGCCTGCTGCAGATCTCCAAGATCAGCGCGGCCGATGTGGCACGGGCGATCGGGGCGCCCAGGAACGCGCGTGCGCTCCTGGACGTGGCCGGTGGTCACGGCGGCTACTCGATGGCGTTGTGCCGGCGCCACCGCAGGCTGCGCGCGACGATCATCGAGCTCGAAGGCGCGGCCCGCATCGGGCACAAGATCGTGGAGGAGGAGGGGTTCAGCGGGCGGATCCAGCACGTCACCCGCGACATGCACACGGCCTATCTCGGCGCAGGCTACGACATCGCGCTGGCGGCGAACATCATCCATCACCTGGACCGCGGGGCCGCGGTCGCCCTGCTGACACGGATGCGGGGCGCGCTCGTCCCGGGCGGCCGGCTGGCGGTCTTCGAGCAGGAGCGCCCCGCCGACGGTGAGGCCGGCACCCAGATCGGGACGCTCACCGGCGTGCTCTTCCACGTCACCAGCGGCGCGCGGACCTGCACGGCCGGCGAGCTGACGGGCATGCTCGTGGACGCCGGCCTGCGCGACGTGCAGGTCAAGCGGCTCCGGCGCGCGCCGGGACAGGTGCTTGTGCTGGGACGGGCGTAGCGGCCAGGGCTCGCTCAGACGTTCGGGTCCTCGTCGAGCTTCTTCTTCAACTCCGCGGCCGACTCCTCGGTCCCGCTGGTGATGTTCTCGTCCCCAATACCCGTTCCCGTGTCGTCCTCGCGGGCCGGCTCGCTCGCTTCGGGGGGCGTCCGCGTCGGATCATCGGACCCGCTCGCGTGTTCCGCATGCTGATCAGCCATGACGTCTCCTCTCGTTGGGCTGCATCGGCCGGTACCCGTTACGACATCGCGCAAACGCAGGGGCGTCACGTCCCTCCCTGGCGTGTGCGGCCGTGTGCTGCCCATCACACCGGCGCATCCATGGCTGCGTCAGCATCCCTCGATGGCCCACGCCACTCCGCCGGACGCCACACAGCCTGCCGCGGTGGCTCCGTCCGTCACCCTCGGGCAGCTCTCGGACGAGTCGATCGCGGCCAGCGTCTATATCCTCGTCCGCCACGGTGCTCAGCTGCGACCCGCCCTGGCCGTGGAGCTGCGTGGCAGCGTTCTGCTGCGCTTTGCCGACGACTACTCCCCCGTCCGCATCGACTTCCGCGGCGAGGACATCCACGTCGAGGACGCCCGCCACCTCGAGGACCGGGCGCACGACCTGGAGATCGTCGGCCGTCTGGGTGACGTCAACGCGGTGATCGCCGCCCCGTTGGCGGGCGGGTTGCCCAAGCCGACCTCCCAGCGTGGTCGTCAGGCGCTGGCCCGCCTCGCGGACGGCCGGGTGGACTTCATCGGCGCCCTCGGCCTGGCCCGGAAGGTCCTCATGCTGCTCGCGATCGATCCAGCCGCCTCCGCGGACACGCGCCGCGCACGTCGCGAGCGCGAGCAGCGCCGCGCCGACACGCCGTAGCTCCTGAAGCAGGTGCACTGGCGCCGTCGGTGCGTGACAGCGGGTAGCATCGCCGCCCACCATGGGGTCCTTCCGCAGCCGTCGCCATCAGCGCATCGCCAGGTTCACGAGCGTCGTCGCGACCGCCGGCGCGTGCCTCGCCTGCTCCGCGTCCGCCGCCGAGGCCCGAGACATCGTCGTCCAGAGCTTCGACGGGACGCAGCTGGTCGGAGCCTTCTTCCCGGCGGAGGGGCTCAAGCCCGGTGAGAAGGCGCCCACCGTCGTGTCCGGCCACGGCTGGGCCGGATCGCACTCGACCAACGACGCGTCGACGTCAGACCCGGCGGGCACGATCGGCAACGGGCCGCTGCGCAAGGCCGGCTACAACGTCCTCACCTGGGACGCCCGGGGCTTCGGTGCCTCGGGCGGCACCGCCTCGGTCGACGGCCCGGACTTCGAAGGCCGTGACGTGAGCGCGCTCCTGGACTTCGTCGCGCGCCAGCCCGAATCCCTCAACGACGCGCCGACCGACCCGCGCGTCGGGATGGTGGGCTCCAGCTACGGCGGCGGCATCCAGCTCGTCGCCGCCGGCCTGGACAACCGCCTGGACGCGATCGTCCCCGACATCGCCTGGCACTCGATGCTGACCAGCCTCGACAAGGACGACACCTTCAAGTCCGGGTGGGGCAACCTCCTGTTCGCCGCAGGCGTCCCCACGTCGCTCATCCCGGGCCTCATCGCGCCGACGGGAGCGCAGAGCGGCACCATGGACCCGCGCGTCACGCAGGCCTACGTCGAGGGGACGACCACCGGCACGATCTCGCCGGGGTCCCGCGACTACTTCGCCTCGCGCGGACCGGGAGACCTCGTGAAGAAGATCTCGATCCCGACGTTCCTCACGCAGGGGACCCCGGACACGCTCTTCACGCTGCAGGAGGCGATCACGAACTACGGCATCCTGCGCGACAACGGCGTGCAGGTGAAGATGCTCTGGCACTGCGGCGGTCACGGGGTCTGCCTCACGAACGCCGGGAGCGAGGACACACGGATCCAGCAGGAGGTGCTCACCTGGTTCGCCCGGTACCTCAAGGCCGACCCGACCGCGAAGACCGGGCCGCGCTTTGAGTGGGTCAGCCAGGACGGCGTCTGGCACACCGCGCCGGACTATCCGCTGCCGCCGGCCAAGGCGAAGCTGACCGCGCAGGGCGCCGGAACGCTGGCGATCGCCCCCGGCCCCGGCAGTGGCGGCACGATCTTCGCCAGTCCCTCGCCCATCGGGCTGTCCACGCCCGTCCCCGCGGTCACCGCCGGGACCGACGTCGTCGGCGCGCCGAAACTGGACCTCACCTACACGGGCACCGGATCCGGGAGCACCCGCGTGTTCGCGCAGCTCGTCGACACGCAGACCGACCTCGTGGCCGGCAACCAGGCCACCCCGATCCCGGTGATCCTGGACGGGAGGCCGCACACGATCAGCCGCGAACTGGAGGCGGTGGCGCTGCACCTGACCCCGACGTCCTCCTACGAGCTGCAGCTCGTGCCCGCGACGACGCTCTACCGCGAGCAGCGCGCCCTCGGCGTGCTGAACGTGAGCAAGCTACTCGTGACGCTTCCGGCGGTGACCATCCCCGCGGCCCCGATGGCGGGCACGTCGAAGGTCCGACGCAAGCGGGCGGCCCGGGTGACGCTCGGCCTCCCCGGCTCTCGTGCCTCCAAGCGCGGGACACGGCGGCTCAAGGTGCGCGTGCGGGTGAGCGGACAGTCGCTGCAGACCCTGTGGCTGACGGTCCGCGATCGCGCGGGGCGCCGGCTCGGCACCGCAAGCGCGCGGTCGCTGCCTGCCGGGGGCTCGCGCCTGGTCGCCGTCCGCCTGAACCAGCCGATCCGCCACGGTCGCTATCGCGTCGGCGCGACCTTCCGCACGACGTCCGGCGCCAAGGGCGCGGCGTCGCGGTCGATCGTCCTGGGCTAGGAGGCGACAAGTTGACGTGCTGTCAAAAGAACTGGCAGAGTCGGTGCGAATGAGCGCCTCCCTTGCCACGTTCCTCACCGACTCGGCCGCGCGGGACCCCGACCATCCCGCGCTCAAGCTCGACGACACCGTCCTCACCTACGGCCAGCTCGACGAGCTGACCCGCCGCGTCGCCGGCCTGCTTGCCGCCAAGGGCATCGGCGCCGGGGACCGCGTCGGGGTGATGCTGCCCAACGTCCCGCACTTCGCGATCGCGTACTACGGGATCCTGCGGGCCGGTGGCGTCGTCGTCCCGATGAACGTCCTGCTCAAAGGCCGCGAGACGAGCTTCTACCTCAAGGACCCCGGCGCGAAGGCGGTCTTCGCCTGGGTCGACTTCGCCGAAGCCGCGCGGACGGGGGCCGACGAGGCGGGCGCTGAGTGCATCGTCGTGGAGCCCGCCGGGTTCTTCGCGCTGCTGGCCGGTGCCGAGCCGGCCGCGGCTGAGCCGGTCGAGCGCGACGGCGACGACACCGCCGTGATCCTCTACACGTCCGGCACGACGGGCACGCCCAAGGGCGCCGAGCTGACCCACGACAACATGCGCAAGAACGCCGAGGGCATCGCGACGCTCCTCGGGCTCGGTGCGGACGCTGTCACCCTCGGCGCGCTGCCGCTGTTCCATTCGTTCGGCCAGACGTGCGGTCTGAACGCGACGATGGCGTCCGGCGGACTGCTGACGCTCATCCCGCGCTTTGACCCCGGCAAGGCCCTGGAGATCATCCAGCGCGACAAGGTCAACGTCTTCGAAGGCGTGCCGACGATGTACGGCGCGATGCTGCACCACCCGGACGCGGCATCCTTCGACACGTCGACGCTGCGGGTCTGCGCCTCCGGCGGCTCCGCGCTGCCCGTCGAGGTCATGCGGGCGTTCGAAGAGCAGTTCAACTGCAAGATCCTCGAGGGCTACGGCCTCAGCGAGACCTCACCGGTCGCCTCGTTCAACCACCCCGACCGTGAGCGCAAGCCCGGGTCGATCGGCACCCCCATCGAGGGGGTGGAGATGAAGGTCGTCGACGACGACGGCCTCGATGTCCCCGCCGGGGAGGACGGGGAGATCGTCATCAAGGGCCACAACGTGATGAAGGGCTACTGGAACCGCGCCGACGCCACGGCGGACTCGATCAAGGATGGCTGGTTCTTCACCGGTGACATGGCTCGGATCGACGAGGACGGCTACTTCTTCATCGTCGATCGCAAGAAGGACCTCATCATCCGCGGCGGATACAACGTCTACCCGCGCGAGATCGAGGAGGTCCTCTACGAGCACCCGGCGGTGCGCGAGGCCGCGGTCGTCGCGATGCCGCACCCGGACCTCGGCGAGGAGGTCGGTGCCGCCGTCGCGCTGAAGGACGGCGCCGACGCCACGCCCGAGGAGCTCCAGGCCTTCGTCAAGGGGCAGGTCGCCGCCTACAAGTACCCGCGCCTGGTCTGGCTCGTCGATGAGCTGCCCAAGGGCCCGACGGGCAAGATTCTCAAGCGCGAGATCAAGGTACCTTCAGCCTCGACCTGAGGGTGAGGCTGCAGCTCGAACACCGCGGCGGCGGTGGGCCGGGGCGGGCCGGCGGCCGGCTTGCGCGCGCTCAATCGGCCGCGGCGCCGGCGGAGGCAGCGCGTGCGTCGGCGTCGTCGGCGCCGGTGCGTGTCGTCATGGCCTTGGCCGGCCCGCCGCTGAGGACGAAGCGGGCGACGGCCGGGAGGGCGACCCTGAGGATCGCGGCCAGTGCGTACGGCCGCGGCACGTAGCGCTCGGCCTTGCGCCCGAGTCCGGCCTGGACGATCGCAGCGGCGCCCTTCTCGGGCGTGGACACGAGCCAGCGCGTGGCCGCGTTGGCGGTCAGCTCCGCCTGCGGGAAGCCCTCGGTCGCGATGAAGCCGGGCAGCACGAGGCCGACGTGCACCCCATGGGGCGCCTCTTCGAGGTGCAGGCCGTCGGACCACGCGGCCAGCGCCGCCTTCGAGGCGGAGTAGGCCGCCGAGCCGGCCCGCGTCACGCGTGCCGCGGTCGACGAGACGTTGACGATCGCGCTCGGCGCGCTTGCCCGCAGCAACGGCAGCAGCGCCTCGGTGAGCCGCAGGACGGCGTCGAAGTTCACCGCCATCGTGCGCTGCACGTTGGCAAAGCCACCTTCGGCGAAGGTCGCCCGCCACGCGGCGCCAGCGTTGTTGACAAGGAGGTCGCAGCGGCCGTCGTGGTGCTCGGTGAGGTGGAAGGACACGGCGTCCGCGGCCCGCGGGTCGGTGAGGTCGACGGCGACGTACGTCGCGCCGGGCAGCTCGTCCGCCAGTGCCTTGAGGCGCTCCTCGCGGCGGGCGACGAGGACGACGGTGGCTCCGTGCTCGGCCACGAGCAGGCGGGC